>NZ_JBFUCP010000009.1:0-207440 GCF_056405175.1 Pedococcus sp. P1_H8
CAACGCCGCATCGAGCATCTTCATCCGAGCCGCCGATCTCGCCATGACACCAGCCATAGCGCACCTGGTGCCCCACGAGGCGGTCAGCAGCCGTGTCTCACATGTCCCAAGACATCAGGTGTCCCAGATGTCCCCGGACTCGACACACGCCCTGACAGGGTCGATCCATCAAAGACTCGTGTCACCTCAACAGGCTGGTCACTTCAACAGATAGAACCGCCAGAACCCGAAGTCTTCGACCGGCAGGACCTCGAAGGAGCTGAACCCGGCCTGCTCGGCGTAGCGGCGAAGGGTCGAGGGTCGCATCACCGTGCCGGTGCCTGCGCTGTCGCGGCCGGACATGCCGTCCGGGAGGCAGACCAGCAGGCTGAAGCCGTACATGATGCGTTCGAGCTCGTCGCCGTCCGGAGCGAACTCCTCTGCCACCGCCTCGTCCATGACGACCATGAAGCCGCCCGGAGCCAACGACGCACGTGCCGCGGCCAGCACCTCCACAGGCCGCGGCATGTCGTGGACGCACTCGAAGGCGAACGCCGCGGCGAACCGCTCCGCCGGCATCCCTGCGGCGTCACCTGCTGTGAAGGTCACTCGGTCGGACACGCCCTGCGCGGTGGCGTTGGCCGTGGCCATCGCCACCGACGGGGCGTCGATGTCGAAGCCGTGGATCGTGGCGCCCGGATAGGCCTTGGCCAGCGCGATGCTGGACCAGCCGGCCCCGCAGCCGACATCGGCGATGGCGGCCCCGGGCGCCGAGAGGGGATCGTGCACGGAAGGGACGCCCGCGAGCGCGTCCGCGAGGCGCAGCTCGTACCAGGGCCGGTTGGCGTCAGCCTGGGACTCGCGGGCATCGGCCCCGAGCTGGTCCCAGCTGACCCCGCCACCGAGACGGTAGGCGTCCAGCAACCCGCCGAGCTGCGGCCCCACGGCTCCGAACATGCGGGCCAGGGGAGCAAGGTAGCTCAGGCTCGCCTCGTCGGTCAGCACCTCCTGGGTGGCAGGCGGGATCGAGTAGACGCGTGCGTCGGCGGGTTCGGGCCCCGTCTCGGAGCGGCCCGGCTCCTGAACGGTCAGCAGGCCGGTGACTGCCTGCTGCTCGAGCCACTCGCGCGCGTACCGCGGGTGGGTGCCGGTGCGTTCGGCGAGGGCCGGTGCCGTGGCCGGTCCGTCAGCGGCGAGGCTGCGGTACCACCCGAGCCGGTCCCCGAGGTAGATGGACACGATGTCGACGGTGCCGAGCAGGGCACCGAAGATCCGCTCGGCGAGCTCGTCAGTGGTCGGTGGCGTCGTCGGGGGTGTGGTGGTGGTCTCGCTCATCTCGACATGGTCCCGCCGCCCGTGCGCCCCTGCCCTCAGCCACCTGACGTACTGACCTGGGACGGGTCCTAGGCTGACGACATGAGCCCCGTCTATGACTGCAGCACCGAAGAGGGCCGTGTCGAGGGCGTCGCCAGGGCCGTCGAGGCGGTCCGTGCGGGCGAGATCGTCGTCCTGCCCACGGACACCGTCTACGGAGTCGGCGCCGACGCGTTCTCGGCCGAGGCCGTGGCGTCCCTGCTCGCCGCCAAGGGACGGGGGCGCGAGATGCCTCCGCCCGTGTTGGTGCCCAGCGTTCGCACGGTCGACGGGCTGGCGACCGACGTACCGGCCTGGGCGCGGGACCTGATCCGTGAGTTCTGGCCCGGCCCGCTCACGCTGGTCTTCAAGGCCCAGTCCTCGCTCATGTGGGACCTGGGCGAGACCAACGGGACCGTCGCGCTGCGGATGCCTCAGGACGACATCGCGCTCGCCGTGCTGAGCGAGGTGGGACCGATGGCGGTGACCAGCGCCAACCTCACGGGCCAGCCGGCCGCCACCACGGTCACGGCGGCCGCCTCCCAGCTGGGTGCGGCCGTCACCGTCTACCTCGACGGCGGGCCGACCACGAGCACCGAGGTGTCGACCATCCTGGACTGCACCGGCGAGGACTTCGTCCTGCTCAGGGCGGGAGCCGTCAGCCTCGAGCAGATCAAGGCCGTGCTCGAGACCGAGGACGAGGACGAGGCGCCGGGCACCCCTGAGGACGAGGCGCCGGGCACCCCTGAGGACGAGGCGCCGGGCACCCCGGAGGAGGCGGACGGCGAGGCAATAGAGTTGCCTGCGGATCCCACCGTCGACAGCCCCCTCCCAGGAGACACCCATGAGCGCTGACACCTTCTACGGTTCCGACTTCGGTGCCCTCGAGTCGTTCGACCCCGAGATCGCGGGGGTGCTCGTCTCCGAGCTCGACCGCATCCGCGGAGGTCTCCAGCTGATCGCGTCGGAGAACATGTCGAGCCCCCAGGTGCTCACGGCGCTGGGCTCCACGCTGTCCAACAAGTACGCCGAGGGCTACCCGGGTCGCCGCTACTACGGCGGCTGCTCCGAGGTGGACAAGGCCGAGACCCTCGCCATCGAGCGATGCAAGTCCCTGTTCGACGCCGACCACGCGAACGTCCAGGCGCACTCCGGCGCCAGCGCCAACCAGGCGGTCTACGGCGCCTTCATGCAGCCCGGCGACACCATCCTCGCGATGGCCCTGCCGATGGGCGGCCACCTCACCCATGGCACCAAGGTCTCGTTCTCGGGCAAGTGGTTCAACGCCGTCCACTACGGCGTCGACAAGCAGTCCGAGGACATCGACTACGCCGAGGTCGAGCGTCTCGCCAAGGAGCACCGGCCCAAGGTGATCCTCGCCGGCGGCTCGGCGATCCCGCGCCTCATCGACTTCGAGTTCTTCCGCAGGCTGGCCGACGAGATCGGCGCGATCTTCTGGGTCGATGCCGCCCACTTCATCGGACTGGTGGCCGGCAAGGCGATCCCCAGCCCCGTCCCGCACGCCGACGTCGTCACCTTCACGACCCACAAGGTGCTGCGCGGACCGCGCTCTGGTGCCCTGGTCTGCAAGGAGGAGCACGCAGCCAAGCTCGACAAGGCCGTCTTCCCGATGATGCAGGGCGGTCCGCAGATGCACACCATCGCTGCCAAGGCGGTCAACTTCAAGGAGTGCGCGACCCCCGAGTACCAGGCCTACGCCAAGCAGGTCATCGAGAACGCCTCCGTGCTCGCGACCTCGTTGGGGGAGCGGGGGATCCGCCCCACGACCGGCGGCACGGACACCCACCTGAGCCTGCACGACCTCCAGGGCGTCGGTGTCACGGGCGCTGACGCCGAGGCGCGGGCCGACGCCGCGGGCATCGTCCTCAACAAGAACGCCATCCCGTTCGACCCGCAGAAGCCCAACATCGCCAGCGGCATCCGCGTCGGCACCCCCTGCGTGACCACCCAGGGCATGGGCACCGGCGAGATGCGCGAGATCGCCGAGCTCATCGCCAAGGCGGTCACCCAGGGCGACGCCGATCCCGACCACACGGTCTCCAAGGAGGTCCGCGCGGGCGTCACGGACCTCGTGACCCGCTTTCCGGCCTACGCTCGAGCCTGAGTCCCGACCCACCTGGGTCCCGACCCACCCGAGATCTGGAGACACGCCCTAGGTGCGCGAGTACCTCCTCGTCCTGATGGTCGCCGCGGTGATCACGTATGCCGCGACGCCGCTGATGCGCGCCATCGCGGTGCGGACTGGCGCCTTCACGCCGGTGCGTGACCGCGACGTGCACTCGACGCCGATCCCGCGGCTCGGGGGCGTGGCGATCTACCTGGGGTTCGCCGCGTCGATGGTCGCGGCGAGCCACCTGCCGTTCCTCGGCCAGGTCTTCCGCCTGGGGCCGGAGCTGCGGGGGGTGCTGGTGGGAGCCGGTCTCGTCTGTGTCATCGGCGCGATCGACGACATCCGCGAGATGGACTGGCTGACCAAGATGGGCGGCCAGATGATCGCCGCGGGGATCATGGCGTTCAGCGGCGTGCTGCTCTACCAGCTGCCGATCGGCGGGGTCACGGTTCTCCCGCAGCCGATCATGGTGGGGCTGACGGTCTTCGCCGTCGTGCTGTTCACCAACGCGGTCAACTTCATCGACGGGCTCGACGGGCTCGCGGCGGGTGTGGTCGTCATCGCGGGGGCAGCGTTCTTCATCTACAGCTACGGCATCTCCCGCAGCTACGACCCCCCCAACGTGTTCTCGTCCGCGACCCTCATCTCGGCAGCGCTGATCGGCTGTTGCGTGGGCTTCCTGCCGCACAACTACCACCCGGCCCGGCTGTTCATGGGTGACTCCGGTGCGCTCCTGCTCGGACTGCTGCTGGCCGCGGCCACGATCTCCACCACGGGCAACGTGACCCCCGCCCAGGTGAGCACCAACCCGGTCGCCGCGACGCTGCTGCCACTGGTCGTCCCCGCCGCGATCATCCTGTTGCCGTTGGTCGACATCCTGCTGGCTGTCGTCCGTCGCACGCGCCGCGGCGAGCGGCCGTGGCACCCGGACAAGCAGCACCTGCACCACCGGATGCTCCAGCTCGGCCACGGTCACCGCCGCGCGGTGATCCTCCTCTGGCTGTGGGCCGCGGTTGCCGCGATGGGCTCGGTCAGCTTCATCTTCATCGACGACGCGTGGGTCGCCGGCGGGGGAGTGCTCGCCGCCGTCGTCGTCACCGGTGTGCTGACCATCTGGCTGCCCCGCTGGTCCGTCCCGGGCCACCGCCCCACGATGAACTGACCCCGCCGGCTAGCCGCCCGGCATACCCAGTCGTTGCTCGAGGCCGGCCCGGACGGACGGCCACTCCGGCGCCAGCACGCTGAACACGACCGTGTCGCGGAAGCTGCCATCAGCGCGCTTGGTGTGCCGTCGCAGGATGCCCTCACGCGTGGCGCCGAGCTTGGCGATGGCCGCCTGGGAGCGCAGGTTGACCGCGTCGGTCTGGATCTTGACCCGCCCGAACCCGCAGTCGAACGCGTGCCCGAGCAGCAGCAGCTTGCACTCGGGGTTGACCTGGGTGCCCCACCACCGCGAGGCGTACATCGTCCAGCCGAGGTGCACCCGCTCGTTCTGGAGGTCGACGTCGCCGAGCGAGGAGGTGCCCACGACGGTGCCGGCCTCGCCGAGCCCGCCCTCGCCGGTGAGCCGGACCGTGTATGCCGTGCGGCCGGCAGTGCGCGCCGCGATGTTCTGGGCGGTGTCGGTGCGGGTGGCGGCGAGGTCGGCCGGCGGCGGTCGCATGATGAAGCCCTGGGTGTAGACGGCCGGGTCGGTATAGACCGCGTGCAGTCCTTCGGCGTCGTCGGGCGCCATCACGTCGAGGCGGACGAAACGGCCCACGAGGGCGTCACCGCTCGGGGGAGTTGCTGACATGTCGGCAGGCTACCGGTGCCCGGATCCCCTCGCAGCCAAGGAAATCGGTGCCGGATGCGGTGCGGCGGCATTCTGGCGCGGACCCCCGGTAGCGGGGTCCAAACGCTTGTGATACCTTTCACAAGCACCCCAAGGAGGGTGCAGACCACCCCTTTCGCCAGGCACCGCAGCCCCGACGAATCAGGCAGGCCAGACCGATGAGCGCAGCTCCGCACACCGACCGCGACCCGTTCGCGGTGATGCTGCGTGGGGCCTTCCTCCCGACCCTGGCCGTGGGACCGGTCGCCGTCGTGGTGGCAGCCGTCGTGGGCGGTGGCAAGGCAGCCCTCGGGGCCGGCCTCGGCTTCACGATCGCCATCATCTTCTTCGCTCTGGGCCTGCTCGTGATGCGCCGGCTGGGTGGCGCCTCCGATCCGCTGCGCTTCCTCGCCAGCGCCCTGGCCGTCTTCATGGGCCAGATGATCTTCCTGCTGCTCGTCATCATCGCCCTGCAGGACGCGACCTGGCTGGACGGCACCGCCTTCGGTGTGGCCGTCCTGGCGGTCGCACTGGTGTGGCAGGTGTTCCAGGTGATCGCCTTCGTCCGTTCCCGCAGGCTTGCTTTCGACGCACCGCAGGAAACCGGGCAGGATGGGGGCTCGGCCACATGACCATTGGAGCTCACCGTGACCACACCGTCCTCGCGGCCGTCGCCGGAGTCCCGGCAGACGCCGCTGCAGCAGGCCGACTCGGGTCATCAGCGACTCGACGAAGCACGGATGTGGAACGTCGTGTCCTACCTCATCACCGGACCGGCGATGTTCGGCGCGGCAGGGTGGGGACTGGACCACTGGCTGGGCACGACCTGGCTGGTCGCCGTGGGGATCGTGGGTGGGATGGCCCTGTCGCTGTACCTCGTGTGGTTCCGGTACGGTACGCAATGACTTCCGCAGGTCAGCTCCCCCCTGTGTATGCCGGGCCCGGGCGCGTGAACGCTGCCTTCGTTGGCCCGTGGACTGTTTCGAACGCAAAGCTCAAGGAGAACCTGTGAGTCTGAACGTGCTGGGCACCATCAGCCTGGCTGCCGAGGGCGGTGAGGGCGAGGGCTTCCACGCCCCCACGCCGGCCGAGTTCTACCAGCCCCTGATCGGGCACGGCGACTTCGCGATCACCCGCCCGATGGTGGTCCTGGCCATCTCCGTGGGACTGCTCGCCTGGTTCCTCGTGGCCACGACCAAGCGTGCGGCCGTCGTGCCGGGCAAGGGTCAGTGGGTCACCGAGAACGCCTACAACTTCGTGCGCAACGGCGTGGCCCGCGACATCATCGGCAGCCACGACTTCCTGAAGTTCGTCCCGTTGCTGTTCAGCATGTTCATGCTGATCCTGGTCAACAACCTCTTCGGCATCATCCCGCCGATCCAGTACCCCACGATGAGCCGCATCGGCTTCCCGATCGCGCTCACCCTCCTGGTCTTCGTGATCTACCACGCCGTCGGCATCAAGAAGAGCGGCGCCTGGGGACACGTCAAGCACATGATCCCGCCGGGGCTGCCCAAGGGCATCTACGTGCTGATCATCCCGCTCGAGCTGCTGACCTACTTCGTGACCCGCCCGTTGACGCTCGCGCTGCGACTCTTCGGCAACATGTTCGCCGGGCACATGCTCCTGCTGCTGTTCATCACCGGCGGCGAGTACATGCTGATCCACGGCGGGCTGGGGCTGAAGGTCGCCGGTGTCGGCTCCTTCGGCATGGCCTTCGTGCTGACCGCCTTCGAGGGACTGATCGAGTTCCTGCAGGCCTACATCTTCACGCTGCTCGCAGCGACCTACATCGCCGGCTCGCTCGCCGACGAGCACTGAGATCGTCCGAGCCGTCGACCGGCTCGGTGCAGGACCGCCAGACCCACAACTGAATACGCCACACGAACTCCCGCTCGGCGAGGTGCCGACGGATCTGATAACCGAAAGAGGACCTCTGACATGACTGGCAACATCGCCATCCTCGGCTACGGCCTGTCTGCGATCGGCCCCGGTGTGGGCATCGGCTTGATCTTCGCCGCCTACATCAACGGTGTCGCCCGCCAGCCCGAGGCGCGCGGCGTCCTCCAGGGCATCGCCATCCTCGGCTTCGCCCTTGCCGAGGCGCTGGCCATCTTCGGTCTGGTTCTCGCGTTCGTCTTCAAGTAAGCCGAACCACCCAGCCCAACGCCCCCTGGCACCACAGCACTAGGAGAACCCGTGCAGCACTTCACCGGCATCACGCAGGTGGTTGTCGCGGCCGCCGCCGAGGACACGACCGGCGAACGCCTGCCGATCCTGCCCCTCTGGGGTGAGCTGATCTTCGGCGTCATCGCCTTCGCGATCCTCTACTGGGTCGTGGCCACCAAGGTCGTGCCCAACCTCGAGAAGGCGTACGCCGAGCGCACCGCCGCGATCGAGGGCGGGATGCAGCAGGCCGAAGAGGCCCAGCAGCAGGCCCAGGCGGCTCTGGAGCAGTACCAGGCCCAGCTGACCGAGGCCCGCACCGAGGCTGCGCGGATCCGCGAGGAGGCTCGCGAGCAGGGTGCGGCCATCGTGGTCGAGATGCGCGGTCACGCTCAGACCGAGGCGGCGCGCATCACCGAGGCGGCCCACAAGCAGATCGAGGCGGAGCGCCAGCAGGCGGTCGTCTCGCTGCGGGCCGAGGTGGGTCGTCTGTCGACCGACCTGGCCAGCCGCATCGTGGGTGAGTCCCTGCACGAGGAGACCCGTCAGAAGGGCATCGTCGACCGGTTCCTGGCCGAGCTCGAGGCCGGAGAGATCCAGCCCGAGAAGGTCGGGGAGGACGCCTGATGCGTGGATCGTCGCGTGCGGCCGCCATCGCTGGGAGCAAGGCGCTCGACGCCGCGCTCGCCGGCGGGGCAGACCGTCGCGTGCTCGGTGACCAGCTGCTCGCGGTCGTCGGAGTCATCGACGGCTCGGCCACCCTGCGCCGCGCCCTCGCCGACCCGTCCCGCGAGGGGGTCGAGAAGCAGACGCTCGCCGAGCGCCTGCTCGACGGCAAGGTCTCGGCCGAGGCGATCGTCGTGGTCAAGAACCTCGTCGGGCAGCGCTGGGCCACCGAGCGCGACCTGTCCGACACCCTCGAGGAGCTCGCTGTCACGTCGATCCTCGCCGGTGCCGAGAAGGCCGGCCGGATCGACAGGGTCGAGGACGAGCTGTTCCGCTTCGAGCGCATCGTGGCCGGCAACCCCGAGCTGCGGGACCGCCTGACCAACCGCCAGGGCGACGTCGACGCCAAGGCCGGCGTGGTCAGCGAGCTGCTCGACGGCAAGACCGCAGACGAGACGGTGCACCTGGCCCGCCAGGCCGTGCTGTCCCCGCGTGGTCGCAAGTTGGACCGCACGCTCGAGCTCTACCTCGGACTCGCGGCCAAGCGGCGTGAGCAGATCACCGCCGTCGTGACGGCGGCGACCGACCTCACCGAGCAGCAGCGCGAGCGGTTGTCCGCGGCGCTGCAGGGCATCTACGGCAAGCCGGTCCTGCTCCAGGTCGTCATCGAGGAGCAGGTCCTCGGCGGCATCCGGGTCCAGGTCGGCGACGAGGTCGTCGACGGCACCGTGCTGCGGCGCCTGGACGAAGCACGTCGGCACATCGCCGGCTGACCCACCGCCCGAGCGCCACGACAAACGTGGCACACCGCACCAACTGGGCCTGACCACAACTGAAGATGCTGGACCACACCACAGACTTTGGCCCGGCCCACCGGGTCAGCAATCGAGGAGAAGAGATCACATGACGGAGCTTTCGATCCGTCCGGAGGAGATCCGGGACGCGCTGGACAACTTCGTTCAGTCCTATGAGCCCGGCACGGCCTCCCGCGAAGAGGTCGGCCGTGTCAGCGACGCCGGTGACGGCATCGCGCACGTCGAGGGTCTGCCGTCGTGCATGACCAACGAGCTGCTCGAGTTCGAGGACGGCACGCTGGGCCTCGCGCTCAACCTCGACGTCCACGAGATCGGTGTGGTCATCCTCGGTGACTTCTCCAAGATCGAGGAGGGCCAGGAGGTCAAGCGCACCGGCGAGGTCCTCTCGGTCCCCGTCGGTGACGCCTTCCTCGGCCGCGTGGTCAACCCGCTCGGCCAGCCGATCGACGGCCTCGGCGAGATCAAGACGACCGAGCGCCGCGCCCTCGAGCTGCAGGCGCCCACCGTGGTCCAGCGCAAGTCGGTGCACCAGCCGCTGCAGACCGGCCTCAAGGCCGTCGACGCCATGACCCCCATCGGTCGCGGCCAGCGCCAGCTCATCATCGGTGACCGCCAGACCGGCAAGACCACGGTCGCGGTCGACACGATCATCAACCAGAAGCAGAACTGGGACTCCGGCGACCCGGAGCAGCAGGTTCGCTGCATCTACGTCGCCATGGGCCAGAAGGGCTCCACCATCGCTGCCGTCCGCGGCACCCTGGAGGAGGCCGGCGCGCTGGAGTACACCACGATCGTCGCGGCCCCCGCGTCCGACTCGGCGGGCTTCAAGTACCTCGCGCCCTACACCGGTTCGGCCATCGGCCAGCACTGGATGTACGACGGCAAGCACGTGCTCATCGTGTTCGACGACCTGTCCAAGCAGGCCGAGGCCTACCGCGCCGTGTCGCTGCTGCTGCGCCGCCCGCCGGGCCGCGAGGCCTACCCCGGTGACGTGTTCTACCTGCACTCCCGTCTGCTCGAGCGCTGCGCCAAGCTGTCCGACGACCTCGGAGCGGGCTCGATGACCGGTCTGCCGATCATCGAGACCAAGGCCGGCGACGTCTCGGCCTACATCCCGACCAACGTCATCTCCATCACCGACGGCCAGATCTACCTCCAGGCCGACCTGTTCAACGCCAACGTGCGTCCCGCGATCGACGTGGGTGTCTCCGTCTCCCGAGTCGGTGGCGCCGCGCAGATCAAGGCGATGAAGGACGTCTCCGGTCGTCTGAAGCTCGACCTCGCGCAGTTCCGTGCGATGGAGGCCTTCGCCATGTTCGCCTCGGACCTCGACCCGGCCTCGCGTGCCCAGCTCGCAAAGGGCGCCCGACTCGTCGAGCTCCTCAAGCAGCGCCAGGCCGCGCCGTTCCCGGTCGAGGAGCAGGTCGTCTCCATCTGGGCCGGCACCGCCGGCCAGCTCGACTCGATCGCCGTCGAGGACGTGTCCCGCTTCGAGAGCGAGTTCCTCGACTACCTGCGTCGTGAGAAGTCCGGGCTGCTGAGCGCGATCCGCGAGTCCAAGAAGTTCGAGGACGAGACCCGCTCGGGACTCGAGGAGGCCGTGGGCAAGTTCAAGGAGCAGTTCCAGGCGTCCGGCGCCGAGAACACCCCCGTGGGCCACGAGGCCGACCCGGGTGCCCTCGAGCACGACGTCGAGCAGGAGAAGATCGTCAAGCAGAAGCGCTGACCGGTATGCCGGGTGCGCACCCCGTGCGCACCCGGCACCGCAGCGACCATGCCGCCCACGCGGCATACCCGACAGCGCAGAACCAAGCGTGCAGAACACGACGACACCAAGAAACGAGAGAGGCGGCTACATATGGGAGCGCAGATGCGGGTCTACCGCCAGCGCATCCGGTCCGTCCAGGCGACCAAGAAGATCACGCGAGCCATGGAGCTGATCGCAGCCTCCCGCGTGGTGAAGGCGCAGCAGCGGGTGCGGGAGTCCTCGCCCTATGCACGCGCCCTGACCCGTGCGGTCTCGGCCGTCGCGACCTTCTCCAACGTCGACCACCCGCTGACCACCGAGCACGAGGACGTCCGCCGTGCGGCGGTCCTCGTGGTGACGTCCGACCGCGGTCTGGCCGGCGCCTACAGCTCCTCGGTGCTCAAGGAGAGCGAGCGACTGATCGGCGACCTGCGCGGCGCCGGCAAGGAGGTCGTCCCCTACCTCGTGGGCCGCAAGGCGGTGGGGTTCTACAAGTTCCGCAAGCGTGAGTTCGCGGACGAGTGGACCGGCTTCACCGATCAGCCGACCTTCGAGGTGGCCCGTGAGATCGGCGACGCGCTCGTCGCCGCCTTCAACCAGGACTTCGCCGAGGGTGGGGTGGACGAGGTCCACATCGTCTTCACGCGGTTCGTCAACATGGTGACCCAGGAGCCCGACGTCATCCGCATGCTGCCGCTCGAGGTGGTCGAGGGCGAAGAGGCCCCCGCCGAGGACGACGTGCTGCCGCTCTACGAGTTCGAGCCGAGTGCCGAGCAGGTGCTGGACGCGCTGCTGCCGAAGTACGTCGGTGCGCGCATCTACAACTGCCTCCTGCAGGCTGCCGCGTCCGAGCTGGCCTCGCGCCAGCGGGCCATGAAGTCGGCCACGGACAATGCCGAAGAGCTCATCAAGAAGTACACCCGGCTGGCCAACCAGGCTCGCCAGGCCGAGATCACCCAAGAGATCAGCGAGATCGTGGGCGGCTCCGACGCCCTCGCCGACGCCAGTTGAGAAGGTAGAGAGAAACCAATGACTGCCACTGTCACTGAAGAGACCAAGGCCGCCACCCCCGGTGGCATCGGCCGCATCTCCCGCATCATCGGCCCGGTCGTCGACGTCGAGTTCCCCGCCGACGCGATGCCCGAGCAGTACAACCTGCTGACCACCACGGTCGAGCTCTCGGGTGTGAAGAACAACCTCAACCTCGAGGTCGCCCAGCACATCGGCGACAACATGGTCCGCGCCATCTCCCTGCAGCCGACCGACGGCCTCGTCCGCGGCACCCAGGTGCAGGACACCGGCGGCCCCATCATGGTCCCCGTGGGCGACGCGACCCTCGGCAAGGTGTTCAACACCACCGGTGACGTCATGAACCTCGCCGAGGGTGAGACCTTCGAGGTCAAGGAACGCTGGGGCATCCACCGCAAGGCCCCGGCCTTCGACCAGCTCGAGTCCAAGACCGAGATGTTCGAGACCGGCATCAAGATCATCGACCTGCTGACGCCCTACGTGCAGGGTGGCAAGATCGGCCTGTTCGGCGGCGCCGGCGTGGGCAAGACGGTGCTCATCCAGGAGATGATCGCCCGCGTGGCCCGCGACCACGGTGGTGTGTCGGTGTTCGCCGGTGTCGGCGAGCGCACCCGTGAGGGCAACGACCTGATGGTCGAGATGGAGGAGGCCGGCGTCCTCGGGCAGACCGCCCTCGTCTTCGGCCAGATGGACGAGCCGCCGGGCACCCGCCTTCGCGTCGCGCTGTCGGCGCTGACGATGGCGGAGTACTTCCGCGACGTGCAGAACCAGGACGTGCTGCTCTTCATCGACAACATCTTCCGCTTCACGCAGGCCGGTTCCGAGGTCTCCACGCTGCTCGGCCGGATGCCGTCCGCCGTGGGCTACCAGCCGACCCTGGCCGACGAGATGGGCACGCTCCAGGAGCGGATCACCTCCACGCGCGGTCACTCGATCACCTCGATGCAGGCGATCTACGTCCCGGCCGACGACTACACCGACCCGGCCCCGGCCACGACATTCGCCCACCTCGACGCGACGACCGAGCTCTCCCGCGAGATCGCCTCGCTCGGCATCTACCCGGCCGTGGACCCGCTCAGCTCGACGTCGCGGATCCTCGACCGCCGCTACATCGCGGAGGACCACTACTCCACCGCGGTGCGGGTCAAGCAGATCCTCCAGCGCAACAAGGAGCTGCAGGACATCATCGCGATCCTCGGTATCGACGAGCTGTCCGAAGAGGACAAGATCCTCGTCAACCGCGCCCGTCGCATCCAGCGCTTCCTCGGTCAGAACACCTACGTCGCCAAGCAGTTCACCGGCATCGAGGGCTCGACCGTGCCGCTGGCCGACACGATCGAGGCGTTCACCAAGATCGCCGACGGCGAGTACGACCACGTGCCGGAGCAGGCGTTCTTCATGTGTGGTGGCCTCGACGACGTCGAGCGCCAGGCTGCCGAGATCGAGAAGAGCCTCTAGGTCGGCGGACGCCGTCCCTGAGGACAACGAGAACCACCTGGAATGCCACTGGGGCCGGCCGCACTGGGCCGGCCCCACGGCATACCACTGGTCGGCGGGGCACCCACCGCAGGCCGATAGACTTGCACCGCACCATCAGTGCCGTAACCACCGGAGGACACCGTGAGCACCCTGCAGGTTGAACTCGTCGCAGCGGACCGCAAGGTCTGGGAGGGCGACGCCGACATGGTCGTGGCCCGCACGGTCGATGGCGAGCTGGGCATCCTTCCCGGCCACACCCCGCTGCTCGGCGTCCTGGTCGAGGGTGAGGTCCGGATCAAGTCCGGCGAGGGCTCGCAGACCGCCACCATCGACGGCGGGTTCCTGTCCGTCGACCGCGACAAGGTGATCATCATCGCCGAGGCCGTCGACGCCTCGGCCTTCACGGCCTAGCCGCCGGCACACTCGAAAGGGGAGAGCATGTCGCCCGTCATCTCCGCGGAGATCGTCGCCGGCGCGCTCATCCTGTTCGCGGTCCTCGCGCTCACCTACATCTTCGTCCGGCGGCGGCTGCTCGCCTCCGGCGCGCCGCTCATGCTCTGCGCGATCCAGCCGCACGGTCGTTCGCAGTACCGCCTGGGGCTGCTGCGCTTCTCGGGCACCACGCTCGAGTGGTTCACCCTCATCGGCCCGTCGCCGCGGTCGGCCAGGACCTGGGACCGGACCCGACTCGAGCTCGGGCCGCCCACGCTGCCGGAGACCGCGATCGCCGGGCTCCCCGAGGCCGTGACGGTGGACTGCCACTACGGCACCGACACCTTCTCGCTGGCCCTGGCCCCCTCCGCCTACACGGCGATGCGCAGCTGGCTGGAGAGCTCACCGCCCGGGTTCAACGTCAACGTCGCGTGACGGACGGCGTCTGTATCGCCTGACCGACGGCGTCAACCTCGCCCGGACGCCTGGCGCGTCGGCTTTCCCGGCCCCTCGGCGCGACCGCCGCCCGGCTGCCACAGCACGTCGCCGCCGATCGGGAGGTTGGCGACGCGGGCGAGCACGAACAGCAGGTCCGACAGCCGGTTGAGGTACTTGGCGGTGAGGACGTTCACGCCGCCCTCGCCCTTGGTGCCGGAGCCGGGCTGGTCGCCGTAGGCCGCGATGGCTGCCCACGCCTGTCGCTCCGCGCGGCGGACCACGGTGGTGGCGACGTGCAGGTGGGCCGATCCCACGGTGCCCCCGGGGAGGATGAACGAGCGGAGCTTCTCGACTCGCTCGAGATAGTGGTCGCAGTCGGTCTCGAGCTCGTCGATCCAGGCGGCCTCGACGCGCAACGGTGGGTACTCGTAGGTCTCCTGGAGCGGGGTGCACAGGTCGGCGCCGACGTCGAACAGGTCGTTCTGGACGCGCAGCAGGGTGGCCCTGATGTCGTCGGGCAGCTCGCCTGCAGCCAGGGCGACCCCGATGGCGGCGTTGGCCTCGTTGACGTCGGCGTATGCGAGCAGCCGGACGTCGGTCTTGCTCGTGCGGCTCATGTCACCGAGGTGGGTCTGCCCGTCGTCGCCTGTGCGGGTGTAGATGCGCGTGAGGTTGACCATGACTGCAGCCTCCCAGACGGCGGCCGCGAGGACGTCACCACCCGGCATACCGCCGCGTGTTCACTCGCATAGGGTGGTCGGGTGGCAGAACGTTTCCGGGTCGTCGGTGGCACCAGGCTGCGCGGCGAGGTGGCCGTGTGGGGTGCCAAGAACAGCGCCCTCAAGCTCATGGCGGCAGCCCTGCTCGCGGTGGGACGCACCCGGCTGACCAACGTCCCGGCCATCCTCGACGTGACGATCATGGCCGAGCTGCTGCGCCGGCTCGGCTGCACCGTCGACTATGACGCAGTCGCCGGCGTCGTGGAGATCGACGTGCCGGAGCAGATCGGGCACCGCGCCGACTACGACCTGGTCCGCGCCCTGCGAGCGTCGACGGCCGTCCTGGGTCCGCTGGTCGCGCGTACCGGCTCGGCCGACGTGGCGATCCCCGGTGGTGACGCCATCGGGTCGCGCGGGCTGGACCTGCACGCAGCCGGACTCGAGGCGCTCGGCGCCAGGGTCCACGTCACCCACGGCTTCCTCGTCGCGGAGGCGCCAGGAGGGCTCGACGGGGCCGAGATCCGCCTCGAGTTCCCGAGCGTCGGCGCCACCGAGAACGTCCTGACCGCCGCGGTCCTGGCGCGGGGGACGACCCGACTGGAGAACGCCGCCCGCGAACCCGAGATCGTCGACATCGCGGAGCTGCTCATCTCGATGGGCGCCCGGATCAGCGGGGCCGGTTCGTCGGTGATCGACATCGACGGCGTCCCGTCCCTGCGACCCACCGAGCACGCCGTCGTCCCGGACCGGATCGCGGCAGGCACCTGGGCGTTTGCCGCGGCTGCCACCCGCGGCGACGTCGAGGTGGTGGGGGCGCGGCCGGAGCACCTCCTCAGTGCCCTGGAGCTGGTCAGGGCCAGCGGCGCCACCGTGACGACGACCGACCGCGGGTTCCGGGTGGACTCCGGGGGCCGTCGACCTCGGGCTTTCGACGTGGCCACGCTGCCCTATCCCGGCTTTCCCACCGACCTCCAGCCGTTCGCCCTGGCCTGCAACGCGGTGGCCGACGGGTCGGCGATGATCACGGAGAACCTCTTCGAGGCGCGGTTCCGCACGGTCCAGGAGCTGAACCGGCTCGGTGCCGAGACCCGCATCGACGGTCACCACGTGATGGTCCACGGCGTGGAGACCCTGTCCGGCGCTCCGGTCGAGGCGAGCGACATCAGGGCCGGTGCCGCCCTGGTGATCGCCGGGCTGGTGGCCGACGGGATCACGACTGTGAGCGGCGCGCAGCACATCGACCGCGGCTACGCCGGGTTCGCCGAGAGCCTGCAGGGGCTGGGCGCGGACGTCACGCGCGAGCCCGACGACGACCCCTTCGTCTGAGCCGGCTCCCTTCCTCTGAGGGTTGTGTGGGGGCCGCAGGGGCTGAACCCGGGGTCTGCACGCGAGCACCTTTACCAGATCTTGATCTGGGGGGAGGCAACCGGGCCCCCCAACGAGGCGTCGGTGTGGGTGAATGTGTCTCACGGACAAGGGGGTTCGCATGTCGATCGGTGCCATCGGGGCTCTGCCCGTCCAGGTCCGTGCCATGCGCACGGGGCAGGAAGTCGCCATCACCGGTCGCATCGACGTTCACACGGTCCCCGATGTGCGGCTCCTCCTGCACGAGATCATCGACACTGGCTGCGGTGACGTCCACGTGCGGCTCGCAGGCGCCGAGATCGGCGACGCGACCGGGCTCGGGGTCCTGGTCGAGGCCTACAACCGGGCCCGCCGCGCGGGACGCCGGCTGGCCGTCGTGGACATGACCGAGCGCACCGGGCGGCTGTTGCGTGCATCACGCCTGGACCGCGCGCTGGTGCTCCGTGACGCCGTGCCGGCCGCCACTGTGGTGGCCGTCACCGCCTGAACGCCTCCCTCGCCCTGCACTGCCGCCGGTACCTTCGGCCCTATGGCTGAGCACAGTGACGTCCCGACCGAGCCGTCACGTCCGGAGCGGGACCGCCCCTGGGTGATGCGCACGTATGCCGGTCACTCCAGTGCCGCTGCCAGCAACGAGCTCTACCGCCGCAACCTCGCCAAGGGCCAGACCGGACTGTCGGTCGCCTTCGACCTGCCGACCCAGACCGGCTACGACCCCGACCACCCGTTGGCCCGTGGCGAGGTGGGCAAGGTGGGGGTGCCGATCTCGCACATCGGTGACATGCGGGCGCTGTTCGACCAGATCCCCCTCGACCAGATGAACACGTCCATGACGATCAACGCCACCGCCATGTGGCTGCTCGCGATGTACCAGGTCGTCGCGGAGGAGCAGGCCGAGGCGACCGGCGCCGATCCTGCCGCGGCGGTCCGCGCCCTGGCCGGCACGACGCAGAACGACATCATCAAGGAGTACCTGTCGCGCGGCACCTATGTCTTCGCCCCGGGCCCCTCGCTGCGCCTCATCACGGACATGGTCGCCTACACCGTCTCCGACATCCCGAAGTGGAACCCGACCAACATCTGCAGCTACCACCTGCAGGAGGCCGGCGCGACTCCGGTGCAGGAGATCGCCTACGCGATGTCCACCGCCATCGCCGTGCTCGACGCGGTGCAGGACTCGGGCCAGGTGCCGCCGGAACGGTTCGGCGAGGTCGTCGCGCGGATCTCGTTCTTCGTCAACGCCGGGGTCCGGTTCATCGAGGAGATGTGCAAGATGCGCGCCTTCGTCCAGCTGTGGGACGAGCTGACGCGCGAGCGCTACGGCGTGACCGATGCCAAGCAACGGCGCTTCCGCTACGGCGTCCAGGTCAACTCGCTCGGCCTCACCGAGGCCCAGCCCGAGAACAACGTCCAGCGGATAGTGCTGGAGATGCTCGCGGTGACCCTCTCGAAGGACGCGCGCGCCCGGGCCGTGCAGCTCCCTGCCTGGAACGAGGCGCTGGGGCTGCCGCGACCGTGGGACCAGCAGTGGTCGCTGCGGATGCAGCAGGTTCTGGCCTTCGAGTCCGACCTGCTCGAGTACGACGACCTGTTCACCGGATCCCTCGTCGTGGAGGGCAAGGTGGCCGAGCTCGTGGCGGGCGCCAAGGCGGAGATCGCCCGGGTCCAGGAGCTGGGCGGGGCCGTCCCGGCGGTCGAGAGCGGCTACATGAAGTCAGCCCTGGTGGCCTCGCACTCGCTGCGTCGCCAGCGGATCGAAGCCGGCGACGACGTGGTCGTCGGCGTCAACCGGTTCCAGACGACCGAGCCCAACCCGCTCACGGCCGACCTCGACGCGGCCATCCAGACGGTCGACCACGACGTGGAGGCCAAGGCGGCCGCGGCGGTCCGGGAGTGGCGCGAGCGGCGTGACGCCGAGCCCCGGGATCGCGAGCGCGCCGCCGCTGCCCTCGCTGACCTCGCCGCCGACGCCCGCAGTGGCGCGAACCTCATGCCGGCCTCGCTAGAGGCCGCGCGCGCCGGAGTGACCACGGGGGAGTGGGCCCAGGCGCTGCGCGAGGAGTTCGGCGAGTTCCGCGCCCCGACGGGGGTCTCGGGCTCGGTCGGTGTCGCCAGCGGCGGCAGCGACGAGCTGAAGGCGGTTCGGGCGGACGTCAGCCGCACCGGTGACGAGCTGGGGGAGCGGCTGCGGGTGCTCGTCGCGAAGCCGGGGCTCGATGGGCACAGCAACGGCGCCGAGCAGGTCGCCGTCAGGGCGCGCGATGCCGGGTTCGAGGTCGTCTACCAGGGGATCCGGCTGACGCCGGAGCAGATCGTGGCGGCCGCGGTCGCCGAAGACGTGCACCTCGTCGGGATCTCGATCCTGTCGGGGTCGCACATGGAACTGGTGCCCGAGATCCTCGACGGGCTGCGGGCTGCGGGGGCAGGCGACGTGCCCGTGATCGTCGGGGGCATCATCCCCGACACCGACGCGCGCGCGTTGCGCGCCCTCGGCGTGGCCGCGGTCTTCACCCCGAAGGACTTCGGACTCAACGACATCATGGGCCAGTTCGTGAAGATCATCCGGTCTTCGCGAGGGCTGGAGACGGCCGCCGCGACCGGCTGAGGGCCGACACGCCAAGAATTTTGTGCGCGTTGTGGCGGAATCGCGTCCGGCTCGCGCTGAGATGCCCTAATTTCAGCGACGGCGTGGTGAACCAGTGGGGGCGCGTGTCCTTCACACGTCTCGGGCGATCCCCGGGGCGAATGGTCGTGGCCGCGCGCACAAGGAGACCACGTGTCGATGGAATCTCAGGGAAGGCGTCGCGGCTACACAGCTGTCGTCGGCGTCAGCGCCCTGTCGATAGTGGCTGCGGCAGCCCTCAGCGCTGCGCCTGCCACGGCGAGCACCCAGCCCAGCCCGGTCAAGCACCGCGGGACCGCCGTCAGGCTCCCCGCCGGAAGCACGGGTGCGGGCTCCCTCGGGCTGGGGACCCTTCGGTCACAGGCGGAGAAGCTCGACCGCAGTCTCGTGGGTGCCAAGGGTGCGGTCGACGTCATGATCGAGCTCGACCCGGCACCCGCGTCGACGGCCTTCGGCCAGGCTCGTTCGCGGGGTGGCTCGGCAGCCACGCTCGCTGCCCGCATCCAGACGGCCTCGATCAAGCGGGCCCAGGCCTCGGTCGAGGCACGCTTCGGAGAGTCCGAGACCAAGGCACGCACCCTCTACCGCGCGCACGCCCTCTACTCCGGTGTCGCCGTGCGCACCGACGCCAGCAGGCTGAAGGCGCTCGCCGCCATCCCCGGCGTGAAGGCGGTCCACCGCATCACCCCCAAGTCCCCGTCCAACTCCTCGTCGGTGCCGCTCATCGGAGCCCCGGAGGTGTGGAAGGGACGCAGCGAGACTGGTGAAGGCGTCCGAGTCGGCGTCATCGACACCGGCATCGACTACACGCACGCGGACTTCGGGGGACCGGGCACCGGCGCGGCATACGCGACTGCCAAGGCCTCGAACACGTTCACGCCCACCACCAAGGTGGTCGGCGGCTACGACTTCGCCGGCGACGCCTACAACCCCGGTGACGGCGTTGCCGTCCCCGTGCCCGACCCCAACCCGCTGGACTGCGAGGGCCATGGCTCCCACGTCAGCGGCACGGCAGCCGGTCTCGGCGTGACGAAGGCGGGAGCGACCTACACCGGTGGCTACGCCACGGACATCGACCCCGCGGACCTGGCCATCGGCCCGGGCGTCGCACCCGGTGCGTCGCTGTACGCGCTCAAGGTCTTCGGCTGCGAGGGCGACACCAGCGTCGTGGGCCAGGCCCTCGACTGGGCGGCCGACCCCAACGGCGACGGTGACCTGTCCGACCGCCTCGATGTGGTCAACATGTCGCTCGGCTCCAGCTACGGCTCCCCGGATGACCCCGACGCAGTCGCGTCCAACAACCTCGCCGCCCTCGGCACCGTCGTCGTCGCCTCCATCGGCAACAGCGGTGACGTCTACGAGGTGGGCGGCTCGCCCGGCAACGCCACTCGCGTGCTCGCCGTGGCAGCATCCGACGACCGTGACTCCGTGGTCGACGGGCTCAAGGTCGAGAGCCCCAGTGGCATAGAGCCGGCCGGCACCGTCGACGGCACCCAGGACAACGTGTTCGCGGCCCTCAAGTCGGTGGCCTACGACTGGGCGACCAAGCCCGGCCTGACCGACACCGAGGTCGTTACGCTCGGCGACTGGAGCCAGCCGGCCTCTGCCTCGAACAACACCGATGGCTGCTCGGCGTTCTCCACCGCAGACGCGGCCAAGGTCCTGAACAAGATCGTCATGACCAAGTGGTTCGACGGCACAGGACGTCGCTGTGGCTCGGCCGGTCGTTCGGCCGCGGCCAGGGCAGCTGGTGCGGCCGGTGTCATCTTCGGCAGTGACGTGAACGCCTTCTCGGCCGGCGTGACGGGCGATGCAGTCATCCCCGCGATGCTCACGGTCAACCAGGCGACTGTTGCGATCAAGGCCCAGCTCGACGGGGGAACCCCGGTCAAGGTGACGATGACCAACGCGCTGCGCAACAGCGTGACCATCGTCAACCCGGGTGCCGTCGACCAGGTCGCAGGCTTCTCCTCGCGGGGCGTCGGCATCGCCGGCAACGTCAAGCCCGACGTCGCGGCCCCCGGTGTGACCACGTTCTCCGTCGCCGTCGGCACGGGCAACGAGGGGATCGCCGAGAGCGGCACCTCCATGGCCTCCCCGCACGTGGCCGGTGAAGCCGCCCTCGTGCGCGGCGCCCACTCCACGTGGACCTCCGAGGAGGTCAAGGCCGCCATCATGAACACCGCGACCCAGGACGTCCACGTGGGCCCGAACCACACCGGCGCGGTCTACGGACCTGAGCGCGTCGGTTCCGGCAGGGTCAAGGCCGATGCCGCCGTCGACACCACGACCTTGGCCTACGTCAAGGACACCCCGGGTGCCGTCAGCGTCTCCTTCGGCCCGGTCGCCGTCACTGCAGCCACCACGACGCTGACCAAGACCGTGCACGTGGTCAACAAGCGCCCCACCGGGTCGGCGTCCTACACGATCGGCTACCAGGCGGCTCACCCGTCTGCGGGCGTGATGTACTCGTTCAGCCCCAGCCAGGTCAGCCTCCCGGCTGGCGGTTCAGCGGACGTCAAGGTCACGGCCACCATCACGCGCTCGGCCCTCAGAGCGGTCCCGGACCCCACCACGGCGACGGACCCGCTGGGCCTGGGGATCGACCGCAGCTACCGCGCTGACGCCAGCGGACGCATGGTGCTGACGCCTGCCGGTCTCACGCCGGGCTCGGCCCTGCGCGTGCCCGTCTGGTCCGCACCCCGCCCGGCCTCGGCCATGGCGAGTGCGGCCCAGAGCACGGTCACGGGTGTAGGTGCGGTCAAGACCGGCACGCTGGCCCTGGCCGGCTCGAGCATCCAGACGTACAGCGACTCCGACCCCCTCGGCTACGAGTCGACCGTGTCCACGTTCCAGCTGCAGGGCAGCAGCCCGAAGATCCCGAGCTGCTCGTCAGCTCTGGTCCTCGACTGCATCGCCTTCGCCGATGACCGCTCCGCCGACCTGCGTTACGTCGGGACGGGTTCGGACGCCTTCCTGTACGAGCCCGCCGACATCGCCGGCTCGAAGGTCAGCTTCGGGGTCAGCAGCTACGGTCCCTGGCGCACGCCGGCCTCCTACACCGAGTTCGACGTGTACCTCGACACGGACCCGGCAACCCCGGGCCCCGAGGCCGTGGCCTACAACACCCGGGTGTCCACCACGGACGACTACGACTACTTCGTCGTGGACATCGTCGACCTTCGCACTGGGCCCAAGCGGTTCCACTCGATCTTCGAGTCGTCCGACTTCTACGGCCCGGAGTCTGTCAACAACGTTGACGGTTCGTTCGACACCAACGTCTTCAACAGCGACTCGCTGGCCCTTCCGGTGTCCGTGGGTGCGTTGAGCGAGGCAGGTCTGGTCGCGGGCGCCACGCCCAAGATCAAGTACTGGGTCGAGTCCTACACCGCCGAGGCCGGTCAGGTCGACGCGGTCGGTTCCCAGGCCGCTCCGATGACCCTCAGCGTGGCCTCGCCCGCGCTGGCGGCCTACAGCGACGACTACGGCACGATGCTCAGCACCGACGCCCCGGGCGCCCTGCTGAATGTCCGCCGTGACGACGCGTCGTACGCCTCGGACAAGCCCCAGGGCCTGCTGCTCCTCCACCACCTCAACGCCGATGGTGCGAGGGCACAGGTCGTGACCGTCAAGGCCGCGTCGTCGACCAAGCTCACCTCGAGCTCGACGTCGTACACCTACGGGGGCAAGCCGGTGTTCACAGCCACCGTCACGCCCTCGATGGCGACCGGCACGGTGTCCTTCAAGGACGGCGGCAAGGTCGTCAAGACGGTGGCGGTCAGCGGTGGCAAGGCGGTGTGGACCGCCTCGGGCCAGACCCGTGGGACGCACTCGATGACGGCCACCTACAACGGGGATGCGATCACGAACGGCAGCACCTCCGGCATCGTGAAGGTCACGGTCAAGGGGCTGGTGAGCAAGACGTCGCTCAGCGTCAACGACCGCGACTTCTTCAAGGGCTACCGTCCGACCCTGACCGCCACGGTCAGCCCGTCGGTCGCCACCGGAACGGTGACGTTCCGGGACGGCTCGAAGGTGCTCGCCACCGTCGCGGTCAGCAAGGGCAAGGCCGCCTACCGGGCGCCCGTCCTGGCCCGTGGCACGCACAAGCTGACGGCGACCTACAACGGGTCCGGGATCTACAACCCCTCGGCCTCGGCGGCGGTCTCGGTGGTCGTGCGCTGACACCTCCTCGGCAAGACTGAGCTCTGGGCGCGACGCAGCACCCGCTGCACCGACAGTTCGTCATCGACCACCACGACGTCGGCGTCAGATCCCGCTGACAGCGAGCCCACGCCCTGCAGTGCCAGCGCACGCGCCGGGGTCGCGGAGGCCGCCTTCACCGCATCGGCCAGGGGGATGCCCAGCCCGTCGACCAGCCAGCGCACCTGCTCCAGGAGGGTGCTCACCCCGCCGGCGAGGCTGCCGCTGTCGGTCAGTCGCGCGGCGCGGTCGCGGACCGTGACGTCGAGGCCACCCAGCGAGTAGGCGCCCTCGGGCAGGCCGCTGGCAGCCATCGCGTCGCTGACCAGGGCGACGTGGTCGGGTCCCACGGCGTCGAAGACCATCCGCACGGTGCCACCGTCGAGGTGCACGCCGTCGGCGATCAGCTCGACCACCGCCCCACCTCGCGCGGCTGCGGCGATCGATGCAGCGACAGGTCCCGGTGCCCGTGACAGGAGCGGTGGCATGCCGTTGAAGAGGTGGGTCACCAGCGGCAATCCGCCCCGGACCCCTTGCGCCGCAACGGATTCCAGGGCGCGGGTCGCGAGACCGTAGTCGGCATCGGTGTGCCCCAGCGAGCCCAGCGCGCCGACGCGAGCGAGTGCGGCGGGCACGCAGTCGCCTCCGGCGCGCTCGGGCGCCCACGTCATGTGGGCGAACGAACCCTCGCCGCCCGCCTCAGCCAGGGCTTCGACCAGGGCAACGTCGGCGTCGACGAGGGCGGCCGGGTTCTGGGCGCCACACCGGACCGCGGACAGGAACGGCCCTTCGAGGTGTATGCCGGCCAGCTCGCCTCTGCGGACCAGCTCGCCCAGCGCGTGCGCACCATCGAGGAGGGTCCGTGCCGGGGCCGACACGAGCGACCCGATGACCGTGGTCGAACCGTGGGTGTGGTGGTGCCTGGCGGCCGTGCGCCCGCTCTCCACATCGGGGCCGAACTCGCCACCGTTCCCGCCGTGGCAGTGGATGTCGACCAGCCCTGGGAGCAGGGTCAGTCCCGCGCGCCAGCCCTGGGGCGAGGCGACACCCACCCACTCCGAGGGCAGCGAGCCGCGTTCACCGGCATACGCGATGCGGTTGTCGGTGATGGCGACGGCGCCGTCGCTCACGACGCGATCCGGCAGGACGACGGCGCCGGTGAGCAGGATGCGCTGGGCGCTCGGGCTCGCAGAGGTCACGTGAGGATGATGGACCGTGACAGGTGCCGCGGTCGATCCGGGTCCACGCCGGCCTGCTCCGCCTTGGCGACGCAGAGGCGGTGCAGGCGCACGAGGTCGGCCAACGGATCGATCGTCCGGTGCTCGAAGTGCGCACCGGTGGCGCGGACGTCGTCGGCCAGCCCCTCGGGGACGTCGCCGAAGGCCCAGGTCGCCCGTCCGGCAGTCGCGATGCTGATGGGGCCGTGGCGGTACTCCATGGCGGGGTAGGCCTCGGTCCAGAACTGGGCCGACTCGCGCAGCTTCAGGGCTGCTTCCTGGGCGAGCCCGTTGGTCCAGCCGCGTCCCACGAAGGTGATCTGCTCGACGTCGCGCAGCCCTGCGAGCGCGGTGTCGTCGTCCTGCGCGAGGACGTCCTCGGCGTCGGCGATGGCGCCTGTGAGGTCCTCGCCGAGGGTGGCTCGCAACAGGGCGAGGGTCGTGGTGGCGAACCGCGTCTGCACCACCGACCGCTCGTCGACCTCGGGCAGCATGAGCTGGTGCGTGCTCAGGGCGGGGATGGGTGTGCCCACCGTCGCGACAATGGCGGTGGTGGCCTGTCCGCGGGCCTTCAGGGCCTCGAGCAGCTCCACCACCTCGGTCGTCGTGCCCGACCTGGAGATGGCCACGACGTGGTCGTAGCTCCGGTCGAGCGGGAACTCGCTGGCCGCGTGGGCGTCGGTGTGGCCGTGTCCTGCCGACTCGCGCAGCGCGGCATACGCCTGGGCCATGTAGAAGGACGTCCCGCACCCGGTGACGGCGACGCGTGCGCCGTCGGAGGGGAG
Source organism: Pedococcus sp. P1_H8 (assembly GCF_056405175.1). NCBI lineage: Bacteria > Bacillati > Actinomycetota > Actinomycetes > Micrococcales > Intrasporangiaceae > Pedococcus > Pedococcus sp. P1_H8. Next base: position 24,961 of record NZ_JBFUCP010000009.1, read on the forward strand.
GACCGCGCGGGCCTCGGAGACCCGGCTCAGGACGGCTCGCCAGTCGGCGGGCTGGGTGGCGATCTCGGCAGCCAGATGCGTGGTGGGCACTTCGTGGCACTCCTTCTGTGAGTGGATAAGACCGAACTAGATGGTCTTCCATCAGATTCAATCAGTCAAGAGGGTGCGCGATTGAATGCGTTTTGATGGGATTTGTGCTCCAAATTGGCCGAGAAACTCCTGCCAGGAGGCTTGACTGGGCCAGCGGGTGGGGCCAATGTGTTCCCAAGCCTCGCTGAACCTGAGCGAAGCGCGCGTTAACCGCTACGAAACGATCAATGCTGGACAACGATCAGGGGCGGAACCGGTCAGGCAACGTCGTCTGATCGTCCACGAGAGATGTGAGGTAAGACGTGAGCACCAGACGACACCTGCCGGCTGCGGGTCTGATCGCGGGGACCGCGGTCATGGCACTCGGCCTCGCGGCCTGCGGAGGCGGGACGGGAGCCGGTTCCACCGACGGCGGAGGCTCGAAGAAGGCCACAACGATCAAGCTCGTCGCGGCGGAGTACTCCAAGGACCACACGAAGGCCTTCTGGGACCAGTTCGCCACGGCGTACAAGGCCAAGACGGGCAACACCCTCGAGGTGCAGATCGTCAGCTGGGACGACATCGACCAGCAGAGCTCGACGATGGTCCAGAACAACAACCCGCCGGACATCCTCAACCTCAACGCCTACGCCAGCTATGCCAAGGACGGCCTGCTCTACAACTCCGACGAGGTGCTCCCCGCTGCGGTGAAGTCCGACCTGCTCGAGGCGTTCGTCAAGTCCGGCACCTACGACGGCAAGATGTACGGCATGCCCGACTTGAGCTCGGCCCGGGCGATGTTCTACAACAAGACCCTCTTCAAGGAGGCCGGCATCGCCGAGCCGCCCAAGACGTGGGCCGAGTTCGAGGCGGACGCCAAGAAGATCGCGGACCTCGGCAAGGGCAACATCGGCTACGGCCTGCCGCTCGGGCCCGAGGAGGCCCAGGGTGAGTTCTCCATCTGGCTGTTCAACAACGGTGGGGACTGGAAGAAGGACGGCAAGTGGACCGTCAACAGCCCCGAGAACGTCGAGACGCTGGGCTTCCTCAAGGGCCTCGCGACCAAGAAGCTGACCCAGAACAACCCCGGCAAGACCAACCGGCAGGACGCCTTCGACCTGTTCGCGTCCGGCAAGGTCGGCATGGTCGTCGGCTTCTCCCCGCTGGCCGGGGCCCTCGACAAGGACAAGAAGGTCGACTACGGCGTGGCGCCGATGCCGACCAAGGCTGACGGTGGGACGCCGCAGACGTTCGGCGTCACCGACTACCTCATGGCCTTCAAGAAGAAGGGGAACCAGGAGGCCGTGAAGGCGTTCTACGACCTCTACTACCAGAAGGACCAGGTCAACACCTTCATCAAGGCAGAGGGCTTCCTGCCGGTCACCAAGTCCGGCATCCAGGAGTTCTCCTCCGACGCCGCGCTGAAGACCTACCTCGAGACGCTGCCGAACGCCCACCTCACGCCGACCGACGACCCCACCTGGGACAAGGTCAAGCTCGCGGTGCAGCAGAACCTCGGAACGGCGGTCACCGGCGACCCGAAGGCGGTCCTGGACAAGCTCCAGCAGTCCGCTGAGGCCGGCGGCTGAGCGTGACCCAGCCCATCGGTGACGGTGCGGGTGTGGTCGGTCAGCCGGCCGCCCCCGCACCGGCACCATCCGCCCCGGCTTCGCCGCCGACCGGTCGTCGGGGACTCCGGTCCCGGCGGCACGGTCGCGGCGGCCGAGTTTCCGGCTGGATCGCGCTGCTGTGGCTCGGCCCAGCACTCGCCCTGATCTTCGGCGTGGTCGTCTGGCCCGCGGTCGAGCTCGTGCGGGCCTCGCTCTCGCGCTACTCGATCACCGGTCTGCGCAAGGGTGACGCGGGGCTGGACAACTACCGCAACGTCCTGGCCAACGAGAGCCTCGGCACCGTCCTGACCAACACGCTCGTCTGGGTGGTCGCCGTGGTGCTGCTGACCATCGTGATCAGCCTGGGCCTGGCCCAGTTCCTCACCAAGGACTTCTGGGGTCGCAGGTTGGTCCGCTGGGCGGTCATCGTTCCGTGGGCGGCCTCCCTGGTCATCACGGCGCGCCTGTTCAGCCTGATCTACAGCTACTACTACGGCACCCTCAACGCGGTGCTGCTCGGCCTGCACCTCATCGACACCCCGATCGACTTCATCGGCAGCGACCGCCTGATCATGCCGTCGATGATCGCGGTGGGCGTCTTCGTGTCGGTCCCGTTCACCGCGTACGTCTTCGTGGCCGGTCTCAACGCCATCCCGACCGACGTCTACGAGGCCGCGCGGATCGACGGGGCGTCCCCGTGGAAGATCTGGCGACTGATCACGCTGCCCCTGCTGCGGCCGGCGATCCTCGTGGCCACGGTGCTCAACATGATCTACGTCTTCAACAGCTTCCCGATCATCTACACGCTGAACGAGTCCAACCCGGGCTTCAGCCACGACACGACGATCACGTTCATGTACAAGCTCGCCTTCAAGAGCGCTGAGAAGGACGTGGGCCAGTCGGCGGCAGCCGGCCTGTTCAACGTCTGCCTCATCCTCGTGGCGGTGCTTGTCTACTTGCGGGTCTCCCGCTGGCGCGAGGAGGAGTCGTGACCACCACGACCACGACCACGGGTATGCCGCGTGGCGCGGCAACCAAGCCCGCCCGCCCCACCGGCTGGCGCGGGATCCGCCCGTGGGCGATGCCCCTGATCGGCCTCGGCGTCGCGTTCGCCTTCGTCTGGCCCTACCTCGTGATGCTGCTCGATGCGTTCCGTCCGAGCAGCGACGTGGTCCGGACGCCGCCGTCGGTCCTGCCCGAGGTGTGGAAGTGGACGACCTTCTCCGAGGTCATCGGCGACGAGCGCTTCCTCGCCTGGCTCCGCACGTCCGTGATCGTGGCCGTCGCCTCCACGGCGATCGTCGTCGTCGTCGCCATCCCCGCGGCCTACTTCACGGCTCGCTTCAAGTTCCGCGGTCGGATTGCCTTCCTGTTCCTCGTCCTGGTCACCCAGATGTTCTCGCCGACCTCCCTGGTGGTGGGGATCTACCGCGAGTTCTTCACGGTCAACCTCGTCAACACCTACCTCGCCCTGATCCTCACGAACGCGGCCTTCAACCTGGCCTTCGCGATCTGGATCCTGCACGGCTTCTTCGCCTCGATCCCGCGCGAGCTCGAGGAGGCGTCCGAGCTCGACGGCTGCGGGCGGCTCGGGACCCTGTGGCGGGTCATGCTTCCGCTCACCCTGCCCGGTCTGGTGACGGCCACGATCTTCACCTTCATCGCGGCCTGGAACGAGTACGTCGTCGCGCTCACGCTGATGCTCGACGACGCCAAGAAGCCCCTCACCGTGGGTATCAACTCCTATGTCACCGGCTACGAGCAGAACTGGGACCAGCTGTTCGGTGCCTCGATCATCGCCATCGTTCCCGTCGTCGTGCTCTTCGCCCTCATCGAGAAGCACCTCGTCGGCGGGCTCACCTCGGGAGCGGTCAAGTGAACGAGCCGGACGGGCGCAGCATGGACCGCGGCGCCCGCTGGAGTGCATTGCTCGGCCTGCTCGCCGAGCACGGCCGGCTCAGCGTCGCCCAGGTGGTGGAGTCGCTCGGCGTCTCCGAGGCCACCGTGCGTCGCGACTTCGGTGACCTCGCGGCCCAGCAGCTCGTGACGCGCACCCATGGGGGTGTGGTGGCCAGCGCCGTGGCCTACGACCTGCCGGTGCGCTACAAGCAGGGCGGTGGCGACTCGGCCAAGGAGCGGATCGCCGCCTTCGCCGCCGACCTCATTCCGGAGGGGTCCGTCGTGGGCTTCAACGGAGGCACCACGACCAGTGCCACCGCGCGCAAGCTCGCTGCCCGGGCCGATCTCGCGGCGTCGTCGCGCCGTCCGTCGATCACGGTCGTGACCAACGCCCTCAACATCGCGACCGAGATGGTGCTGCGGCCGTTCATCCGCTGCGTCTCCCTCGGAGGTGTGGCGCGGCCGGAGTCCTACGAGCTCTCCGGCCCGCTGGCCTCGATGGTGCTGGGCGAGCTGTGGCTGGACACGGTCGTCCTGGGTGTCGACGGCGTCTCGGGGGCGGGGGGAGCGACCTGCGAACACGAGGGCGAAGCCGGGATCAACTCGCTCATGGTCCAGCGCGCCGACCGCGTGGTCGTCGTGAGCACGGGTGACAAGGTGGGGCGACGTGCCTTTGCCCGAATCTGCTCCTCGGAGCGGATCCAGGTGCTCGTCACCGACGAGACCGCACCTGCGGCTGCGCTGGCCGAGTTCCGGGCTGCCGGCGTCACGGTCGAGATCGTCTGAGGCAGGCACCTTCAAAGCCGCGCCACGCGGCATACCCTCGGAGCGCCTAATCTCGAAGCCATGAGCGACCTGCACTGCGCCGCCACCCTGCTCATCGCGCGGCACGGCGACGCCGAGTACGGCCACCCGTCGGTGCTGTCCGACGAAGGCGGCTGGCTGTCGCAGGAGGGAGTCGAGCAGACCGAGGCGCTGGCGGCCGCGGTGGCCACACGCAAGGTCGCCCGCGTTTACACGAGCACGTTCGCCAGAGCCATCGAGTCCGGCGCGATCGCGGCGCGGGCCCTGGGGGTCGAGGCGCGGGCGGTGCCAGGGTTGGAGGAGTTCTCCGTCGGCGCCCTGGCGGGTCGGCCACACGACGACCCGGAGCTCGCCTCGGTGTTCAAGTCCTGGCTGCACGGGGACCTGGGTCGGTGCATCCCCGGCGGGGAGACCGGCGAGGAGGTCGTGGCCCGCTATCGCGAGGCGCTCCAGGCGATCGCAGACCAGTTCCGCGGCGAGACGGTCCTGGTGTTCTCGCACGGCGGCGTCATGTCGTTCGTCCTGCCCCGGATCTCCGGCAACGTTCGCGACGACCTCGCCGCCGCCAAGTACCTGCCCAACTGCGCGGTGGCCGAGGTGTCGGTGGACGGGGACGGCTTCGAGGTGCTGAGCTGGCCGGGATCGACCGACCGCGCCGTCGTCTAGACCGCGCCGTCGCTCATCCATGCAATTGTTGGGTTAGCGCCGGCCCCAGACCTCAGAACAGCCGGTGCTCGCTGTTGTCGATCCCTTTGAGGGCGTCGTAGTCGAGCGTGACGCAGCGGATGCCACGGTCGGTGGCCAGCGTGCGCGCCTGGGGCTTGATCTCCTGGGCGGCGAAGACGCCGGTCACGGGGGACAGGTGCGGGTCGCGGTTCATCAGCTCGAGGTAGCGCGTCAGCTGCTCGACGCCGTCGATGTCGCCGCGCCGCTTGATCTCGACCGCCACCGAGGCGCCCGTGGCGTCCTTGCACAGGATGTCGACCGGGCCGATGGCCGTCATGTACTCACGGCGGACCAGGCTGTAGCCGTCACCCAGGGTGTGGATGTGCTCCGCGAGCAGCTTCTGGAGATGCGCCTCGACGCCGTCCTTGATCAGCCCCGGGTCGACGCCCAGGTCGTGCGCGGAGTCGTGGAGCACGTCGTGGATGAGCACCCGCAGCCGGTCCTCCGACTTCGCGTGCTGCACCTGCCACACGGCGGTGACCCCGGCGGCGGCCTCGTGGGCCTCGGGCTCGACCTCCGCCATCGCGCAGGGCGGTGACATCCAGTTCAGCGGCTTGTAGGAGCCGCCGTCGCTGTGGACGAGCACCGAGCCGTCCGCCTTGACGAGCAGGAGCCTCGTCGCCAGGGGGAGGTGGGCCGACAGACGTCCGTCGTAGTCCACGGAGCACTTCGCAATGACCAACCGCACGAGGGGTCACTCTACGGCCCGCCGACCGTTGCGCGTGCCGGGGTCCTGAGCGCACACTCATGGACAAGAGGTGAGTGGTATGCCGTCCGTCCTGGGCAACGTAGCCGGTCTCGCCCTCGTGATGGGCACCCTCGTGAGCGGGGTGCGCTGGCTCACCACCGGCCGGCCACCCAGGCTGCTCGAGCCCTCCGTCGCCAGGGCGCAGTCATGGCGCGCCTCGCGTCGCCCCGCGACCGAACCCATCCCGCCGGTGCTGCTGGCCCTGGAGCTCAGCCGCCTCGCGGCTCACATCCGCCGGGTCGAGGAGGGCGACCAGCCCCGCAAGGCCGAGCGGCTGATGGCGGCGCGTCTGGCCTACGACCACGCGCTGCGTGACTACTGCAGGGCGGTGGACATCCCGGTGCCGACCGCCATCCGAGGGCTGTCCCGCGAGCAGCGCTTCCACATGGAGTCCGCCCTCATCGGGGCCGGTCACGACTGGTGAGCACGCGGGGTGGTGACCGTCACGCTCCCCGGGGGTCCACGCGGCATACCTGCTCTGCCAGACTCGCGGCATGGCTCGTGAGTTCAGCAAGGTCGGAGTAATCGGTCTCGGCACCATGGGTGCCGGCATCGTCGAGGTGTTCGCCCGCAACGGGATCGACGTCGTGGCGGTCGAGGTCGACCAGGCGGCGGTCGACAAGGGACGTGGCGTGCTCGAGCACTCCACGGGCCGGGCCGTCAGCCGGGGCAAGCTGAGCGAGGAGGACCAGGCGGCGCTGCACGCGCGAGTGCAGTTCACCTCGAGCCTCGACGAGCTCGCGGACTGCCAGCTCGTGGTCGAGGCCGTGCCTGAGCACCTGGAGCTCAAGAAGGAGCTCTTCGGCAAGCTCGACGCGATCGTCGGACCCGAGGCCATCCTCGCGACCAACACGTCGTCGCTGTCGGTCACCGAGATCGCGGTGGCGACCGGCAACCCCAAGCGGGTCGTCGGCATGCACTTCTTCAACCCCGCCCCCGTGCTGCAGTTCGTCGAGGTGATCCGCACCGTCGTCACCGAGGACGAGGTCTTCGAGGACGTCAAGGCGCTCGCGATCCGACTCGGCAAGCAGCCGGTCATCGTGGGGGACAAGGCCGGGTTCATCGCCAACGCGCTGCTGTTCGGTTACCTCAACCACGCCGTCTCCATGTTCGAGTCGCGCTATGCCAGCCGCGAGGACATCGACGCGGCGATGAAGCTCGGCTGCGGCTACCCCATGGGCCCGCTCGCGCTGATGGACCTGATCGGTCTCGACACCGCCTACGAGATCCTCGACACGATGTACAAGCAGGGCCGCGACCGCCTGCACGCCCCGAGCCCGGTCATCAAGCAGATGGTCAGCGCCGGTCTCAAGGGTCGCAAGAGCGGTCGCGGGTTCTACACCTACGCCGAGCCGGGCAGCAGCCAGGTCGTCGACGACGGGCTCACCCCGACGTCGGCCGGCGAGTCCGCAGCCGCGCTGCGCGAGGTGCGGACTGTCGGCGTCGTCGGCTCCGGGACGATGGCGACCGGCATCATCGAGGTCTTCGCCAAGGCCGGCTACGACGTCGTCTACGTCACCCGCAGCCAGCCCAAGGTCGACGCCGTGACCGCGGCCATCACCAAGTCGCTCGAGAAGGCCGTCCAGCGCGGCAAGCTCAGCGAGGAGGACCGCGCCGCCGCCCTGGGCCACCTGACCGGCACCACATCCCTGGACGACCTGGCCTCCGCAGACCTCGTCGTCGAGGCCGTCGTCGAGGACCTGGCCGTCAAGAAGGCGCTGTTCGAGAACCTCGACGAGATCTGCCGGCCGGGAGCGATCCTGGCCACCACGACCTCGTCGCTGCCCGTCGTCGACTGCGCGGCCGCCACCTCGCGCCCGCAGGACGTCATCGGGATGCACTTCTTCAACCCGGCGCAGATCATGAAGCTCGTCGAGGTCGTCCACACGGTCTCGACCGCGCCGGACGTCGTGGCGACGGTGCAGGACGTCTGCGCCAAGGTCGGCAAGCACGCGGTCACGTGTGGCGACCGCTCGGGCTTCATCGTCAATGCCCTGCTGTTCCCCTACCTCAACGATGCCGTGAAGATGCTCAACGCCAACTACGCCACGGCCGACGCGATCGACACCGCGATGAAGACCGGGTGCGGCCTGCCCATGGGGCCGTTCGAGCTGCTCGACGTCGTCGGCAACGACGTGTCGCTGGCGATCCAGCGCGAGCTCTACCTCGAGTTCCGCGAGCCCGGTTTCGCCCCTGCGCCGCTGCTCGAGCACATGGTCACGGCCGGCTACCTCGGCCGCAAGACGGGGCGCGGCTTCCGCACCTACGCCTGAGGCTGCGCTGCGGCGGTCGGCGTGGCGCCAGCGGCCGGGGCGGCTCTGCGAGAATCGTAACCATGCCCCGTGCCAACCGGCGTCGCCGTGACGACGCCCCGCTGAACCTCGACCGCGCGGTCGGGGGGACCGCGCGGCGGGAGGGGTATGCCGGCGGCGAGTGGTTCGTGCGCCGCGTCACCGGCAGCGGTGCGAGCCGCGCCTACCTGTGCCCTGGCTGCCAGCAGGACATCCAGATGGGCACGCCGCACGTGGTGGCCTGGCCGGCCGAGGGAATGGGTGGGCTCGACGACCGTCGCCACTGGCACACCCCGTGCTGGGAGGCACGCGACCGCCGGCACACCCGCGGCTCCATCCGCTGAGGACTCCGCCAGCCCGGCGAGCTCAGTGGCGGCGCTGGCGGGGGAGCAGGACCTCTTCGTAGAGCAGCAGGAGGCCGGCTGCCACGGGGATCGCGAGCAGGGCGCCGAGGACACCCAGGAGGGTGCCGCCGGCGAGGGCCGCCACCACGGTGACCGCGCCAGGGACCGACACGGTGCGCTGCATGATCTTGGGCGCGACGATGTAGTTCTCGACCTGCTGGTAGACCACGTAGTAGATGATCGCGATCACGGCCTTCTTGGGCTCGTCGAACACCGCGACCAAGCACACGACCGCGGCACCGATGGTGGCACCGACCATGGGGATGAGTCCGAGGAAGCCGACCGCCACAGCCAGCACGGCGGCATACGGGATGCCGACGATCATCATCATGATCCACGAGCAGATGGCGTTGATCGTCGCGACGGCGACCTGGCCGGCCGCGTAGGAACCCGTCCTGCGCATGATCTCCTCGGACAGCGAGATCACCCGGGGGCGACGCGAGGCGGGGACGATCGCGTAGGCCCCCTGCTTGACGCGCGGGAAGGACGCGAGGAGGAAGAGCGTCAGGACGAGCACGGTGAACGTCTGGAAGATGCCGCCGATGACCGCGACGCCGACTCCCAGCACCCCGCCGAACACCTGGCTGATGAAGTTGCCGTCGGTGATCCGCTTGTTGAACTCGGCCTGGATCTTGTCGACGACGTCGTAGTGCCGGTCGAGGTCCTTGACGAAGCTGCTGCGCAGGATCTGGTCGAGGTAGTCGGGCGCCTTCTGCGCGAGGTCGCTGCCCTGGGTGATGACCGGTGGGACCACCACGAGCCCGAGCAGGGTGAAGACCGCAACGACGCCGGCGAAGACGACCGCCACCGCTCCACCGCGGCGCATGCCGTGGCTGGTGAGGAACTCCACGAGTGGGTTCAGCGTGAGGGCGAGGAAGAAGGCGATGACGACGAGGGTGAGCACTGTCGTGAGCCGACCCAGGGTCTGCCACAGCAGCAGGGCCGTGAGCACGCCGATGCCCCCGACGAAGCCCATGTAGAACGGTGACTGGCGGTTGAGCGGTCGCCCGGCCTGTCCGTAGCGGCGGCCCCGACCCTGTTCCTCACCTCGGCCGCGCTCCTGGTCGTCCGCCTCGTCCGCCTCGTCGCGACCACCGGCCGTGGCCGTGGCCGTCGCCGTGGTCGCACCGGCGCCGGCACTCGCAGCGCCCTCCTCGTCGTCGCTCGGCCGGCCGCCGGGCAGGAGGTCCGCGAGCAGGCCGATCGGCGAGGAGGACGTCTGCGACTCCGAGGCCTGGTGCGGGTGGTTGCTGGCGAGCAGGGCGGCGCGCTGTGCGCGTCGGAACTCACGCCACCGGTCCAGGGCTGACATGGCCCCGAGCCTATGGCACGCCGTCGCGCCGCCGCGGTATCGCCGCAGGTCAGGTGTTGCGGAACCGGTCGATCTGCGGGAGCAGGGAGGCCCGCATCCCGGCATCGGTCACGCCGAGCCCGGCCTCGGGGGAGAGGGTGAGCACGCCGACCTTGCCCTGGTGGGCGTTGCGGTGCACGTCGAGCGCGGCCTGGCCGACCTCGTCCATGGAGTAGGTCTTGGAGAGGGTGGGGTGGATGAGGCCCCGGTTGATGAGCTCGTTGGCCTCCCACGCCTCGCGGTAGTTGGCGAAGTGGCTCGAGATGATCCGCTTGAGGTTCATCCACAGGTAGCGGTTGTCGTACTCGTGCATGTAGCCCGACGTCGAGGCGCAGGTCACGATGGTGCCGCCCTTGCGCGCGACGTAGACGCTGGCCCCGAAGGTCTCACGCCCGGGGTGCTCGAAGACGATGTCGACGTCGTGCCCGCCGGTGAGCTCACGGATCTTCTTGCCGAGCCGCTGCCACTCCCGGGGGTCCTGCGCGGTGTTGTCGTCGTTCCAGAAGCGGTAGCCCTCGGCGCTGCGGTCGATGATCAGCTCGGCACCCATGTCGCGGCAGATCTGGGCCTTCTCCGGCGAGGAGACGACGCAGATCGGGGTGGCGCCACCGGACAGCGCCATCTGGGTGGCGTAGGAGCCCAGACCACCCGACGCGCCCCAGATCAGCACGCGGTCGCCGAGCTTCATGGCGGCGCCGTTCTTGGAGATCAGCTGGCGGTAGGCCGTCGAGTTGACCAGCCCGGGCGAAGCCGCTTCCTCCCACGTCAGGTGGGCCGGCTTGGGCATCAGCTGGTTGGACTTGACGATGGCCAGCTCGGCCAGCCCGCCGAAGTTGGTCTCGAAGCCCCAGATCCGCTGCTGCGGGTCGAGCATGGTGTCGTTGTGGCCCTCGGCGTCCTCGAGCTCGACCGACAGGCAGTGGGCGACGACCTCCTGGCCGGGCTTCCACTTGGTGACCCCGGGTCCGGTCCGCAGCACGACGCCGGCGAGGTCGGAACCCACCACGTGGTAGGGCAGGTCGTGCCGCTTGGCGAACTCCGACGTGCGGCCGTAGCGCTCCAGGAACCCGAAGGTCGACACCGGCTCGAAGATCGAGGTCCACACGGTGTTGTAGTTGATGGCGCTGGCCATGACGGCGACGAGCGCCTCACCGGGCGCGAGCTCGGGCACCGGGACGTCGTCGAGGTGCAGGGACTTGCGGGGGTCCTTCTCCTTGGTGGACAGGCCCTCGAAGATGTCCACCTCGTCCTTGTGCACCGTCACGGCGCGGTAGGTCTCCGGAATGGACAACCCGGCATACGTCTCCTGGGTGCGGTCCCCGGAGAGGATGGCGTCGCGGATTTCCTGCATGGGTCTGTCTCCTCGGCGTCGTCGGCACGGCTGGAGCCGAAACTACTGCGGAGTAAGGCAATCGGGATACCCGGTGAGACTCCGGTCACGCGGTGACCTACCTCACGCGGCGCCTGAGTGGGTCAGTCAGTGCGTCTCGTGGGCGGGCTGGACGAGCTCGACCAGGATGCCGCCGGCGTCCTTGGGGTGGATGAAGTTCACCCTCGAGTTGGAGGTGCCCCGCCGCGGCTCGTCGTAGAGCAGCCGCAGGCCGCGTTCGCGCAGGACCTGGCTGACGGCCTGGACGTCCTCCACGCGGTAGGCCACCTGCTGCACTCCGGGCCCGGTGCGGTCCAGGAACTTCGCGATGGTCGACTCGGGGGACAAGGGCGCCAGCAGCTGGATGTGCGACCCGCTGCCGCCGACCGCCATCATCGCCTCGCGGACGCCCTGCTCCTCGTTGACCTCCTGGTGCGCCAGCGTCATGCCGTAGGTGTCGCGGTAGAAGGCGATCGCCTCGTCGAGGTCGCGCACCGCGACTCCCACGTGGTCGATGGCGGTGAAGAGCTCGGTGGGCAGTCCAGTCATGGTCGTCAGCCTAGGACGAGGCCGGTATGCCGCGACATGAGCGATGCGTCACGCTCCTGACCGCGCCCCTAGACTGGCGCTCATGTCCGCACTGTCCCGGGACGACGTCGCGCACCTCGCCGGCCTCGCCCGCATCGACCTGTCCGATGCCGAGCTCGACCGGATGGTCGGAGAGCTCGGCGTCATCCTCGAGTCCGTCGCCAAGGTGCAGGAAGTCGCCGCGGACGACATCGAGCCGATGTCGCACCCGCTGCCGCTGACGAACGTCACCCGCCCGGACGAGGTCCGTCCGTCGCTCGGGGCGCAGGCCGCCCTGTCAGGGGCGCCGGAGCAGGAGCAGCAGCGCTTCTCCGTGCCGCGCATCCTTGACGAGGACTGACTTACCGCGCCGACCCCGCCGACCGCGGCCGACCGAGCCCGATCCGCGCCACATCCACCGACCCCATGTCCGCGCCCCCACCAGCGACAGACCAAGGACCACCACCCGTGAACTCCGACATCACCCGCCTCAGCGCTGCCGAGCTCGCGTACGCGCTCGGCTCCCGTGAGCTCAGCTCCGTCGAGGTCGTGCAGGCCCACCTCGACCGCATTGCCGCCGTCGACGCCGATGTGCACGCCTACCTCCACGTGGACGGCGAGGGAGCCCTCGGGGCGGCCCGTGCCGTCGACCAGCGCCGCGCCTCGGGCGAGGACCTGCATGTCCTCGCCGGCGTGCCGATCGCCGTCAAGGACGTGATGGCGACCCAGGGCCTGCCGACGACCTGCGGCTCCAAGATCCTCGAGGGGTGGATCCCGCCCTACGACGCCACTGTTGTGGCCCGCCTCAAGGCAGCCGGTATGCCGATCCTCGGCAAGACCAACATGGACGAGTTCGCGATGGGCTCGTCCACCGAGCATTCCGCCTACGGCCCCACCCACAACCCGTGGGACCTCACCCGCATCCCCGGCGGTTCGGGAGGCGGCTCCTCCGCCGTCGTCGCGGCATACGAGGCGCCGTTGGCGATCGGCACCGACACCGGCGGCTCGATCCGCCAGCCGGCGTCGGTCACGGGCACGGTCGGCGTCAAGCCGACCTACGGCGGGGTCTCCCGCTACGGCCTGGTGGCGCTGGCCTCCAGCCTGGACCAGGCCGGTCCGTGCACGCGCACCGTCCTCGACGCTGCCCTGCTGCACTCGGTCATCGGGGGCCACGACCCGATGGACTCCACCTCGATCAACGCCCCGGTGCCCTCGGTCGTCGAGGCGGCCCGCCGCGCGGACGTCAGGGGGCTCAAGGTCGGAGTGATCAAGGAGCTCGGCGGCGAGGGCTACCAGGCCGGCGTGCGCGCCCGCTTCGACGAGTCCGTCGCCCTGCTCCAGGAGGCCGGTGCCGAGGTCGTCGAGGTGTCGTGCCCGAGCTTCGACTACGCGCTCGCGGCCTACTACCTCATCCTGCCCAGCGAGGCGTCCTCCAACCTCGCGAAGTTCGACGCGATGCGCTACGGCCTGCGGGTGCTGCCCGAGGGCATCGACGACCCCAGCGCCGAGCAGGTCATGGCCGCCACCCGCGACGCCGGGTTCGGTGACGAGGTCAAGCGCCGCATCATCCTGGGGACGTACGCCCTGTCGAGCGGCTACTACGACGCCTACTACGGCCAGGCCCAGAAGGTCCGCCGACTCATCGCGGACGACTTCACCTCGGCGTTCGAGCAGGTCGACGTGCTGGTCAGCCCGACCGCGCCCACCACCGCCTTCAAGCTGGGCGACAAGCTCGACGACCCGATGTCGATGTACCTCCAGGACGTCGCGACCATCCCCGCCAACCTCGCGGGGGTGCCTGGCATGTCCCTGCCGAGCGGACTCGCCGACGAGGACGGCCTGCCCACCGGCATCCAGATCCTGGCGCCGGCGACCAAGGACGAGCGGCTCTACAACGTGGGCGCTGCGCTGGAGAAGATGCTTGTCGACAGGTGGGGCGGCTCGCTGCTGGCCAAGGCCCCCCAGCTGACCGCGAAGGGAGCGTGACCACGATGAACACGGCTATGGCCACCGCCGAGGAGATCGTCGACTACGACGAGGCGCTCGAGCGCTACGACCCCGTGATGGGTCTCGAGGTGCACGTCGAGCTCAACACGGCGACCAAGATGTTCTGCGGGTGCGCCACCGAGTTCGGCGCCGAACCCAACACCCAGGTCTGCCCGGTCTGCCTCGGCCTGCCGGGCGCGCTGCCCGTCGTCAATGAGAAGGCTGTGGAGTCGGCCATCCGGATCGGCCTGGCGCTCAACTGCGAGATCGCGGAGTGGTGCCGGTTCGCCCGGAAGAACTACTTCTACCCGGACATGCCGAAGAACTTCCAGACGAGCCAGTACGACGAGCCGATCGCGTTCGAGGGCCACCTCGACGTCGAGCTGTCCGACGGCACGGTCTACCGGGTCGCGATCGAGCGCGCCCACATGGAGGAGGACACCGGGAAGTCGCTGCACATCGGTGGCGCGACCGGACGCATCCACGGCGCCGACCACTCGTTGGTCGACTACAACCGGGCAGGCATACCCCTCATCGAGATCGTCACCAAGCCGCTCACCGGTGCCGGTGAGCGGGCGCCCGAGGTGGCCAAGGCCTACGTCGGCGCCCTGCGCGAGCTGCTGCGCGCCCTCGGCGTCTCCGACGTCAAGATGGAGCAGGGCTCGTTGCGCTGCGATGCCAATGTGTCGTTGCGCCCCAAGGCAACCGGGGACCAGGACCAGGACGCCGTGCCACTCGGCACCCGCACCGAGACCAAGAACGTCAACTCCCTGCGCAGCGTCGAACGCGCGGTGCGTTACGAGATCACCCGGCACGCGGCGATCCTCGACAAGGGCGACAAGATCACCCAGGAGACGCGCCACTGGCACGAGGACACCGGGGTCACCACGAGTGGCCGCGAGAAGTCCGATGCCGAGGACTACCGCTACTTCCCCGAGCCCGACCTCGTGCCTGTCGCGCCGACGCGCGAGACCGTCGAGGAGCTGCGTGGCACGCTGCCCGAGGCGCCCGGACTTCGCCGCAAGCGGCTCCAGACCGACTGGGGCTACAGCGACCTCGAGATGCGCGACGTCATGAACGCCGGCGCGGTCGAGCTGATCGAGGAGACCGTGGCTGCGGGCGCGACGCCGGCCGGTGCGCGCAAGTGGTGGACCGGAGAGCTGGCCCGTCGCGCGAACGTCGAGGGCCGCTCGGTGGAGGACTTCGGAGTCACGCCCGCCCACATCGCCGAGCTCGACGGGCTGGTCCGTGGCGGCCGCCTCAACGACTCGATGGCCCGTCAGGTCCTCGACGGGGTCATCGACGGTGAGGGCACGCCCACTGAGGTCGCCGACGCTCGTGGCCTCGAGCTGGTGCAGGACGACGGCGCCCTCGAGGCGGCTGTCGACAAGGTCATCGACGCCAACGCCGAGGTGGCCCAGAAGGTGCGCGACGGCAAGGTCCAGGCGGCCGGTGCCCTCATCGGTCAGGTGATGAAGGAGATGCGGGGTCAGGCCGACGCAGGCAAGGCCCGCGAGCTGATCCTGGCCAAGCTCTCCTGAGGCCGCCGCCCCCTGTTGGAAGTGGAACTTCCGGATATCCGGAAGTACAGCCGGCCATCCGGACCCACCACGGCGTCACGCAGCCGACCGTACCGACCCTGGAGCAGTCGCTTGGGAGACCCGATGCCGTTGGCAGTCAAGGGAACTCGCCACAGCGACTGACCTCGCAGGGCAGCCATCCAGACCGCGCCGTCAACCACGGCGATCCCACTCGGCGACGCGTCGGAGGTCGCCCACTGGGCAAGGGGGTCGGTGAACCGGGAGCGACCCGCCCTTCCCTCGACGACCGGCCAGCCGTAGTTGCGTCCCGGCACGATGAGGTTGAGCTCGTCCCAGGTGTTCTGCCCGAACTCGCTCGCGAACATCCGACCGTCGGGGGACCACGCGATGCCCTGCACGTTGCGGTGCCCGTAGGTCCAGACCGGGGAGTTGCCGAACGGGTTGCCCGGCGCGGGTTTGCCGTCGGTCGTGATCCGCAGGATCTTGCCGCCGAGGGCGGCCTTGTCCTGGGACCGCTCGGACCGTCCGGCGTCGCCGGTGGTGACGTAGAGATAGCCGTCGGGACCGAAGGCAAGTCGTCCGCCGTTGTGGTTGCCAGCCTTGGGTATGCCGCGCAGCACGACGGTCGGCTTGGTCGCCTTGCCGCCGGTGAAGGTCAGCCGGACGACACGGTTGTCGTCTGCGGCGGTGAAGTAGACGAAGATGCTCCGGTCGCTCGCGAACCGTGGTGACACGGCGACACCCAGCAGGCCTCCTTCGCCGTCCGGCCGCACGCCCGGGATCTGGCCGAGGACAGTGGGCGCGTGGCCCGGCCGGACGTGCAGGAGCCGGGCCCTGTCTCGCAGCGTGACCAGGGCGGAGCCGTCGGGGAGGAACGCGATGGCCCACGGGACGTCGAGGTTGGTCGCGACGGTGGACGTCGCCGGGACTTCGGCCTTGGTCGGCGTCGTCGTCGGGGTCGTCGAGGCGCTGCTCGTGGTGGTCGTCGAGCCGCTCGGAGTCGAGGTGGTTGTGGTCGATGTGGTCAGCACGGGGGCCGTGACGCTCGCTCCGTCGCCCGATCCGTCCGTGCCCGAGCACCCGTTGACGAGCAGCAGGGCAGCCACCCCAGTGGTGACTGCGGCCCCTGCGGAGGTGCGCCATCGACGAAACGGTGGACGCGGCATACCCCATTGTGCGTGATGCCGGCGCGTTCGCACCTGACGGCGGCTCCGCACGCCCCTGACAGCGGCTGGGCAAAGCACCTGACAGCGCGGCGGGTCGGCCGCTCACCCGGACGGGCCGCACCGGCCCCTCTCGGTGCGGGCTAGCGTGGGAGGCATGACGATGGTGACCCTGCCGGGGCAGGAATGGGTGGACGCCGTGGGACCGATCTCGGGAGTCGAGCTCGCCGTGTGGGACCTCGACGGCGCTCCGGACCGGGCCGACGAGATCAAGGTGGTCGTCCCGCCCTACATCGGGGCCGGAGGCCGCCTGGGCGCCCTGTCGCACCTGCCGAACCTCGAGCTGGTGCAGCTCCTGACGGCCGGCTACGACGACGTGCAGGCCGTGCTGCCCGAAGGGGTGCGGCTCGCGAACGCCACCGGGGTCCACGATGCGTCGACGGCCGAGCTGGCGGTGGCGCTCACCCTCGCGAGCCTGCGTGACTTCCCGGACTTCTTTGCGGCGCAACGCGAACGCACCTGGCTGCCGTCGACCTTCCACCAGGCCCTGGCCGACAAACGGGTGCTGGTCCTGGGCTACGGCGCCATCGGCCGGGCGATCGCCGCTCGGCTCACGCCGTTCGAGGTACAGGTGACCGCGGTGGCGAGCCGCGCGCGGGCGGGGGACGAGTTCGTGCGGTCCGTCCACGGGGTCGACGAGCTGCCGGACCTGCTGCAACGGCACGACGTCGTCATCGTGATCGTGCCGTTGAGTGCGTCCACGGCGGGTCTGGTCGACGACGCCTTCCTGGCCGCCCTGCCCGATGGTGCACTGGTCGTCAACGTCGCGCGCGGTGGTGTGGTCGACACCGACGCGTTGGTGCGCCACACGGCGGCCGGCCGGATCCGGGCTGCCCTGGACGTCACCGACCCCGAGCCGCTGCCGCCGGACCACCCGCTGTGGAGCACGCCGGGAGTGATGATCACTCCGCACGTGGGAGGGGCCTCGACCGCCTTCATGCCGCGGGCAGCGCGGCTGCTCCAGGAGCAGCTGGGGGCGTATGCCGCCGGGAGACCGTTGCGGAACCTGGTCTGAGCTTCCCTCGGCCACCGATGCCTTCGGCTTTCCGGCGATGACAGCGGCCCTCCAGCGATGAGTTCTGCTGCGGGTTCGGGTCGGTATCGCCAACACGTGTCGAACGGCCAGAGGAGTGCCAGTATGGGAAACATGGGTGAGACCGTCGTCGGGATCGGCACGCGCAAGGGGTTGTGGCTGGCTCGCAGTGAGGACCGGCAGTCGTGGCGGATCGAGGGTCCGCACTTCCTGATGAGCGAGGTGCTGTCGCTGTTGTTCGACACCCGCACCGACCCGACCCGACTGCTCGTGGGGTTCCGCTCCTCGCACTGGGGTCCCTCGTTGCAGCACTCCGACGACCTCGGCGCCAGCTGGGTCGAGCACCCCGACGGGTCGATCCGGTTCCCGGACGACACCGACACCGCCCTCAAGGCGACCTGGCAGCTGGTGGCCGACCCGCACGACCCCGCGGTGGTCTGGGCGGGCACCGAACCCCAGGGGCTGTGGCGCAGCGCGGACCGTGGTGAGACGTTCGAGCTCAACCGCGGGCTGTGGGAGCACCCCCACCGACCCGAGTGGGGCGAAGGGTTCGGCGGCGGGGCCATCCACACGGTCCTGCCGAGCCCGGTCGACGCCGACAGCATGCTCGTCGCGATGAGCACGGGTGGCGTCTACAACACCCGCGACGCCGGGGCGTCGTGGAATCCGGGCAACACCGGCATCCACGCCTACTTCCAGCCCCACGACGAGTGGCCCGAGTTCGGCCAGTGCGTCCACAAGGTGGTGCGCGACAGCGGCACCCCGACTCGGCTCTACGCCCAGAACCACAAGGGCGTCTACCGCTCGGACGACGACGGGGTCACCTGGACGTCGATCGAGGCAGGGCTGCCGACGAACTTCGGGATGACCGCCCTGGCCCACCCGCGTCGCGGCGACACCATGTGGCTGGTGCCGATCGCCTCCGACGGTGAACGCATCCCACCAGCGGCCGAGCTGCAGGTCCAGCGCACGGACGACGCCGGGGCGACCTGGCGGACCCAGCACGAGGGGCTGCCCTCCCCGAGCTACACGAACGTCCTGCGCGACGCCGCAGGCCTGGACAACCATCCCGACGAGCCGGGCCTCTACCTCGGCACGCGCAACGGCGAGGTCTACGGCTCGGTCGACGGCGGCGACTCGTTCACCCGCATCGTCGAACAGCTGCCCGACGTGCTCTGCGTCCGGGCGGTCACCCTCCCATGACGGCCCGCGTGGTGCTGCCGGGCCTGTTGCGCGACCTGGCCGACGGTGCGGCCGAGCTGCCCGTCGAGCTGGGGGCGCAGGCCTCGCTCGCGGACGTGCTCGACCGGGCCTTCGAGCCGTGGCCGATCCTCGCCTCACGCATCCGGGACGAGCGGGGTCAGATCCGCCGTCACGTCAACGTCTTCGTCGACGGTGAGGACGCCAAGCGCGCCGACGGCGTGCAGACGGTCGTCACCCCCAACTCGACCGTGCACGTCATCAACGCCGTCTCCGGCGGGTAGGCGCCGAGTCTGAAGGATCCGCAGGGCCAGGGCACGGCAAAGCCTTCAGACTCGCGGGGGTGGTTTCGCTCAGGCGGTCCAGAGCCCTTCGTCCCAGGCCCGCTCCAGCACACCCACGTAGGGCGTGAGGTCCCACCCGCGCTCGGTGAGCCAGGCGTCGTTGCGGTACGTCCCGGCATACCTCTCCGAGCCGTCGCACAGCAGCGAGACGATGCTGCCGCCCTCACCGCGCTCGGCCATCTCGCACGCCAGGCGCATCGCGCCGAACAGGTTGGTGCCGGTGGAGGCGCCACCGCGCAGGCCGGTGCGTTCGGTGAGGAAGCGCATGGCAGCGACGGACGCGGAGTCGGGCACGAGCATCATCCGGTCGACGACGCTCGGCACGAAGCTCGGCTCGACCCGCGGCCGCCCGATGCCCTCGATGCGCGACCCGCACGCTGCCGTGACACCGGCCTCGTCGCCGCAGAACGCGGGGAGGAAGGCCGAGTGCTCGGGGTCCACCACGCAGACCTGGCTGGCCAGCCCCCGGTAGCGCACGTAGCGCCCGATCGTCGCGCTCGTGCCACCGGTGCCCGCGCCGACGACGACCCAGTGGGGGACCGGGTGCCGCTCGCGACCCATCTGCTCGAAGATCGACTCCGCGATGTTGTTGTTGCCGCGCCAGTCGGTCGCGCGCTCGGCATAGGTGAACTGGTCGAGGTAGTGGCCGCCACGCTCCTCGGCGAGCTGTCGCGCCACTTCGTAGACCTCGCCCGCGTCGTCCACGAAGTGGCACTGGCCGCCCTCGCGCTCGATCAGGGCGATCTTCTCCGGGCTGGTCGTCCGCACCATGACGGCGATGAAGGGCAGCCCGAGCATCCGCGCAAAGTAGGCCTCGCTCACCGCCGTCGACCCACTCGAGGCCTCGATGACCGTGGTCCCGTCGTGCAGCTCGCCGTTGCACAGGGCGTAGAGGAACAGCGACCGCGCCAGGCGGTGCTTGAGGCTGCCCGTCGGGTGCGTCGACTCGTCCTTGAGGTAGAGGTCGACGTCCGGCAGCCCGGGGAGTGGCACGTGCACGAGGTGGGTGTCGGCGCTGCGGTTGGCGTCGGCCTGGATGCGGCGGATCGCCTCGTCGAGCCATGGCCGGTCGGTCGGTGCGGTCGCCCTGACGTCGATCAGGGCGGGCGGCTGCTCCATCGGTCGTTCCTCACTGGACGGAGAGGTATGCCGCGGCCGCGGGTTCACTGCCGTGGGTCCACCTCGTCGTGGTGGGACGAAGGGTAGCGCCGTCGTGGGTGCCGATCTGGGTCGGTATGTCGCCGCGCGCTGAGCGCTGGTGTCAAGACTGGTTGTTGTCGCCCAACGGGTCCATGCTCGGGGTATGACCCTCGCCAGTGATGACAAGGTGCTCATCCTCTTCCGCCACGCCAAGGCCGAGCAGGTCATCGGCAAGCCCGACCACGAGCGCGCGCTCACCGGACGCGGCAGGCGCGATGCCCGGGCGGCCGGTGTCTGGATGCACGAGCACGAGCTCGGTCCCGAGCTGGTGTTGTGCTCGACGGCGATGCGCACCCGGCAGACGTGGGCTGCGGCGGTCGAGGGGGGAGCCTGCGGCGAGACGATCGAGTTCGACGACGGCATCTACTCCGGCGGCGCGCAGACCGTGCTGCAGACGGTCCGCGAGACGGCAGGCGAGGCGCAGGTCGTGATGGTGGTGGGGCACAACCCCACGATGGCGGCGCTCGCCAGCGGGCTGTCCGAGGGGGATGGCTCGTCGGCGGCCCACGAGTGCCTGGCCGCAGGGTTCCCCACCTCGTCGCTGGCCGTGCTGCGCTACGCCGGACCCTGGTCGGGGCTCGACTTCGGAACCGCCGCCCTCGAGCGGTGCCACACCTCGCGCGGGTGACCGCGCGGCCCACCTCGGTGGCTGGTGGTCCCTTGCTTTCGGTCTGTGAGACCGGCGTCCCACCCTGTGGACCCGAGTTCTAGACTCGGCACATGACGACCACCGAACCCGCCGCGGGGGCAGCCACCAACGGCGTCGACATCAAGCCGCGCAGCCGCGACGTCACCGACGGCATCGAGAAGACCGCGGCGCGCGGGATGCTCCGCGCGGTGGGCATGGGAGACGACGACTGGGTCAAGCCGCAGATCGGGGTGGCCAGCTCGTGGAACGAGATCACGCCCTGCAACCTGTCCCTCGACCGGCTCGCCAAGGCTGTCAAGGACGGCGTGCACGCGGCCGGTGGGTACCCGCTCGAGTTCGGCACGATCTCGGTCAGCGACGGCATCTCGATGGGCCACGAGGGCATGCACTTCTCCCTCGTGAGCCGCGAGATCATCGCGGATTCCGTGGAGACGGTGATGAATGCCGAGCGGCTCGACGGATCGGTCCTGCTTGCCGGTTGCGACAAGTCGCTGCCGGGCATGCTCATGGCGGCGGCCCGCCTCGACCTGTCGAGCGTGTTCCTCTATGCCGGGTCGATCCTCCCGGGGATCGCCAAGATGTCCGACGGCTCCGAGAGGACCGTGACGATCATCGACGCCTTCGAGGCGGTGGGCGCCTGCGCCGCGGGGCTGATGTCGCGGGCCGACGTCGACGCGATCGAGCGGGCGATCTGTCCGGGTGAAGGTGCCTGCGGCGGCATGTACACCGCGAACACGATGGCCTCGGTCGCCGAGGCCATCGGGATGTCGTTGCCCGGTTCGGCCGCCCCGCCCGCCACCGACCGTCGCCGCGACGGGTTCGCGCGCAAGTCGGGCGAGGCCGTCGTCGGGCTGCTGCGGCGGGGGATCACCGCCCGCGACATCATGACCAAGGAGGCGTTCGAGAACGCCATCGCCGTCGTGATGGCGTTCGGTGGTTCCACCAACGCCGTGCTCCACCTGCTGGCGATCGCCAACGAGGCCGAGGTCGACCTGACCCTCGACGACTTCTCGCGCATCGGAGCCAAGGTGCCGCACCTGGCCGACGTGAAGCCGTTCGGCCAGTACGTCATGACCGACATCGACCGGGTGGGGGGAGTGCCCGTCGTCATGCGCGCCCTGCTCGACGCCGGACTCCTGCACGGCGACTGCCTGACGGTCACCGGCAGGACGATGGCCGAGAACCTCGCCGACATCGCACCTCCGGACGTCGACGGCAAGGTCGTCCGGGCGATGCAGGAGCCGATCCACAAGACCGGTGGGATCACGATCCTCAAGGGTTCGCTCGCCCCCGAAGGGGCGGTGGTGAAGTCGGCCGGCTTCGACTCCGACGTCTTCGAGGGCACCGCACGGGTCTTCGACGGCGAACGCGCCGCCATGGACGCCGTCGCGCAGGGATCGCTCAAGGCGGGCGACGTCGTCGTCATCCGCTACGAAGGACCCAAGGGCGGTCCGGGTATGCGCGAGATGTTGGCCGTGACCGGTGCCATCAAGGGCGCCGGGCTGGGCAAGGACGTGCTGCTGCTCACCGACGGTCGCTTTTCCGGCGGGACCACGGGTCTGTGCGTCGGCCACGTGGCGCCGGAGGCTGTCGACGGCGGTCCCATCGCCTTCGTCCGGGACGGTGACCGCATCACGCTCGACGTCGCCAACGGCGTGCTCGACGTCCACGTCGACGAGGCGGAGCTGGCTCGTCGCGCGGAGGGCTTCGTGCCGCCCGAGTCCAAGTACCCCCGCGGTGTCCTGGCCAAGTACCGCAAGCTCGTCGGCAGTGCCAGTGGCGGGGCCGTCTGCGGCTGACCTCGGCCCCGTCTTCCTCCCACTTGTTGCGGCACGGTGGTCACGGACCGCCGGAATCGAGGGCCCGGTGACGACCAGGACGCAACAAGTCGGGGGAGCGCTGCGACTTGTTGCCGGGAGATCGTCACCGGGGCTCCACATCGGGCCCTCGTGACCAGCAGGGAGCAACAAGTCGGCGGGGCACCGGGGCTGAGCCCGGTGGTGAGGTTCTGTGACTGAGACGACAGGTCCGGATCGTGGGACCGGTTGTCTCGCACGTTGACACCCTTGGGACCGCGCGGGAGAGTTCTCATGTGGCACGAATTCTCGTACTTCATTAGCGCGCAGGCTCCTCGAGCCCGCGCGCTGCCCTCCGTCGTCCTCACCCGAGGACTGGAGGGCTTTTTCATGAGCAAATACAGCGTGAGCAGATGCAGCGTGAGCAGATCCACAGAACCGAAAGCGGTAGCGACGTGAGCGACACGAAACCGGCCCCGAGTCCGGCGCCCAGTCCACCCAGCGCGGCCAGTCCACCCAGCCCGTCCAGGCTGGCCGAACAGGCGAGGGCGAAGGTTCCGGCCCAGGTGACCGGCGCCCAGAGCCTGGTGCTCTCCCTCGAGGCCATGGAGGTCGACACGGTCTTCGGGATCCCCGGCGGGGCGATCCTGCCGGCCTACGACCCGCTGCTCGACTCGGTCAAGGTCCGCCACATCCTGGTCCGCCATGAGCAGGGCGCCGGCCACGCGGCCGAGGGCTATGCCAGCGCGACCGGCAAGGTCGGGGTCTGCATGGCGACGTCGGGTCCGGGTGCCACCAACCTCGTGACCGCGATCGCCGACGCCTACATGGACTCGGTGCCGATCGTGGCCATCACCGGCCAGGTCGCCTCCGCAGCCATCGGCACGGATGCCTTCCAGGAGGCCGACATCCGTGGCATCACGATGCCGATCACCAAGCACAACTACCTCGTCACCGATGCCTCGCAGATCCCTCGCGTCATCGCCGAGGCGTTCCACATCGCCTCCACGGGCCGTCCGGGCCCCGTCCTCGTCGACATCTCGAAGGATGCGCTCCAGGCGAAGACGACCTTCGCGTGGCCGCCCAAGTTCGACCTGCCCGGCTACCGCCCCGTCGCCCGGCCGCACAACAAGCAGATCCGCGAGGCCGCTCGGCTGATCGCCCAGGCCAAGCGCCCGGTGTTCTACGTGGGTGGCGGGGTCATCCGCGCGAACGCCTCCGACGCGTTGCGCGAGTTCGTCGAGCTGACCCAGATCCCCGTCGTGACCACCCTGATGGCACGCGGTGCCGTCCCGGACAGCCACCCGCTCCACCTCGGGATGCCAGGCATGCACGGCTCGGTCGCCGCGGTGACGGCACTGCAGAAGTCCGACCTCCTCATCACCCTCGGAGCCCGCTTCGACGACCGCGTGACTGGCCAGCTGTCGACGTTCGCACCTGAGGCCAAGGTCATCCACGCCGACATCGACCCCGCCGAGATCTCCAAGAACCGCAACGCCGACGTCCCCATCGTCGGTGACGTGCTCGAGGTCATCGGTGAGCTCATCAAGGCGGTCGCCGCCGACCGCGAGGCCGGGACCATCGGCGACTACGACGCCTGGCGCGACCAGACGGCCGGGTGGAAGGCCACCTTCCCGCTCGGCTACACCACGCCCGAGGGCGAGGAGAGCGTGTCCCCGCAGTACGTCATCGAGCGCATCGGCGCCATCAGCGGACCCGAGTCGGTCTACGTCGCCGGTGTCGGCCAGCACCAGATGTGGGCGGCCCAGTTCGTCCAGTACGAACGCCCGAACGCCTGGCTCAACTCGGGCGGCCTCGGGACGATGGGGTATGCCGTGCCGGCCGCCATGGGCGCGAAGGTCGCCCAGCCGGACCGCGTGGTCTGGGCCATCGACGGGGACGGCTGCTTCCAGATGACCAACCAGGAGCTCGCGACCTGCGTCATCAACAACATCCCGATCAAGGTCGCGATCATCAACAACAGCAGCCTGGGCATGGTCCGCCAGTGGCAGTCGTTGTTCTACAACAAGCGCTACTCCAACACCGACCTGCACACCTCCGTGGGCAGCCGCATCCCCGACTTCGTCAAGCTCGCTGACGCCTACGGCTGCGTTGGCCTGCGGTGCGAACGCCCGGAGGACGTCGACGCCACCATCAAGAAGGCCATGGAGATCAACGACGTCCCGGTGATCATCGACTTCGTCGTCCACCGCGACGCCATGGTCTGGCCGATGGTCCCGGCGGGCGTCAGCAACGACGCCATCCAGGTCGCGAAGGACACCGCGCCGCAGTGGGATCGTGAAGAGGACGAAGCCACCGAGCAGCCCGAGGACGCGGACAAGGACGGTAGGTAGATGGCGATGAGCAAGCACACCCTGTCGGTCCTGGTCGAGAACAAGCCCGGCGTCCTGGCCCGCATCGCCGCGCTGTTCTCGCGGCGCGGCTTCAACATCGACTCCCTCGCCGTGGGTCCCACCGAGCACCCGGAGATCTCGCGGATGACCGTGGTCGTCGACGTCGACGCGCTGCCGCTGGAGCAGGTCACCAAGCAGCTCAACAAGCTCATCGAGGTCCTCAAGGTCGTCGAGCTCGAGCCCACGGCCTCGGTCCAGCGCGAGATCCTGCTGGTCAAGGTGCGCACCGACGTGCACAGTCGCAGCCATGTGCTCGAGACGGTTCAGCTGTTCCGTGCCAAAGTGGTCGATGTCGCCAGCGACACCCTGACCATCGAGGTCACCGGCAACCGCGACAAGCTCGCCGCCTTCCTCGAGGTCATCGAGCCGTTCGGGGTCAAGGAGCTCGTCCAGTCCGGCATGGTCGCGATCGGCCGCGGTACGCGGTCGATCACCGACCGGGCGCTCCGGACGGCCTAACCCGCAGGGGACCGATGGCAGCCGCGCCGCGGCGACCACGCGGCATACCTGAAGGTCATTGCAGTCCAACAGATTTCACCGATCACCCGAAGCAAGCCAGACAACACTAAGGAGTGGCCACCGTGGCCGAGATGTTCTACGACGACGACGCTGACCTGAGCGTGATCCAGGGCAAGAAGGTGGCCGTCATCGGCTACGGCAGCCAGGGCCACGCCCACGCGCTGAACCTGCGTGACTCCGGGGTGGACGTCCGCGTCGGCCTCGCCGAGGGCAGCAAGAGCCGCGCCAAGGCCGAGGCCGAAGGGCTCACCGTGCGGTCCGTGGCAGACGCCGTGAAGGAAGCCGACCTCGTCGTCATCCTCACGCCCGACCAGGTGCAGCGCACGGTCTACGCCAACGACATCGCGCCGAACCTCAAGGAGGGCGCTGGCCTGCTCTTCGGGCACGGCTTCAACATCCGCTTCGACTACATCAAGCCCGAGGCCGGCTCTGACGTGATCATGGTGGCCCCCAAGGGCCCCGGCCACCTCGTGCGCCGTGAGTACGTCGACGGCCGCGGCGTCCCCGTGCTGCTCGCCGTCGAGCAGGACGCCTCTGGTGGCGCCTGGGCGCTGGCCCAGTCCTACGCCAAGGCCATCGGCGGTCTGCGCGCCGGCGGCATCAGGACGACCTTCACCGAGGAGTGCGAGACCGACCTGTTCGGTGAGCAGGCCGTCCTCTGCGGTGGCGCGTCCCAGCTGGTGCAGTACGGCTTCGAGACGCTGGTCGAGGCCGGCTACCAGCCCGAGGTGGCCTACTTCGAGTGCCTGCACGAGCTCAAGCTGATCGTCGACCTGATGGTCGAGGGTGGCATCGCCAAGCAGCGCTGGTCGGTCTCCGACACGGCCGAGTACGGCGACTACGTCTCCGGCCCGCGGGTCATCGACCCCAGCGTCAAGGAGAACATGCAGGCCGTCCTCGCCGACATCAAGAACGGCGCGTTCGCCAAGCGGTTCATCGACGACCAGGACGCCGGCGGCCCGGAGTTCAAGGCGCTGCGCGAGAAGGGCGCCCAGCACCCGATCGAGGGGACCGGCAAGGAGCTGCGCAAGCTGATGAGCTGGATCAAGGAGACGGACTCCGACTACGTCGAGGGCTCCGCCGCCCGCTGACGACAGCGCGAGGACCCGAGCGACGGTGGAGCGAGGCCCGCAGCGCCGAGGAAGCTGGCGCCGGGGTCCGGCCCGCTGACGGTCTCGATGAGGTATGCCGGCCGGTCCCGTTCGCGGGGCCGGCCGGCGTCGTTGTCCCCAGGTTGTCCCCAACGGTGGACAAACATTCAACAGCCCCGGTTGACGGCGGCCCCTGCGTGTCACATGTCGAGCCGTGGCATCCACATGCTGAGCGCCGTCGTATGCTGACCGCGGGCACAGCGCGGTGCCGGACCCCCATCAGTGACCCCTCAGTGATCCACCACTGACCCACCAAAGGACTGATACGTGAGCAAGCCGATCGTGCTGATCGCCGAGGAACTCTCGCCCGCCACCCTCGACGCCCTCGGGCCCGACTTCGAGGTGCGCCACGTCGACGGAGCATCCCGTGAGGCCCTCCTCCCGGCACTCGCCGACGCCGACGCGGTACTCATCCGTTCCGCCACGAAGATGGACGCAGAGGCCATCGCCGCCGCCAAGAAGCTCAAGGTGATCGCCCGCGCAGGAGTCGGTCTCGACAACGTCGACGTGCCGGCCGCCACCCGCGCCGGTGTCATGGTCGTCAACGCGCCGACTTCCAACATCACCTCGGCGGCGGAGCTCGCCGTCGGTCTCCTGCTGTCCACGGCGCGCAACATCGCCCCCGCCAACCAGGCTCTCAAGCAGGGTGCCTGGAAGCGCAGCAAGTACGGCGGTGTCGAGCTGCTCGACAAGAAGGTCGGCGTCGTCGGGTTCGGTCGCATCGGCCAGCTCGTCGCCGAGCGCCTGAAGGGCTTCGGCATGGAGATCCTTGCCTACGACCCCTACGTCTCGGCGCAGCGCGCCGGTCAGCTGGGTGCGCAGCTGGTCACCCTCGACGAGCTGCTCGAGCAGAGCGACTTCATCACCGTGCACCTGCCCAAGAACGCGGAAACCGTGGGCCTGATCGGCAAGGAGGCCCTGACCAAGGTCAAGCCCACCGTGCGCATCATCAACGCCGCCCGCGGCGGCATCGTCGACGAGGAGGCCCTGGCGGAGGCGCTGCGCGAGGGTCGGGTCGCCGGGGCCGGCATCGACGTCTTCGCCACCGAGCCCACGACCGAGAGCCCGCTGTTCGAGCACGAGTCCGTCGTCGTGACGCCGCACCTCGGTGCGTCGACCGACGAGGCCCAGGAGAAGGCCGGCGTGGCGGTCGCGAAGTCCGTGCGGCTCGCTCTCGGCGGCGACCTCGTCCCCGACGCCGTCAACGTGTCCAGTGGCGTGGTCCCCGAGGAAGTGCGGCCCGGTATCGCCCTCGTCGAGAAGCTGGGGCGCATCTTCACCTCCCTCGCCGGCTCGGTGCCGGTGCAGCTGGATGTCGACGTCCGGGGGGAGATCACCCAGCACGACGTGTCGATCTGGAAGCTCGCCGCCCTCAAGGGACTGTTCACCGACGTGACCGAGGACCCGGTGACCTATGTCAACGCGCCACTGCTCGCCGAGCAGCGTGGGTGCGAGGTGCGCCTGCTCACGGACCCGACGATGCAGGACTTCCGCAACGTCACGATCCTGCGCGGGACCCTGGCCGACGGTGCCACGATCAGTGTGTCCGGCACCCTCACGGGTCCGCGCCTGATCGAGAAAATCGTGGGGGTCAACGGCTTCGACCTCGAGGTGCCGCTCACCGAGCACCTCGCCTTCTTCACCTACGTCGACCGTCCCGGCGTCATCGGCACCGTGGGCAGGCTGCTGGGCGACGCCGACGTCAACATCGCCGGGATGCAGGTGGCCCGCAACGAGAAGGGCGGCCAGGCGCTGGTTGCGCTCACCGTCGACAGCACCATCCCTGCCGACGTGCTCGCCGCGATCGTCACCGAGATCGGTGCCGACGTGAGCGTCGTCGACCTGAGCTGAAACCCCGGCGCCGCACGCCGCAGGAAACCACGAAGCAAGCCAAGCACGAGGTATGCCGGCCGGTCCCGTTGTGGGGRCCGGCCGGAGCACCCGCTGCGAGGCGAGGTTCGACACGTTCGTGCCCGCACCAAGCCGGTGCAGGTCGAGCTCCCGGGCTCGCTGGACCAGGAACTCGAGCGCGGCCACGGCAAGGCCGCGGCGCAGGTGGGCGTGGTCGATCCAGTACCCCACGTCCGCGCCGCACATCGGCCCCCGCACGATGTTCTGGAGGGTCGCAGTGCCGACGACGTCGTCACCGTGCCACAGCAGCCAGGCGTCGAACAGCCCGAGCTCGACCTGGCGCAGGCGGTCGCGGATCGCCTCGCGCTGGCCTTCCTCGGTGAAGAACGCGTCGGGCCGGACAGGCGCCGGCCGGAGGTGCTCCCGGTTGCGGGCGTACGCGGCAGCGAGGGCGGCATCGTCATCGAGCGACAGGGGGCGCAGGTCATAACCGTCGGGGAGCACGTCGCCACCCTAGGCACGGGGGAATTCCGGCGACGTGGAGGGCCGTCCGGGGCTGAGGCGAGCACTGTGGCGGCGGTCACGTCCAGCCATGTCTCACGGAATGGGAAACGGGTGTCATTTAGTTGGACGTCCACGTAACCTCGAAGACATGACGCGGCAGGTCGTAATTCTTATCCGCCGCGGCGAGTTCCGGTAGTCAGCCCACTCGCCGCGGAGATCCCGCGTGCGTGGCTGACAGTGGCGCCCCGTTAACCGGAGAGCGCCCCGCGAGACGCCGAGAACCCAGACAAACCCGAACCCTGTTGGGACACAGGGGTATCCGCAAAGGAATGAGTGACATGAGCGAAGAGGCTGAGAAGGCACGTCAGGCACTGCAGGAGTCGATGGACCTGCGCGAGCAGGGTCATTCCGACGACTGACGTCGGCGGCGAGATCCTCCGCACCGTCGTGGTGCGACGACGAACGGCTTCGGGCACCTGCTCGAAGCCGTTCGTCATGTGAGACACCAGTATCAGATCGCAAGACCGTCTTTAGGCTGGAGAGCATGGCTTCCGAGAGCAGTGGCAACGACACCGTCAACCTCGCCGTCATCGGCGGGGACGGGATCGGTCCGGAGGTCGTGGCCGAGGGCATCAAGGCCCTTGAGACCGTCACTGCCGGCACGGGCACCAAGTTCCACACGACCGAGTACGACCTCGGCGCTCGTCGCTGGCACGCCACCGGCGAGACGCTGCCCGACTCGGTGCTCGAGGAGCTCCGCGGCCACGACGCGATCCTCCTCGGGGCGATCGGCGACCCCACCGTCCCCAGCGGCGTGCTCGAGCGCGGTGTGCTCCTCCCGCTGCGCTTCGCCCTCGAGCAGTACGTCAACCTCCGCCCGGCCAAGCTCTACCCGGGAGTGTTGAGCCCGCTGGCCGTGGAGCGGGTGGCGCCCGAGGGAATCGACTTCGTGGTGGTCCGTGAGGGCACCGAGGGTCCCTACGTCGGCAACGGTGGTTCGTTGCGCACCGGCACCCCGAACGAGATCGCCACCGAGGTCAGCGTGAACACCCGGTTCGGCGTCGAGCGGGTCGTCCGTGACGCCTTCGCGCGGGCGCAGGCGCGGCCCCGCAAGCACCTGACCCTCGTCCACAAGCACAACGTGCTCACCCACGCCGGTCACCTGTGGCGCCGCACCGTCGACGAGGTGGGTGCCGAGTTCCCCGAGGTCACGACGGCCTATCAGCACGTCGACGCGGCCACGATCTTCCTGGCCACCGACCCGGGTCGGTTCGACGTGATCGTCACCGACAACCTGTTCGGCGACATCATCACCGACATCGCCGCGGCGATCGTCGGCGGCATCGGCCTCGCCGCCAGCGCCAACATCAACCCCGAGCGCACGGCGCCGAGCATGTTCGAGCCCGTTCACGGCTCTGCACCCGACATCGCAGGGCAGGCCAAGGCCGATCCGACCGCCACCATCCTCTCGGTCGGGATGTTGCTCGAGCACCTGGGCCGGGCCGACGAGGCCGCCCGCATCGAACGGGCGGTCGCGTCCGACCTCGCCACGAGGGGCAGCGCCGTACGCAGCACGCCCGAGGTCGGCGACGCCATCGCGTCCCTGCTCTAGGGCACGTCCTCCGGCGGCGCCCGCCACTCCTGCCCGACGCGCCGGCCGGGGCGGGTAATCTCGGCAGGAGACCGTGCACTGACGCGCAGCACGACGCTCCGATCCGCGCAGGACCGGGGCACCCACGTAGGAGGACTCCATGAGCCAGACCACCGCACCGTTGACCTTCGAGGTCACCCGCCGCACCGACCCCCGGCCGGACGCGGAGCGCGAGGCGGTACTGGCCAACCCGGGCTTCGGCACGACCTTCACCGACCACATGGTCACGGCGATGTGGCGCAAGGGCGAGGGATGGGGCGAGGGCAAGGTCACGGCCTACGGACCCATCACCCTCATGCCGTCGGCGGCGGTGCTGCACTATGCCCAGGAGATCTTCGAGGGGATGAAGGCCTACCGCCACGCGGACGGGTCGATCTGGACCTTCCGCCCGGAGGCGAACGCCCAGCGGATGCGGCGCAGCGCCCGCCGGATGACGCTGCCCGAGCTGCCCGAGGAGGACTTTCTCGGCTCGCTGCGCGCCCTGGTCGAGGTCGACCAGGCATGGGTGCCCTCCGGTGCCAGTGGTGAGTCGAGCCTGTACCTGCGGCCCTTCATGTATGCCTCGGAGGCCTTCCTGGGTGTGCGACCGGCGTCCGAGGTGACCTACTCGGTCATCGCCTCGCCGGCCGGCGCCTACTTCGGCGGCGGCATCAAGCCCGTCACCCTCTGGCTCTCGACCGACTACGCGCGCGCCGGCGAGGGCGGCACCGGCGCGGCGAAGTGCGGCGGCAACTACGCCTCGAGCCTCGCGGGCCAGCTCGAGGGCATCGAGAACGGCTGCGACCAGGCGGTGTTCCTCGACGCGTCGACGCACACCTACGTCGAGGAGCTCGGCGGGATGAACCTGTTCTTCGTGACCAAGGACAACAAGCTGATCACTCCCGAGCTCACCGGCTCCATCCTCGAGGGCGTCACGCGTTCCTCGGTGCTCGCGCTCGCCAAGGAGATGGGGCTCGAGCCCGAGGAGCGACGCATTCCGATCCAGGAGTGGAAGGACGGCGCGGCCAGCGGCGACATCGTCGAGATCTTTGCCTGCGGCACCGCGGCTGTCATCACGCCGGTGGGCGAGCTGCGCTGGGCCGGTGGGTCCTGCGACCACCGGGGCGGCATCGACTACGGCGAGGTGACCCGCACCATCCGCGAGCGGCTCCTCGACATCCAGTACGGCCGCACCGAAGACACCCACGGCTGGTTGACGCGCCTGGTCTGACCCGGGCCCCTTCCCGGTCTGACGCCGCGAGGTGACTAGTCAATGGTTTGTGATTGGACCATTGACAGGGTGAGTCTCGTGGGTGAAATATCGGCTCCACTTCGCACCGAAGACTAGGAGCCCGTATGGCCAGCGTCAGCAAACTCTCGGACGACGAACGCCGGTTGGCGGAACTCGGCTACAAGCAGGAGCTCAACCGGTCGTGGTCGGGCTTCTCCAACTTTGCGATCTCGTTCTCCATCATCTCGATCCTTGCGGGCTGCTTCACGACCTTCGGACAGGGCTTCAACAACGGTGGCCCGATTGCGATCTCGTGGGGATGGCCCATCGTGTCGCTCTTCATCCTCATCATCGGGTTCACCATGTCCGAGCTCGTGTCGGCCTACCCGACCTCCGGCGGCATCTACTGGTGGGCCAGCAAGATGGGCGGCGCCCGGGCCGGCTTCTTCACGGGCTGGCTCAACCTGATCGGCCTCGTGGCCGTCACGGCCTCGGTGGCCTACGGGTGTGCGACCTTCATCGACCTGACCCTCAGCACGTTCTCCGAGGACTACGCGGGCAGCTACTCGTTGACGAGGGTGTTCTGGACCTTCCTCATCGTCCTGGTGCTCGCCTCTGTGCTCAACATCTTCAGCGGGCACCTGATGGCCCTGATGAACAACGTCTCGGTCTGGTGGCACGTCGTCGGTGCGGCGATCGTGATCCTGATCCTCATCCTCGTGCCTGATCACCACCAGAGCTTCTCCTACGTCTTCACCGAGCGGTTCAACAACTCGGGTTACAGCGGAGGGTCGAACAGCTCGGTGAAGTACTGGTTCCTCGTGGTGCCCTTCGGGCTGCTGCTCACGCAGTACACGATCACCGGTTTCGACGCCTCGGCTCACCTGTCGGAGGAGACGTCCGCCGCCTCCCAGGCCGCCGCCAAGGGGATCTGGCAGTCCATCTTCTACTCGGCCATCGGTGGCTGGATCCTGTTGCTGTGCTTCCTGTTCGCCGTGCCCGACAAGGACGGTGCGCCGGACAACGCCGGCGTCGGCGGCGGGGGCGTGGCCTACATCTTCACGAACGCGATGAGCTCCAAGTGGGCCACCGCGATCCTGCTCATCTCCGCGATCGGCCAGTTCTTCTGCACGACGTCCTGCATGACCAGTGCCTCGCGCATGACCTTCGCGTTCAGCCGCGACGGCGCGATCCCGGGCTCGCGCCTGTGGTCCTCGCTGTCCGCGAACAAGGTCCCGGCCAACGCCGTCATGCTGGTCGCGGTCGTGGCCGCGCTGATCACCCTGCCGGCTCTCAAGGAGGTCAACATCGGCACTGCCGAAGCGCCCCTCATCGTGCCGGTGGCCTTCTACGCCGTCGTCTCGGTGGCGGTGATCGGCCTCTACCTCGCGTTCCTCATCCCGATCTGGCTGAGGTGGCGGATGGGTGACTCCTTCCAGGCAGGCAGCTGGAACAACGGCACGAAGTACAAGTGGATGAACCTCATCGCGGTCATCGAGATCGCGATCATCTCGGTGTACTTCATCATGCCGTTCGTCCCCGCCGGGGTGCCGTTCACGGACGACTTCGACTGGAAGTTCGTCAACTACGCACCGATCCTGACGATCGGCTCGCTGCTCGTGCTCGCGGTGTGGTGGCAGGTCTCGGCTCGCAAGTGGTTCAAGGGCCCGAAGCACACCATCGACCAGGCGGTCGTCGAGGCCTTCGGCGAGTGAGCCACGGGGTCACCCTCGACCAGGCGCTCGCCCAGCTCCCTGCCCTCGCGGGCGATCGGGAGGTGACTGAGCTGCCCGGTGGGCTGACCAACCACAACTATCGGGTCCGGACGGCGACGCACGACGTCGTCGTCCGGATCTCGCCGCCCACGACGGACCTGCTCGCCGTCAACCGCGAGCACGAGTGGCTCAACAGCCGGGCCGCGGCGTTGACCGGGGTCGGCGCTCCGGTCGTGGACTATCTCCCGGGACAGGGCGTGCTCGTCGTCGGCTTCCTCCCCGGCCGGACGTATGCCGCGAGCGACGTCGCGTCCAACCTACGGCGGATCGGCGCGGCCATCCGCCTGCTCCACGCGGGCCCACCCTTCGCCTCAGACTTCGACATCTTCGACATCCAGCGTCGCTACTGGGGCATCGTCACCCAGCGAGGGCTGCGGGTCCCCGACGGGTATGCCGCGCTCGGCGAGGTGGCCGCCCGCGTCGAGACGGCGCTGCGCCGGTTTCCCGAAGCCCGCGTGCCCTGCCACAACGACCTGCTGGCGGCGAACTTCCTCGACGACGGCAGCAGCATCCGGATCGTCGACTACGAGTACTCCGGCACCAACGAGGCCTCCTTCGAGCTGGGGAACCTCGTCAACGAGTCGCAGCTGGGTCACGAGCACCTGGTCGAGCTCGTCGAGGCCTACTACGGGCAGGTGGACGACCGGCTGCTGGCCAGGGCCGAGCTGTGGGGCCTGGCCGGCCGCTACGCCTGGACCCTTTGGGGCGCCATCCAACACGGCGTCTCCGACGTGGACCACGACTTCTGGGACTTCGCCCTCGAGCGCCACGACCTCGCCTCGGCGCTCTTCACGAGCCCGCGACTGGGCGAGCTCATCGAGGCCGCCACCACAGCGGCGACTGGCGACCCGGCGTGAGCGAGCAGCTGCCGTCACGGGCCCGGGTCGTCATCATCGGTGGCGGGGTGATCGGGTGCAGTGTCGCCTACCACCTGGCCCACCTCGGCTGGACCGACGTGCTGCTGCTCGAACAGGGTTCGCTCTCGGGTGGCACGACCTGGCACGCCGCAGGCCTGGTGGGCCAGCTGAGGGCGACCGAGGCCAGCACTCGCCTCGTCCAGTACTCCACGGACCTGTACTCGCGCCTCGAAGCCGAGACCGGTCTCGGGACCGGCTACCGGGTCTGCGGCGGCCTCACGCTGGCCCGAACCGAGGAGCGGATGGTGGCGCTGCGGCGCACGGCCGCCAGCGCCGCGGCATACGACCTGGACTGCGAGCTGCTCACCGCGCAGGAGGCGCACGAACGCTATCCACTCATCCGTACCGACGACCTCGCCGGCGCCATCTGGCTCCCTGGTGACGGGCGGGCCAACCCGACGGACCTCACCCAGGCCCTGGCGAAGGGCGCTCGGATGCGTGGGGTGCGGATCGCTGAGCGGGTACGCGTGACCGATGTGCTGACCGATCGGGGTCGAGCCAGCGGCGTGCGGACCGACCAGGGCGACGTCGAGGCAGAGTTCGTCGTCAACTGTGCGGGACAGTGGGCCAAGGCGGTGGGGGAGCTGGTCGGGGTCACCGTGCCGCTGCACTCAGCCGAGCACTTCTACGTCGTGACCGAGCAGATCGACGGGGTGCACCGCGACTTGCCGATCCTGCGCGACCCGGACGGCTACACCTACGTCAAGGAGGAGGTGGGGGGCCTGCTCGTGGGTGGGTTCGAGCCGGTCGCCAAGCCGTGGGTTCCTCCGGACCAGATCCCCTACCCGTTCGAGTTCGCCTTGCTGGAGGAGGACTGGGAGCACTTCGAGATCCTCATGGACAGCGCCGTGCACCGGATCCCGGTGCTCGCGGAGGCGGGGATCCGCAAGTTCTACAACGGGCCCGAGAGCTTCACCCCCGACAACCAGTTCATCATCGGCGAGGCGCCCGAGCTCGCCGGCTTCTTCGTCGCGGCCGGCTTCAACTCCGTGGGGATCGCGTCGGCGGGGGGTGCAGGTCGTGCGCTCGCGGAGTGGATCGTCGAAGGCGAGCCGACCACCGACCTCATCAGCGCGGACATCCGCAGGTTCTCCCCATTGGCGGGCAACAACGAATGGCTGCGCCGCCGCGTGGGTGAGGTGCTGGGGCTGCACTACGCGGTGCCCTGGCCCAACCGCGAGCTCGAGACGGGGCGGCCGCTGCGCCGTTCACCCGTCCACGACCAGGTCGTCGCCCAGGGCGCCTGCCTCGGGAGTCGGAACAACTGGGAGCGACCGAATGTCTTTGCCCCCCAAGGTGTCCCGCCCGTCATCGAGTACTCCTGGGAACGTCCCACGTGGGTCGACTGGTCGGTCGCCGAGCAGCTGGCGACGCGCGAGGCCGTCGCCGTCTTCGACCAGACCTCCTTCTCGAAATACCTCGTGGTCGGAGCCGGTGCCGAGCGCGCCCTGCAGTGGGTCTGCACCGCGGATGTCGGTGGGCCAGTTGGTCGCGCGGTCTACACGGGGATGCTCAACTCGCGTGGCACCTACGAGTCCGACGTCACCGTGACCAGGACGGCCGCGGACGAGTTCTTCGTGGTCAGCAGCGCCGCGACCACGGTGCGTGACATCGACTGGCTGCGCCGGCACTTCCCGTCAGACGCGCCGGCCCACGTCGTCGACCTCACGAGTGCGTATGCAGTCCTCGGCGTCATGGGGCCACGGTCCCGCGAGCTGCTGCAGCGGCTCTCGCCCGACGCGTTCGACGACGCATCGTTCCCCTTTGCAACCAGCAGGGAGGTCAGGATCGGCCAGGCCACGGTGCGGGCGACGCGGATCACGTATGTCGGTGAACTGGGCTGGGAGCTCTACGTTTCCACCGATCTCGCTGCCGGCGTCTACGAGGACCTGTTCGAGGCCGGCCGCGAGCTCGGTGTCGTCCCGGCCGGCTACTCCACGATCGAGTCGATGCGCCTGGAGAAGGGCTATCGCGCCTTTGCCCGTGAGCTGACCACGGAGACGGGGCCCGTCGTCGCCGGGCTCACCTTTGCCTGCAAGCTCGGGACCGACATCGACTTCCTGGGTCGCGCGGCCGTCGAGCAGTCCCGGTTGGCGCCCCCTGCTCGCCGGATCGTCTCGTTCGTGGTGGGCGACCCTGCGGCCTATCCGTGGGGTGGTGAGCTGGTGCTGCGCGACGGCGAGCCCGTCGGGCAGGTCACCTCTGCCGCGTGGGGCGCCAGCCTGGGCAGCGGCGTCGGTCTGGCCCTCGTGGGCGACCGGGGCACGGGCAGGACCACCGCTGACTGGCTGCGCAGCGGTAGCTACGAGATCGACCTCGCGGGCACGCGCTATCCGGTGACGGTGGGGCTGCGCCCGCCGTTCGACCCTGACGGGCGCAAGCTCGCGCGCGAGACGGCGAGGTGACGAAATGGTTCTTTCGCAGACCATTGACGTGGCCCCAAGGGAGGTATTGGATCTGAGCGTGAGTCCCGCCCCGCAGACGTCCCTGCCGAACGTCGTGCTGCGGCCTGCGTCGGGGAATGCCTTCGAGTCGACCGTCGAACAGCTCGCGACGGCCATCCGCCTGGGGGTCTTCACCGATGGCGACCAGCTCCCGCCCGAGCGCGAGCTCGCCGAGCGCCTCGGGGTCAGCCGCAACACCCTGCGCGAGGCGATCGCGGCGCTGCGCGAGTCGGGCCTCGTCACGACACGTCGCGGCCGTGGGGGCGGCACGGTGATCACCTACGTCGGGCTGGAGCCTGGCACCGGAGAGGCGCCGGTGCGCACCGGCGCCGCGCTCGCCGACGCGATCGACTTCCGACGGGTCGTCGAGCCGGGCGCCGCTGCCCTGGCCGCCACCAAGGCGCTCGCCGCAGACCAGCGGGCTTGGCTGATCGAGAGCGCCAAGGCGGCCCGCGAGGCTCCCGACAACGCCGCCCACCGTCTCGCCGACAGCCGCTTCCACCTGGCCATCGCGACGCTCTCCGGCTCGCCGATGCTCATCGAGGCCGTCACCCGAGCCCAGTCCGCGCTGCACGAGCTGCTCACCGCGATCCCGGTGCTGCCGCTCAACATCGCGCACTCCAACGACCAGCACGAGGCCATCGTCGCGGCGGTCCTCGGAGGGGACCCCGACACGGCGCGGGCCACCATGGAAGAGCACTGCGACGCCACGGCAGCCCTGCTGCGCGGGTTGCTGGGCTGAGGCAGGACAGGGAGACGCCATGACCACACCACCCCAGCTCACCGTCGAGGAGCTCAAGGCGGACATCGCCGCGGGCACCGTCGACACGATCATCGTGGCCTTCACCGACATGCAAGGTCGGTTGCAGGGCAAGCGGATCCACAGCCAGTTCTTCCTCGACTCGGTCCTCGGGCACGGCACGGAGGGGTGCAACTACCTGCTCGCGGTGGACGTCGACATGAACACCGTCGACGGCTACGCGATCAGCTCCTGGGAGCGCGGCTACGGCGACATGATGTTCGACCTCGACCTGTCGACCCTGCGCCGAACACCTGGCCAGCCGTACTCGGCCACGGTCCAGTGCGACCTGTCCTGGCTCGACGGCAGCGGGCCGGTGCGCCCGTCACCACGGTCGGTGCTCCAGGCCCAGGTCGACGCGGCCGCCGAGCTCGGCTTCGTGGCGCTCACCGGCACGGAGCTCGAGTTCATCGTCTTCGAGGAGAGCTTCGAGCAGGGTTGGGACCGGCGCTACCAAGGGATGACCGGCGCGAACCGCTACAACGTGGACTACTCGATCCTCGGCGGCACCAAGGTCGAGCCGCTGCTGCGCGAGATCCGCAACGAGATGTATGCCGCGGGCGTCACCGTGGAGAGCGCCAAGGGGGAGTGCAACCCCGGACAGCACGAGATCGCCTTCCTCTACGACGAGGTGCTGCGGACCTGTGACAACCACGTCGTCTACAAGACGGCTGCCAAGGAGATCGCCGCCAAACACGGCCAGTCACTGACCTTCATGGCGAAGTTCGACGAGCGCGAGGGCAACTCCTGCCACATCCACCTGTCGCTGCGTGGACTCGGTGGCGAGACGGTCTTCGCCGACGAGGACCGCGAGGGTGGACGCTCACTGGTGTTCGAGTACTTCGTCGCGGGCATCCAGGCCACTATGCGTGACTTCACCCTGCTCTACGCACCGAACATCAACTCCTACAAGCGGTTCCAGCCTGGTTCCTTTGCTCCCACTGCCATCGCTTGGGGCACGGACAACCGGACCTGTGCCCTGCGGGTGGTCGGGCACGGTGCCGGGCTGCGGGTCGAGAACCGCGTCCCCGGCGGCGACGTGAACCCCTACCTCGCGGTGGCGGGCATGCTCGCCGCCGGGCTGCACGGCATCCGTGAGGAGCTCCCGCTCGAACCTGCCTTCGGCGGCAACGCCTATGCGTCCGACAAGGACCGGGTGCCGTCGCTGCTCAGCCAGGCGCGCGAGCTGTTCCTCGCCTCGCCCGTCGCCCGTGCCGCGCTCGGGGACGACGTGGTCGAGCACTACGCGCATGCCGCCGAGATCGAGCTCGCCGCCTTCAACGCGGCCGTCACCGACTGGGAGCGGGTCCGGGGGTTCGAGCGGCTGTGAGCGCGACCGTCCACGAGGTGCTCAACCCCGCCACCGAGGCCGTGGTGACCGAGGTCAGCCTGGCGTCACTCGAGGACGCCGACGCGGCGATCGCTGGCGCCGAGGCAGCGGGTCCGGCCTGGCGCGCCGTGGCTCCGGCCGACCGAGGGCGGCTCCTGCGCAGGTTCGCCGAGGTCGTCGACGACCACCTCGAGGAGCTGGCCCGCCTGGAGGTGGCGAACGCCGGCCACACCATCGGCAACGCCCGGTGGGAGGCAGGCAACGTCCGCGACGTCCTGACCTACTACTCGGCCGCGCCGGAGCGCCACTTCGGCAGGCAGATCCCGGTGGCCGGCGGCCTCGACGTGACCTTCAAGGAGCCCTTGGGGACGGTCGGCATCATCGTGCCGTGGAACTTCCCGATGCCCATCGCCGGCTGGGGATTCGCCCCGGCCCTCGCGGCAGGCAACACGGTGGTGCTCAAGCCTGCCGAGCTCACCCCGCTGACCGCGCTGCGACTCGGCGAGCTGGCCCTCGAGGCGGGGTTGCCCGAGGGTGTGTTCACGATCGTCGCAGGCAAGGGGTCGGTCGTGGGCGAGCGGTTCGTGACCCACCCCGCGGTGCGCAAGATCTGCTTCACGGGGTCGACCGCGGTGGGGCAGCGGATCATGCGGGGCGCCGCCGACCGGGTCAAGCGGATCACCCTCGAGCTCGGTGGCAAGAGCGCCAACATCGTCTTCGCCGACAGCGACGTGGAGCGGGCCGCGGCCACGGCCCCCTACGGCGTCTTCGACAACGCGGGCCAGGACTGTTGCGCGCGGAGTCGGATCCTGGTGCAGCGCAGCGTGTTCGACAGGTTCATGGAGCTGTTCGAGCCGGCTGTGGCAGGAGTCGTGGTGGCAGAGCCCGGCGACGAGGGCACCGAGATGGGTCCGCTCATCAGTGCGGGTCAGCGCGAGACCGTGCGGTCCTATGTCGAGGAATCGGCCGAGCCGGTCGACGTCGCCTTCCGGGGTGGGGCGCCCGAGGGCGCCGGCTACTGGTACCCGCCCACGGTCGTGCTTCCCCGAGCCACGACCGACCGGGTCTGGCAGGAGGAGGTCTTCGGGCCGGTTGTCGCCGTGATGCCGTTCGACGACGAGGCCGACGCGATCGCGAAGGCCAACGACACGGCATACGGGCTCTCGGGCTCGATCTGGACGCGCGACGTGGGCCGCGCGCTGCGGGTGGCCCGCGGGGTCGAGGCCGGCAACCTGTCGGTCAACTCGCACAGCAGCGTGCGGTACTCCACTCCCTTCGGGGGCTTCAAGCAGTCCGGCCTCGGCCGGGAGCTCGGACCGGACGCGCTTGACTCGTTCAGCGAGATCAAGAACGTGTTCATTTCCCACGACAGCATCTCCACGGACAGCTGAGAGGACACTTCATGGCAGGCAGGCTCGAGGGCAGGGTCGCCGTCGTCACGGGCGGGTGCAGCGGCATCGGGCTCGCGACGGTGCGACGGTTCGCCGAGGAGGGCGCCACGGTCGTGATCGGCGATGTCGACGACGTGGCGGGGGAGTCGACCGTCGCGGAGCTGGGGGGTGCCTACGTCCACTGCGACGTGACCGACCCCGACGAGGTCGAGGCGCTGTTCCGCACGGCCAAGGAGACGTTCGGCAGCGTCGACGTCGCCTTCAACAACGCGGGGATCTCGCCTCCCGACGACGACTCGATCCTCACGACGGGGCTGGACGCGTGGCGCCGGGTGCAGGAGGTCAACCTCACCAGCGTCTACCTGTGCTGCAAGGCCGCCCTGCCCTACATGCTCGAGCAGGGGCGGGGCTCGATCATCAACACCGCGTCCTTCGTCGCCGTGATGGGCGCCGCCACGAGCCAGATCTCCTACACGGCCAGCAAGGGGGGCGTGCTGTCGATGTCGCGTGAGCTGGGGGTGCAGTTCGCCAGGGAGGGCGTGCGGGTCAACGCCCTGTGCCCCGGACCGGTGAACACGCCGCTGCTGCAGGAGCTCTTCGCCAAGGACCCCGAGCGGGCGGCTCGACGGATGGTGCACATCCCCGTCGGCCGGTTCGCCGAGCCGGTCGAGATCGCCAACGCGGTTCTCTTCCTGGCCAGCGACGAGTCAAGCTTCATCACGGCCTCGCAGTTCCTCGTCGACGGCGGGATCAGCGGCGCGTACGTCACCCCGCTGTGAGCAGGACGAACAGCGCTGTGAGCACCTCGTGAGCCGCCGACCCGTGATCGGGCTGACCTGTTACGTCGAGCCGGTGACGCGTTCGGTCTGGCGGGACCTCCCCAGCGCCACCGTCCCCTACTCCTACGTCCGCAACCTCGAGCAGGCCGGTGGGCTGGTCGTGATCATCCCGCCACGGGCCGACGGAGACCCAGGGCTGGCGGCGGAGCTCCTCTCGCGAGTGGACGGGCTGGTCATCGCCGGAGGGGTCGACGTCGACCCAGCTCGGTACGCCCGCCCGCGACACGCCTCGGTCCAGGAGTCCCGGGAGGACCGCGATGCCATGGAGCTGGCCCTGGCCACGGCTGCGGCCGAGCAGCACGTGCCCCTCCTCGGGATCTGTCGCGGCATGCAGGTCATGGCCGTTGCCGCAGGGGGAGACCTGGAGCAGCACCTGCCCGACCGGGTGGGCCACCAGGACCACTCGCCCGAGGTCGGGGCCTACGGCCGTCACCCCGTGACCACCGTCGCCGGGACCCGGGTGAACTCGCTGCTGGGCGACGCCGTGGTCGTTCCGAGCTACCACCACCAGTCCGTGCTGACCCACCCCGGATTCGTCGCGGCTGCCTGGGCGGCCGACGGCACCCTCGAGGCCATGGAGGACCCGGACGCAGGGTTCCGGATGGCCGTGCAGTGGCATCCGGAGGAGGGCGACGACCCGCGGCTGTTCGCCGCGCTGGTGGAGGCAGCCGCGCGGCATACCCCCTCGGCGTCCTGACCACGATGCGGACCGGGGTTCCACAGCGTGGATGGCCCATGCCACAGTGAGCGCGTGACGTCCTGGCACATGGCTACCACCATGGTGATTATCGACTAGCGCGACGAGACTCCCTCGTCGCGCAGACCTCCCACACCCGGGGGGTCTTTTGCTTTGTAGGCAGACGCAGCGCCAGCCCACCCCGCCGGGCAGTGGGCGCGATGTCGGGGAGAATGACCACCAGGAACTGAGGACGACCAGCCGATGAGAACCCAGCCGATGAGAACCCAGCTGATGAGGACACCGCGATGAGCGACCTGCACGTCTACGACACCACTCTGCGCGATGGCGCGCAGCAGGAGGGGCTCAACCTCTCCGTGTCGGACAAGCTCGCCATTGCCCTGCACCTCGACGAGCTCGGCGTCGGCTTCATCGAGGGCGGCTGGCCGGGCGCCAACCCGAAGGACACCGAGTTCTTCGCGCGTGCGCGGACCGAGCTGTCCCTGCGCAACGCGACCCTCGCGGCCTTCGGCGCGACCMGGCGGGCCGGCGGCAACGCGGCCGACGACCCGCTGGTCCGCGCCCTCGTCGACTCTGAGGCCCCGGTGGTCACCCTCGTGGCGAAATCGCATGTGCGCCACGTGGCGTCGGCCCTGCGCACCACCCTCGAGGAGAACCTCGCCATGGTGCGCGACACCGTCTCCTTCCTCCACGGCGAGGGACGTCGAGTCTTCCTCGATGCCGAGCACTTCTTCGACGGGTATGCCGCCGACCGCGCCTATGCGCTCGAGGTCATCCGGGCCGCGATGGAGTCCGGTGCCGAGGTGGTCGCGCTGTGCGACACCAATGGCGGCATGCTGCCCGACCAGGTCGCCGACGTGGTGGCCGACGCCGTGGCCACGACCTCGGCCCGGGTCGGCATCCACTGCCACAACGACACCGGCTGCGCAGTGGCCAACTC
The DNA here is from genome assembly GCF_056405175.1 of Pedococcus sp. P1_H8. Taxonomy (NCBI): domain Bacteria; kingdom Bacillati; phylum Actinomycetota; class Actinomycetes; order Micrococcales; family Intrasporangiaceae; genus Pedococcus; species Pedococcus sp. P1_H8. Next base: position 68,203 of record NZ_JBFUCP010000009.1, read on the forward strand.
GATGGCGGCCGTGGACGCGGGGGCGACCCACGTGCAGGGCACCATCAACGGCTACGGCGAGCGCACGGGCAACGCCGACCTCCTCACGGTGGTCAGCAACCTGCAGATCAAGAGAGGTCTGCCGCTGCTCGAGGCCGGACGGCTCCGGGAGGCCACCCGCATCGCCCACGCGATCTCCGAGATCACCAACGTGCCGCCCTACTCGCGCCAGCCCTACGTCGGTGCCAGTGCGTTCGCGCACAAGGCGGGTCTGCATGCCAGCGCCATCAAGGTCGACCCCGACCTCTACCAGCACACGGACCCGCAGCACGTGGGCAACGACATGCGGATGCTGGTATCCGACATGGCTGGTCGCGCGAGCATCGAGCTCAAGGGCCGCGAGCTGGGCTACGACCTCTCCGACGACAAGGACCTGCTCACGCGGGTGCTGGCCAAGGTCAAGGACCTCGAGCTGCGCGGCTACACCTTCGACGCGGCTGATGCGTCGTTCGAGCTGCTCCTGCGTCGTGAGGTCGAGGACGCGAGCTACGACTTCTTCGAGGTCGAGTCCTGGCGTGTCATCACCGATGCCCGCGGCGGCGGCGAGAATGCGCTGTCCGAAGCCACCGTCAAGCTCGTCGCGGGTGGAGAGCGGGTTGTGGCGACCGGCGAGGGGAACGGTCCGGTCAACGCGCTCGACCACGCGCTGCGCCGAGCCCTCGCACCGGCCTACCCAGAGCTCGACAAGCTCGAGCTGATCGACTACCGGGTGCGCATCCTCGACGCGGCCCACGGCACCGATGCCGTGACCCGGGTGCTCATCGAGACTTCCGACGGGTCGACGTCGTGGGAGACCATCGGCGTCGCCGGCAACATCATCGAGGCGTCGTGGCAGGCCCTCGTCGACGGCGTGACCTACGGCCTGGTCCGCGCCGGGGTCCCCGTCCGCTAGTCCTGCTCGTCACGTCCTGTCCCACAGCAGGAGCTGAGCTTCGGTATGCCGCGCCGGCGCGCGACGGCTCGAAATACCTTCCCGACGAATTTCGCCGGGCGGCGTAATGGACCGGACCGTTGCCGCGTCTGAATGTGTGGACACCTGTCGTAGTGGACGAGCACTGAAGGGCGGACGACTGTGAGCGGTGTGGAGGTCGCCTCCACCCAAGGGGTTGATCCTGAGCTTTTCCGCCGTCAGATATACGCAGGGATGCGCGTCGCGCCCAGCGCGGACCTGGCCAACGCGTTCAGCGTCGTCGTGATGGCGGTCTACGTGGCGGGGCCTGCCCATCGGGTCTTCGGCCTGGTGTGGATGGGGCTGGCCCTGCTGACCTCGGCCATCCGCCCCGTCGTGTGGTTCTGGCCCGGCGAACGCACTCTCCGTCGCGAGCGAGGAGTCGACCGCAGCCGCCTCTACCTGCGGACGACCGTGGTGGAGATCGTCCTCCACGCCCTGGTCAACTCGACCTTCCTGACCTACCTGCTCCCCAGGATCGACCCAGGCCGCCAAGTGGTCCTGGTGGCCACCTTCGCGGGGATCCTTGGGGCCGGTGCAGTCTCGCTCTCGACGGTCCGGTCGACCGGTGTCTGGTGGGTCATCCTGCACGTGGGCGGCGCCGCAGCGGTCGTCCTGTCTTTGGACCAGACGGCCTTCGATGTGGTGATGACCCAGCTGGTCGTCTACGGCGCTGTCCTCATCGCGGGCGTCGCCTACCTGGCCGACTCGTACGAACAGCGGTCGATGGCCGAGATCAGCGCCCGGCGGGCACAGCACTTCGTCGAGATCCTCCTCGACGACTTCGAGGACGGCTCTCGCGACTGGCTGTGGGAGACAGACTCGGGGGGAGCCCTCACCCGGGCATCCGAGCGCCTGGCGGAGGTCTCGGGGTTCACCATGGGGGCGCTCCGGGGTCTCAGCCTGGTGGAGCTGCTCGGTCGGGTCACCGATCCGTCGGAGCAGGGCCAGCAGTCGCTCGAAGGCCTTCTCGAGGCGATGGACAGGGGCGTCGGAATCCGCGACCACCTGCTACCGGTGCACGTGGACGGGGTGGAGCGCTGGTGGTCGATCTCCGCCAAGCCGAGGAAGGCGGCGGACGGGACGGTCGTCGGCTGGCGGGGTGTGGGTGCCGACGCCACCCAGGCCCACATCCACGGCCTCGAGATGGTGCGGCTCGCCCAGACCGACCCATTGACGGCGCTCGCCAACCGCCGGCTGTTCCAGGACAGCCTCGACACCGTGCTCGACGGCGAACCGGGCGGCGGTGAGGTCCACCTCGCGATCTTCGACCTCGACAACTTCAAGGCCATCAACGACACCTTGGGTCACTCCGTCGGCGACGAGCTGCTGGCTCAGGTCGCCAGGCGCCTGGAGGCGCACGACGAGACCGACTTCGTGGCACGTCTCGGTGGCGACGAGTTCGCCGTCGTGACCCGACCAGCAACCCCCCCGGAGTTCCCGGAGCTGCTCTTCGCGCCCTACCAAGAGGTGTTCGGCGAGCCCTTCAGCGTGCGGGGCAACAGGCTCCACGTGAGTGCCAGCGTCGGCTGCGCCCATGCCTGGCCGCGCAGCATCCCTGCCGATCAGCTCGTCGGGATGGCCGACCTCGCCCTGTATGCCGCCAAGGCTGCGGGCGTCGGACGGATGAGCGCGTTCACCTCGTCCATGAGCATCCGTGCCCGGGAGCGAGCGGCGCTGGTCGCCGATCTCCACCTGGCCATCCAGCGAGAGGAGTTCCTCTTCTACTACCAGCCGCAGCACGACCTCGGCACCGGCAAGGTTGTCGCGACCGAGGCGCTGCTGAGGTGGCAGCATCCGACCCGCGGGCTGCTGGTGCCGGCGGAGTTCCTCGAGGTGGCGGAGGAGTCCGGCCTGCTCGTGCCTATCGGGGCTCTCATGCTCGGGCAGGCGTGCCGCAGGCTGGCCGCGCTCGAGGGCGAGGTCCGGTTGGCGTTCAACGTGTCTCAGGCCGAGCTCGCAGCACCCGCCTTCCTCGATCACCTCGAGGGGTCCCTCAAGGAGTTCGGTGCCGACCCGCGCCGTCTCGAGCTCGAGGTCACCGAGACGGCCGCAGCCACGCCGGAGTCGGAGTCCCTGCTCCGCGAGGTCCAACAGCTCGGCGTGCGTATCGCCATCGACGACTTCGGCGTCGGATACTCCTCGCTGGCACGTCTCCAGCGCATGCCCGTCGACGTGCTCAAGGTCGACCGCGCCTTCGCGACCGAGCTCAACGCCACCTCGCGACGCTCGAGGGAGGTCGCCCACGCGATCATGAAGTCGGCGGTCGACATCGGCTCTGCGCTGGGGGCCCAGGTCCTCGCGGAGGGGGTCGAGGACCAGGCCCAGCTGGGCCTGGTGCGCAGTCTCGGGTTCGACCTGGCCCAGGGCTACTTCATGGCCACGCCGGCGCCGGAGGTCGCCCGTCACCTGCGACTCGTGGGCCTGCCGCCCGAGACCTCCGAGGAGTCGGACCGCTGGGGCGGACCGTCGCGGTCAGGCTGAGCCGGTGGCCCGACCCCGGCCGGCCTGGCCCTCGTCGTCCTCCGCCGACCTGCGGGCGAGGTAGGCGGTGCGAAGACCACCGCGGGCGCGGAAGTTCAGGGCCGCAGCGGCATTGGCGTTGAGGCCCATCTTCGCTCCGGCGACGGACAGCGGCTCGCCCATGATGATCGTGCGCCAGAGGATCTCGCGCCATCGGGGTGGCAGGGTGGACAGGACGTCGACCACGAGGCTCTCCTCGAGGTACGAGTCGGACTCGTCGGGCTGGAGTCGGTCGAGGATCTCGGCGTTGCCCACGAGGAGTTCCTTGGCCTCCTTGCGGATCCGGTCGACGTAGAGGTTGCGGATGGTGGTCGCGAGGTAGGGCCGCAACAAGCGGTCCGGACCGGAGCCGTGCAGGATCGCCGTGAAGACCTTCGTGAAGGCATCGCTCACGAGGTCGTCGGCCAAACCGGCGCCGCCGACGCCTCGAGCCGTGCGCAGGGCCGCGGTGTAGTGGCGACCGTAGAGGGCAGACATCGCGGCCATGTCACCACGGCGAACGGCTGCGAGGAGCGCGAGGTCCTCCTCGACGGCAAGGTCGTACTGGTCCGCCGGGTCCGCCGGCCGCTGGGGCTCGGCTCCACCCGCCGCAGCTTGGATTCCCTCCATGCCTACGAGACGCGGGAGCGATCATTCTGTGACGCGGGTCACATCGACCCGGCAGTGCAGGATCAGCGAGGCGCCACCTCGGCCGGGGTCAGTCGGTGCCGGACTCCATCGCCGCACGGTCCAGGGCGTCGTCGTCGGCAGCCTGGGCGCGCGGGTTGGAGGAGATCGCCTTGGCGCCGCCGGGCTCGAGGTCTCCCACGAGGTCCTGGTGACGGGCGACGAGCTGGCCCTGCGCGGCATAAAGCTCGAGCTTGGCCCGGGAGTCGGCGATGTCGAGGTTGCGCATGGTCAGCTGGCCGATGCGGTCGACGGGGCCGAAGGCGGCACCCTCGGTGCGCTCCATCGAGAGCTTCTCCGGGTGGTAGCTGAAGGCGGGGCCGGTCGTGTTGACGATCGAGTAGTCGTCGCCCCGGCGCAGGCGGACGGTGACCTCACCCGTGACGACCGAGGCGACCCAGCGCTGGAGGGACTCGCGCAGCATGAGCGACTGCGGGTCGAGCCAGCGCCCTTCGTAGAGCAGCCGACCGAGGCGACGGCCCTCGGCGTGGTAGTTGGCGATGGTGTCCTCGTTGTGGATCGCGTTGAGCAGTCGCTCGTAGGTGATCCACAACAGCGCCAGGCCGGGAGCTTCGTAGATGCCGCGGCTCTTGGCCTCGATGATGCGGTTCTCGATCTGGTCGGACATGCCCAGGCCGTGGCGTCCGCCGACCTTGTTGGCCTCGTCGACCAGGGCCACGGCGTCAGGGAAGGTCTGGCCGTTGATGGCGACCGGGCGACCCTGCTCGAACCTCACGGTGACGTCCTCGGTGGCGATCGCGACCGACTCGTCCCAGAACGCGACGCCCATGATGGGCTCGACGATCTCCATGCTCTCGTTGAGGAACTCGAGCGTCTTGGCCTCGTGGGTGGCGCCCCAGATGTTGGCGTCGGTGGAGTACGCCTTCTCGGTGCTCGACCGGTAGGGCAGGTCGCGGGCCTGCAGCCACTCCGACATCTCCTTGCGTCCGCCGAGCTCGGTGACGAAGTCGGCGTCGAGCCACGGCTTGTAGATGCGCAGGGCCGGGTTTGCGAGCAGGCCGTAGCGGTAGAACCGCTCGATGTCGTTGCCCTTGAAGGTGGAGCCGTCGCCCCAGATGTCCACACTGTCGTCCTTCATGGCACGCACCAACAGCGTCCCGGTGACGACGCGGCCCAGGGGAGTGGTGTTGAAGTAGGTCTTGCCGCCGCTGCGGATGTGGAAGGCGCCGCACGCGATGGCGGACAGGCCCTCCTCGACAAGCGCGGGCCGGCAGTCGACCAGGCGCGCGAGGTCGGCGCCGTACTGGCCGGCGCGGTCGGGGACCGTGTCGATCTCGGGCTCGTCGTACTGGCCGAGATTCGCAGTGTAGGTGCAGGGGATCGCCCCCTTCTCCCGCATCCAGGCAACGGCGACAGAGGTGTCCAGACCACCGGAGAAGGCGATCCCGACACGCTCACCAACAGGCAGGGAAGTCAGAACTTTCGACACGGTAGGTCAGCCTACGGGCCGCCTCGGCACGGCGCGCACGGGTCCGCTCCGTGGCCCGCCCCCTGCTCGCAACCTGGGCGCCCTCTGGGGTGCTCAGGTTGCGGGAAGTAGCGAGGGGACTTGACATCGATATATCGATGAGTGCATCATTCGATATATCGACGACACACTGTCGACTGTGCGAGAGAGAGCCGCCCGACCAGGGCGACGGCCCCGCACACACCACATTCGTAGGAGAGAACCCATGAATCGCATGAATCTGAACATCCAGACGTCCCACCCCCGTCGAGGGAGCAACTCCGGCCGAGGCCGGTCCATCGACGCCCAGCCCGGTCGCAACCGCGGTCCGGAGGGCCAGCCCGGTCATCCCGGGCACGGACACCACGGGGGACCGCGCCGTGGGCGCGGTGAGTTCGCCGGCTTCGGTCCGGGTGCCGGTTTCGGACCCGGCGCCGGCTTCGGACCGGGCGCCGGTCTCGGCGAGGGCCGCGGTCCTCGTGGCGGGGGTCGCGGACCCCGGCGCGGTCGCCGCGGTGACGTCCGTCGCGCGATCCTCGCCCTCCTCGCCGAGGAGCCGATGAACGGCTACGGCATCATCACCGCCATCGCCGAACGCTCCGACGGCTCGTGGCAGCCCGGCCCCGGCTCGGTGTACCCCGCCCTGCGCGTCCTCGACGAGGAAGGCCTGATCGCTCCGGACGAGTCCGACGACGACCCCCGTCGCAAGGTCTTCGCCCTGACCGACGACGGCCGCGCGTACGCCGAGGGCCATGGCGACGAGCTCGCGCAGGCCTTCGTCGACGCGACCACTCCGCGTCGCGGCTTCCGCGAGATGCGCCGTGAGATCGGCCAGCTCGTGGTCGCCGTCGAACAGGTCGTCGTCGCGGGCCAGCCGGCCCAGCTCGACGCCGCACAACAGGTGCTTGCCGACGCCCGCCGTTCGCTCTACCGCATCCTCGCGGAGGACGAGACGGGCAGCGTGGACAGCACCCCCGTCGACGCTCCAGTCGACGCCCCCACCGACTCGGGCGCCTCGGCCGACTCGAGCGAGTCCGCCGAGTAGTCCCCACCGATCGCGTCCAGGGCCTCCAGGAGTCGCTCCCGCAGGCGCTGGCCGCGCGTGGCGAAGTCGCGCTGCGCCGCGGCATACTCCGCTCGGCCTTGCGGTGTCTCGATGGCAACCGCGACATAGCCGAGGGCGCTCAGGTCGTAGGGCGAGGCGCGCATGTCGAGCTCGCGGATCTCGCGGGCGAGGTCGAAGCAGTCCATCACCAGCGAGCTCGCGATGGCGGGCGCGAGCTTCATACACCACTTGTAGAGATCCATGCCGGCGTGGAGGCAGCCTGGTTGCTCGAGCGCCACCTGGGCCTCGCGCGTCGGTTGAAGCAGGTTCAGCGATCGCGCTGGAGGCGTGTAGAACCGGAACGCGTCGTAGTGGGTGCACCGGATCTGCAGGCCGTCCACGACCTCGTCGGTGCCCTTCGCGCCGAGCCGCAGCGGCCAGGCTGCGTGGCGGACCTCGTCGGCGGGCAGCCGGTAGACCATCGCCCACTCGTGCAGCCCGAAGCAGCCGAGCTGTGCCGGCCGCGCGTGCGTCGCCGTCACCAGGCGACGGACGAACTCGACCGTGTCGCCCCGTGATCCGAGGTATGCCGCGGCGTCCAGCTGGGTGCCGGCGCCCACGTCGCGGTAGAACCGCCACGCCCCACGGCCGAGGTCCGCCGCGCCCTCGAGGACCACGCCCGGACCGGGGTGCCAGCGCCGCAGCTGCGACGGCTTGAACGGGTAGTAGGTGAAGAGGAAGTCCTCCACCGGGTGGGCGATGCCGCTCTGGCGACGCTCCCGATGACTCGAGGTGGCAGCGTCGACGCGGTCGGCGTGCTGGGCCTCGAGGGCCTCCCACGCCTCATGCGCCAGCACCCGGATATCCATCGTGTGCAGGATATCCGGATGGGTGGGGCAGTCCTCAGGCGCGAGCCTCGGCGTCGTGCAGGACGCGGTCCCAGTCGTGGTCGAGGTCGATGAAGGCGATGGTGGAGTCGGCTCCGTGCGGTGCGTGCGGGAGCGACCAGGTGCGGCGGTGGTGTCGCTCGACGGCGAAGACCAGCGCAGTGACGAATGCCAGGAGCAGGATGATGGTCATGTCTGTAATCATGCGCCCGATCTAAATTAGCCACGAGTGGCAGAACTGACGCGCGCAGCAACTTTTCTGCCATACTGCTGTCCATGGCACTGCGCAGCATCGCCGCCATCGCGACCAACCCGATGGCCATGTTCGAGATGTCCCTCGCCTGCGAGGTCTTCGGGATCGACCGCACCGACGACGGGGTCCCGCCGTTCACGTTCATCACGTGTGGTGAGCGGGCCGGCGAGCCCGTCGGCACGACCAGTGGCGGCCAGTTCATCCCCACGCACACCTGGGCCGACGCGATCGGCGCCGACCTCGTGGTCATCCCCGCCGGTGGCATCCGCGACGAGTACCCGGCCGAGCTGCTCGAGACGATCCGCGAGGCCCACCGGCAGGGGGCGACGATCCTGTCGATCTGCACCGGGGCGTTCATCCTGGGCGAGACCGGGCTGCTCGACGGCCTGACCGCAGTGACGCACTGGCGCTACGCGGAGCAGTTCGCCCGGCGGTTCCCCCGCACCACCGTGTCGATGGACGTGTTGTTCATCGACGAGGGGTCGATCATCACGGGAGCCGGCACGGCGGCCGGCATCGACGCGTGCCTGCACCTCGTGCGTCGCGAGCTCGGCTCGACCGTGGCGACGCGGATCGCCCGCCGGATGGTGGTGCCGCCCCAGCGCGACGGTGGTCAGCGCCAGTACGTCGAGGCGCCGCTGCCCGAGACCGACTGCGAGAGCATCCAGCCCGTGCTCAACCACGTCACCGAGAACCTCGACGCACCGCACACCGTCCCCGACCTCGCGCGGCTGGCGATGATGTCGGAGCGGACCTTCGCGCGCCGGTTCGTCGCCGAGACGGGCACGACACCGCACAAGTGGATCGTCCAGCAGCGGGTGCTGCGGGCCCGCGAGCTGCTCGAGTCGACCGACCTGCCCGTCGAGTCGGTGGCCGCCCACAGCGGCTTCGGTTCGGCGGCCCTGCTGCGCACCCACTTCCAGACGGTGGTGGGCACCTCGCCGCAGCGCTACCGCCGCGAGTTCTCGGCCCGCTGAGGGACGGTGGGCGGCGACGAACCGCGCCCTCGGCCGACCCGATGGCCCCCCGATAGGCTCGTCCGGTGCGCATCGCGAGATACACGACAGGTGAGGACCCGGCCTACGGCATCGTCGAGGGGGAGCCGGGGCGCGAGTTCATCGCCCAGGTCCAGGGCGACCCGCTGTACCAGCCCCTGGTGCTCACCGGCGAGCAGGTGGCCCTGGCCGATGCCAGGCTGCTGGCGCCCGTCATCCCCCGCAGCAAGGTGATCGGGATCGGTCGCAACTACGCCGACCACGCCAAGGAGATGGGGGGCGAGCCGCCTGCACAGCCACTCATGTTCCTCGTGCCCAACACGGCCGTCGTCGGCCCGGGCGACCCGATCGTGATGCCCGCAGGGGCGCAGGAGATCTCCTACGAGGGCGAGCTCGCGATCGTCATCGGCCGGATCGCCAAGGACGTGCCTCGGGAGCGAGTCAAGGAGGTCGTCTACGGCTACACCTGCGCCAACGACGTCACAGCCCGCGACTGGCAGCGCGGCGACGGACAGTGGGCCCGGGCCAAGGGGTTCGACACCTCCACACCGCTCGGTCCCTGGATCAGCACCGAGCTCGACGTCAGCAACCTGCGGATTCAGACCCGACTCGACGGCCAGACCCGCCAGGACGGCAGCACCGCGGACATGATCTTCGACGTCGAGACCCTCGTCTCCTACGTCAGCTCGGCCTTCACGCTCCTGCCGGGGGACGTCATCCTGACCGGCACCCCGGCCGGCGTCGGCCTCGTGGAGGCCGGCCAGCGCGTGGACGTCGAGATCGAGGGCATCGGCACGCTCAGCAACACCTTCGTGCGCCGCTGAGGCGAGGTATGCCGCCTGGCCGGCCACGCGGCATACGTCCGGTCCGTGGGTGGTCCCTAGAATCGGGGCACCATGACTGAGAAGCCCGCCACCGCACCCCGCCTCCGCGTCGCGCCGTCGCCCACCGGCGACCCGCACGTGGGCACGGCGTACATGTCGCTGTTCAACCTCGCCTTCGCCCGCCAGCAGGGCGGTTCGTTCGTGCTGCGTATCGAGGACACCGACCGGGCGCGGTTCCAGGCGGACAGCGAGCAGCAGGTGTTCGACACGTTGCACTGGCTCGGCCTGCGGTGGGACGAAGGCCCGGACGTGGGCGGCCCGTTTGCGCCCTACCGCCAGAGCGAGCGGCTGGACACCTACCGGCCCTACGTCGAGCGGCTGCTGGAGGAGGGCAAGGCCTACCACTGCTGGTGTTCGACAGAACGACTGACGCAGATGCGCGAGATGCAGCAGAAGCTCAAGCAGCCCACCGGCTACGACCGGCTCTGCGTCGGCAAGACGCGCGACGAGCGGGCCGAGCTGCCGGGCTTCTCCGAGACCCCTGTCGTCCGCATGCTCATCCCCGACGATGCCCCCCTGCAGTTCGACGACCTCATCCGCGGCCGGGTCTCGGCGCCCCGCCCGGACGACCAGGTCATCCTCAAGGCCGACGGGTTCCCGACCTACCACCTCGCCGTCGTCGTGGACGACCACGAGATGGGCATCACCCACGTCGTGCGTGGCGAGGAGTGGATCTCGAGCACCCCCAAGCACGTCCTGCTCTACCAGTGGCTGGGGCTGGAGCCGCCGGCCTTCGCCCACATGCCGTTGCTGCGCAACACCGACAAGTCCAAGATCTCCAAGCGCAAGAACCCGGCCGCCCGGCTGACGTGGTTCAAGGAACAGGGCTACCTGCCCGAGGCCCTCGTGAACTTCCTTGCGCTGCTTGCCTATCCGCCGAAGACCGGGCCGGACGGCGAGGACGTGGAAGTCTTCACGTTCGAGGAGTTCAGCGCCGACTTCGACTGGGGCAAGGTCAACCCGGTCGGACCCATCTTCGACCTCAAGAAGCTCGAGTGGCTCAACGGTGTCTACATCCGCGAGCTGGGCACCGGTGAGCTCGCCTCCCGGCTGCTGCCCTACCTCGAGCGGGACGGCGTGCTGTCGGGCAACCCCAGCCTGGGCGAGCTCGCCCGCCTCGAGAAGGTCACCGAGCTCATCCAGACCAGGATGGCCCTGCTGTCCGAGGCAAGCGCGCTGGTGGCGCCCTTCTACACCGCCGACGACGCCCTCGAGATCGCCGACGACGCGCGCGCCCAGCTCAAGGACGACTCGGGCGAGGTGCTCGCAGCGGCGATCAAGGCCGTCGAGGACATCGACGACAGTCGCTCCGGCGTGCTCGGCTCTGAGCGTGGCTGGAAGGCCGCCACCATCGAGGCGGCGCTGCGCTCGGCGATCGTCGAGGGGATGGGCATCAAGCCCAAGTTCGCCTTCGGCCCGTTGCGCACCGCCGTGTCCGGCCAGCGGATCAGCCCACCGCTGTTCGAGTCGATGGAGATCCTCGGCAAGACCTCGACCCTGGCACGCCTGCACCGCCTGCACGACGAGCTCGCCTGAGGCTGGGGGAGCCGATTTGGGAACCTCACCGACGGGCCGGTAGTATCGCGTCTCGGTTCACTCCCATGAAGGCCTTCGGGCGCGCTGGAAGTGATACCCCCTTGGGGTATGGTGTAATTGGCAACACTACGGTTTCTGGTACCGTCATTCTAGGTTCGAGTCCTGGTACCCCAGCTCAGGCGCAAGCCCTTGTGGCACACGCCGATTCGGAGAAATCCACTGCCTGCCGGTATGGTTCTCTCCGCTGCCCGCCACTGCACAGTGCGCGGGCAACACGCTAGGGCCCCGTTGTGTAGCGGCCTAGCACGCCGCCCTCTCAAGGCGGTAGCGCGGGTTCGAATCCCGTCGGGGCTACCAGTAGAAGCCTCCGTCCACGGACGGAGGCTTCTCTCATTTCCGACTGCGTCCGCGACCCCGGCGCGGTGACTTGTTGCGCGCAGATCGTCACTGAGGCCCCCTTTTCGGTCGTCGGTGACCACCAGGGAGCAACAAGTCCGCCGGCGCGGTGACTTGTTGCGCGCAGATCGTCACTGAGCCCCCCTTTTCGGTCGTCGGTGACCACCAGGGAGCAACAAGTCCGCCTTGGGGGCGATGGGTATGCCGCGCGGCTGGCTCAGCCGCGCGGCATACCTCGCGCTCGTGGTGGGGTTCGCGTAGTCAGGGGTTGGGTGGGACTGGGCGGGCGTCAGGCGTGGTTCTGCTGCTGCTGCTGGGCGTGGTGCCTCGCGAGCACCTCGGTGAGCTTGTTGGCGCCGGCGATCACCGTGGCCGCGTGCAGCCGACCCGGCTGGCGCGACAGCCGCTCGATCGGGCCCGAGATCGACACCGCAGCGACGACGCGACCGGAGGGTCCGCGGACGGGCGCGGAGACCGACGCGACGCCGGCCTCGCGTTCGCCGACGCTCTGGGCCCAGCCGCGGCGACGCACGCCGGAGAGGGTCGTCGCAGTGAACTTCGCCCCGTGCAGCCCACGGTGCAGGCGGTCGGGCTCCTCCCAGGCCAGCAGCACCTGGGCGGCCGAGCCGGCAAGCATCGACAGGGTCGCGCCGATCGGGATCGAGTCGCGCAGGCCGACCGGGCGCTCGGCTGCCGACACGCAGATGCGGTGGTCGCCCTGGCGGCGGAACAGCTGGGCGCTCTCGTTGGTGTGGTCGCGCAAGGCGCCGAGCACGGGGCCCGCTGCGGCGAGCAGGCGGTCCTCACCGGCGGCAGCGGCGAGCTCGGCGAGCCTCGGACCCAGCACGAACCGACCCTGCAGGTCGCGCGTGACCAGGCGGTGGTGCTCGAGCGCCACGGCGAGCCGGTGGGCGGTGGGGCGAGCCAGGCCGGTCGCGGTGACGAGCTGAGCGAGGGTCGACGGCCCGGCCTCGAGGGCGCCCAGGACGATGGCTGCCTTGTCGAGAACGCCGACTCCACTGGTTGTGTCCATGGCTTGATATTGACGTCTCATTCGCTGAGACGCAAATCCGTGGGCGTGTCCTGCGTGCGAACCTCGGATTGCAGCACGTCGCCGTGCTCACGAAGGGCGCGGCGAGACCTGCGCAAGACGTGACGAAGGCCGTATTGAGAACAGAAGGGTGCAGACGTGTCAGGAACGCTGGCCGAGAAGGTCTGGGATGCGCATGTTGTCCGGCGCGCCGAGGGCGAGCCGGACCTGCTCTACATCGATCTCCACCTCATCCACGAAGTCACCTCGCCCCAGGCCTTCGACGGCCTGCGACTGGCTGGACGCACCGTCCGCCGCCCCGATCTCACCCTGGCCACCGAGGACCACAACGTCCCGACGACGCCCGGCCCGATCACCGACCTCGTGAGCAAGACCCAGGTCGACACGTTGCGGCGCAACTGCGAGGAGTTCGGCGTCCGGCTGTTCCCGATGGGCCACGCCGAGCAGGGGATCGTCCACGTGGTCGGCCCCCAGCGCGGGCTGACCCAGCCGGGCATGACGATCGTCTGTGGCGACTCGCACACGTCGACCCACGGCGCGTTCGGCGCCCTGGCCTTCGGCATCGGCACGTCCGAGGTCGAGCACGTCCTCGCCACCCAGACCCTGCCGCTCAAGCCGTTCAAGACCATGGCCATCAACGTCGAGGGCGAGCTCCAGCCCGGCGTGACCGCCAAGGACATCACCCTGGCCGTCATCGCCAAGATCGGCACCGGCGGGGGCCAGGGCTACGTCCTGGAGTACCGCGGAAGCGCCATCCGGGCTCTGTCGATGGAGGCCCGGATGACGGTGTGCAACATGTCGATCGAGGCGGGCGCCCGCGCCGGCATGATCGCGCCCGACCAGACGACGTTCGACTACCTCGAGGGTCGCGAGAACGCACCCCAGGGTGCCGACTGGGACGAGGCCGTCGAGGCCTGGAAACTCCTGCGCACCGAGGACGACGCCGTCTTCGACGAAGAGGTCGAGCTCGACGCCAACACCCTGACGCCGTTCGTCACGTGGGGGACCAACCCCGGTCAGGGTCTGCCGCTCGGCGAGTCCGTGCCCGACCCCGAGACCATGGGCGACGACAACGAGAAGGCAGCGGCCCAGCACGCCCTCGACTACATGGGCCTGACGGCCGGCACCCCGCTGCGCGAGATCCGGGTCGACACGGTCTTCGTCGGCTCCTGCACCAACGGCCGGATCGAGGACCTGCGCGCGGCCGCCGAGGTGGTCAAGGGGCACAAGGTCGCCGACGGTGTCCGGATGCTCGTCGTGCCCGGCTCCGCGCGGGTGCGGCTGCAGGCCGAGGAGGAGGGGCTCGACCAGGTGTTCACCGCAGCCGGAGCCGAGTGGCGCCTTCCCGGCTGCTCGATGTGCCTGGGCATGAACCCCGACCAGCTCGCCCCCGGTGAGCGCAGCGCCTCCACGTCCAACCGCAACTTCGAGGGCCGGCAGGGCAAGGGTGGTCGCACCCACCTGGTGAGCCCGCTGGTCGCCGCCGCCACCGCGCTGCGCGGCACCCTGTCCAGCCCGGCGGACCTCGTCGATCTCGTCGACGCCGGCGTCTCCGAGGGGAGCAAGTGATGGATGCGTTCACGACCCACACGGGCATCGGGGTCCCGTTGCGCCGCAGCAACGTCGACACCGACCAGATCATCCCGGCCGTCTACCTCAAGCGGGTGACGCGCACCGGTTTCGAGGACGGCCTGTTCGCCGCGTGGCGCAAGGACGAGACGTTCATCCTCAACAACCCGTCGTATGCCGCGGGGTCGGTGCTCGTGGCCGGCTCCGACTTCGGGACGGGTTCCTCTCGCGAGCACGCGGTGTGGGCGTTGATGAACTACGGCTTCCGCGTCGTCCTGTCGTCGCGGTTCGCTGACATCTTCCGCGGCAACAGCGGCAAGCAGGGGCTGCTCACCGCCCAGGTTGCCCAGGACGACATCGAGCTGATCTGGAAGTACCTCGAGAACGAGCCCGGCGCCTCGGTGACGGTCGACCTGGTGTCGCGCACCGTCACCGCGGGCGACATCGTCGCGCCCTTCGAGGTCGACGACTACACCCGCTGGCGGCTGCTCGAAGGGCTCGACGACATCAGCCTCACCCTGCGCCACGAGCAGGACGTGACGGACTTCGAGGCCCGCCGACCGGCCTACAAGCCCTCGACCACAGTGGCCTGACGCGCGCGGCGCGCCGACAAGGCGCAAATTCCCCGAAGTCGCAGGCCGAGGCACGCGAAGCCGGCCCCTGACGCTCCGCGTCGGGGGCCGCCTGTGTCCGCTTGTGGTGTCGTTGGTTCTCCTTAGGTGAGCGAATTGCCTTGATGCGCAACGGTTCTGGCCATGGAGCGATTTTCGTGGCTCGGCGCGTGGTGGATGTCTGAGCCGGGTTCCCGGTCCCGCGAGGGCCCTGTTCGTGCGCCGCAATCCGTTGCGACACAACAGATCGGGCGCTTGGGATGGTGGACTCGCACGCGCAACCGCCCTAACGTCAGACCCAAGTCGGGCATTGGCTCGGCGGCTCACCCTCGTCGGGCTAAGGGGTCCGGCGTCACCAACCCTGTGGAGGGGAAGACGTGAACAAGGCAGAACTGATCAAGGAGCTGGAGAGTCGCTTGGGCAGCCGCAAGGCAGCCAGCGATGCACTGACGGCCGTCGTGGACGTGATCATCCGCGAGGTGGCCAAGGGCGGCAGCGTTGCCATCACCGGCTTTGGAACGTTCGAGCAGGCCGCCCGTGCCGCGCGCACCGGTCGCAACCCCCGCACCGGTGCCAGCGTGAAGATCAAGAAGACCGTCGTGCCCAAGTTCCGCGCGGGCTCGGCCTTCAAGGATGTCGTGAAGAACCCGCGCTCGCTGCCCAAGGCTGCCGTCGCAGGCGCTCGCGCCGCCGCGGGCACCGCGACCAAGGCTGCGGTGAGCACCGCCAAGAAGGCCGCCCCGGCCACGAAGGCTGCTCCCGCCAAGAAGGCCGCTCCGGCGAAGAAGGCGGCGCCGGCCAAGAAGGCCGTCGTCAAGAAGGCCGCGCCTGCGAAGAAGGCGGCACCGGCCAAGAAGGCCGTCGTCAAGAAGGCCGCGCCCGCGAAGAAGGCGGCCCCCGCCAAGAAGGCCGCGCCCGCGAAGAAGGCGGCACCCGCGAAGAAGGCCGTCGTCAAGAAGGCCGCACCCGCCAAGAAGGCTGCCCCGGCGAAGAAGGCGGCTCCTGCCAAGAAGGCGGCGCCCGCCAAGAAGGCTGTCGTCAAGAAGGCGGCACCCGCCAAGAAGGCTGCCCCCGCGAAGAAGGCGGCACCGGCCAAGAAGGCTGCGACCAAGCGCGCAGCCAAGAAGGCCTAGTCCGAAACGGGGCACCAGCCCCACCTGCCCCACGACGGAGGCCGGCACCCCCTCGGGGTGTCGGCCTCCGTCGCCTGCCGCGATACTTGGCCCATGGCAAACATCCTCACCGTGAATGGCGGCATACCGCTGGTCGGAGACCTCGAGGTCAGGGGTGCCAAGAACCTGGTCTCCAAGGCGATGGTGGCCGCGCTTCTCGCGGAGGGTCCCTGCCGACTCCGGGGGGTCCCTGAGATCTCCGACGTCAAGATCGTGTCCGGGCTGCTGGAGCTGCATGGCGTCAAGATCGACTCCACCGACCGTGACGGTGAGCTGCTGCTCGACCCCACCAACGTCGAGCAGGCCCATGTCGCCGACATCGACGCCCACGCGGGCTCGTCCCGCGTGCCGGTGCTGCTGTGCGGCCCGCTGCTGCACCGGCTGGGGGAGGCCTTCATCCCCGACCTCGGTGGCTGCCGCATCGGTGAGCGCCCGATCAACTACCACCTCGACGTCCTGCGCCAGTTCGGCGCCGACGTCCAGAAGCGGCCCGAGGGGCTGCGCCTGACCGCCCCGAACGGGCTCAAGGGCACGCGCATCAAGCTGCCCTACCCGTCCGTCGGCACCACCGAGCAGGTGCTGCTGACCGCGGTGCGCGCCCAGGGTGTCACCGAGCTGCGGAACGCCGCCGTCGAGCCCGAGATCCTCGACCTCATCGCGGTGCTGCAGAAGATGGGCGCGATCATCAGCGTCGAGACCGACCGGGTCATCAAGATCGACGGGGTCGACCGCCTCGGAGGCTACGACCACCTGGCCATCCCGGACCGTATCGAGGCAGGTTCGTGGGCGTGCGCGGCGCTGGCGACCAAGGGTGACATCTACGTCCGTGGCGCCCAGCAGCAGGCGATGATGCCGTTCCTCAACGTGTTCCGGAAGATCGGTGGCGACTTCGACATCGACGACGAGGGCATCCGCTTCTGGCACGCAGGGGGCCCCCTCAACTCCCTCGTCCTCGAGACCGACGTCCACCCGGGGTTCATGACCGACTGGCAGCAGCCGCTGGTCGTCGCCCTGACCCAGACCAGCGGGCTGTCGATCGTCCACGAGACGGTCTACGAGAACCGCCTGGGCTTCACGGAGGCACTGGGGGAGATGGGTGCGGTCGTCCAGCTCTACAAGGAGTGCCTCGGTGGGTCGCCGTGCCGCTTCGGGCGCGCCAACTTCCGTCACAGCGCGGTCATCTCCGGGCCCACGCCGTTGCGTGGCGCCGAGATCACCGTCCCCGACCTGCGAGGTGGCTTCAGCTACCTCATCGCGGCCCTGGCCGCCGAGGGCCAGTCCAAGGTGCACGGGATCGAGCTGATCTACCGCGGCTACGAGCGGTTCTCCGACAAGCTCAACTCTCTGGGTGCGGACTACGAGGTCGGCTGAGCGCTGGGCGGAGCTCAGCCGATCCGCTGGTCGTCGCCGATCCCGACGATCCACAGCTTGCTGATCTGGATGCCGGCACCGAGGTCCAGGCTGAGCCGCTGGCCGACGCGCAGGTGGCGCAGCGCGCTGGCCGCGAACACCTCGCCCGTGAAGGTCACCTCGCGTCCGTCGTCGAGCAGCGCGGACCCCGCACCGGTGATTTCGTCGAAGGTGTGCACGCTCGCCTGCATGGGCGGCAGCGTAGTCGGCGTCGCGCCGAGGGTGCGTCGGGTGGCCGGCCCCACCCCCAGCGCCAACGCCGCCTGCAGGCTCGCGTCGTCATCGACGTCCGTCCGAAGGTGCGGCAGGTCGAGCTCCAGGAGGTGGTGCCCGGCGTCCTGGTGCCTGCGCGCGGAGCCCGGGCCGAACGCGGGCACGAGTTCCGCACCGACCAGGGCCGTGAGCAGCACGGTGCCCCCGCCGTCCGCATCGGGCACCACCGCACGCGGGTATGCCGCTGCGGCGCCCAGGGCCGTCGTCAGGTCCGCCGCGCGGAGCGCGGGCAGGTCGCCGAGCAGCACCGCCACAGGCCTGTCGGGTCCCGCGACGAAGTCCCGCCCAGCCGCGGCAGCCGCGTTGAGGCCCGCTGCGGGGTCGGCGATGACGCGCGCACCCAGGCCCGTGGCCATCTGGGCCACGCGCTCGTCGGAGGTCACGACGACGACCCGGCCGGGCGGCATACCGGCGCAGCAGGCGGTGAGGCAGTCGGTGGCCAGGGCCAGGGCCAGCTCTTCGCGGTCGACGCCCGCCGGGGGGTGCAGCCGTGACTTGGCGGTGGCGCCGCCCTTGACGGGGACGACCAGGTGCCAGTCGGGAAAGGAGGTCATTGGGACGATCGTCGCAGTGCTGGCGCGGTTGCTCGACACCGACCCCGGGAGCCGCGAGGATGCTCACTCACACCTTCCCCATCGATCTGGAGACCACGTGACCGCCAGCGGCACACGCGCTCTGCCCTTCGCCTACCGCTTCACCGTGGCGATCCTGCGTCCGCTGCTGATGCTCCTGACCAAGCGCGACTGGCGGGGCACGGAGCACCTGCCGACCACCGGTGGGTTCGTCGCCGCGCCCAACCACCTCTCGTACTTCGACCCGCTGTCGTTCGCCCACTTCCTGGTCGACAACGACCACCCGCCGTACTTCCTTGGCAAGGAGGGTGTCTTCCGGGTCCCGGTCGTCGGGGCGATCCTGCGCGGGGCGCAGCAGATCCCGGTCTACCGCAACACCGGCAAGGCCGCCGACGCCTTCCGCGCCGCCGTCGCGGCGGTCGAGAGCGGCAAGTGCGTGGCGGTCTATCCCGAGGGCACGCTGACCCGCGATCCCGACCTCTGGCCGATGGTCGGCAAGACCGGTGCCGCGCGCATCGCGCTCAGCACGAAGTGCCCCGTCATCCCCGTGGCGCAGTGGGGGCCGCAGGACGTCCTCGAGCCCTACGGCAAGCGTCCGAGGCTGTTCCCCCGCAAGACGATGCACCTGCGCGCCGGGCCTCCCGTGGACCTCGCCGACCTCTATGACCAGCCCGTGACCGGCGCCCTCCTGCGCGAGGCGACCGACCGGATCATGGCCGCCATCACGGTCGAGCTCGAGGCGATTCGCGGTGAGCAGGCCCCCGCCGAGCGGTTCGACTCGCGCAAGCACGGACTTCCCGAGACCGGGAAGTTCCGCCGACAGCAGGGAGAAGACGCATGACGACCGCTGCTGTGTTCGGGACGGGCAGCTGGGGCACTGCGTATGCCGCGATCCTCGCCGATGGTGGGACGACGGTCCGGATGTGGGGGCGGCGCCAGGCCGTGGTCGACCAGATCAATGCGGGGTGCAACGAGGACTACCTCCCCAACCTCAGGCTGCCCTCGTCGGTGTCGGCCACGCACGATCCCGCCGAGGCTGCCGAGGGCGCGGACATCATCGTGCTGGCCGTGCCTTCTCAGACACTGCGAGCCAACCTCGCCGACTGGGGTGCGGTGCTGGGCGACACGGCGGCCGTGGTCTCGCTGATGAAGGGCGTCGAGCTCGGGACCACCAAGCGGATGAGCGAGGTCATCGCCGAGGCGGGCGGCGTGGCGCACGAGCGCATCGTCGTCGTCTCGGGCCCCAACCTCGCCAAGGAGATCGCGCTCAAGCAGCCTGCGGCCAGCGTGGTCGCCTGCATCGACGAAGCAGTGGCGGGCAGGGTCGCCGAGGCGTCCAACCCGGCCTACTTCCGCCCCTACACCTCCACCGACGTGGTCGGCACCGAGATCAGCGGGGCCGTGAAGAACGTCATCGCCCTCGCGGTCGGCATGGCCGAGGGGCTCGGCATGGGAGACAACTCCAAGGCCTCCATCATCACCCGCGGACTGGCGGAGACCACCCGGCTCGGCATGGCGCTGGGAGCCGACGTGATGACCTTCGCCGGGCTGGCCGGCGTGGGTGACCTCATCGCCACGTGCATGTCGCCGCTGTCCCGCAACCACACCTTCGGCGTGAACCTCGGCAAGGGCATGAGCGTCGACGAGGTCATCGCCGTGACCAAGCAGACGGCCGAGGGCGTGAAGTCCTGCGAGTCGATCCTGCAGCTCGCGCAGAAGCACGACGTGCGGGTCCCGATCATCGAGCAGGTCGCCGCGGTCGTGCACGACGGACGCCGGGCCGAGGACGTCGTGGGCGCCCTGATGGTCCGCGCCCTCAAGAACGAGACCGACTAGAAGCACGACCGGACGGGCTTCGTCGCGGCTCGATGCGCGCACGGGGGAGCTGCGACGCGGGTCATGACCGACCTCGCTGCTCGACCTTCCATTGCTCGACCGCGTAAGGATTCGCGCTCGTGTGGGGTCTTCATGGGGACCACACATCGGGATCGGCCGTGGCGGGAGCGGCTTGCTGTTCGGGAGGGACCACCATGAAGAAGTCGACCAAGGGCGCGGTCGCCGCCACTGCCGCGGCCGCGCTGTTGCTCGGAGGGGCGGGGACGCTGGCCTACTGGAACGACTCTGCGACCGTGCCCGGCGGCACGATCCAGAGTGGCAGGCTGGAGCTCGGGGCTGCTGACTGCGGGACCGGGTGGTGGCTCGATGACGGGTCCACCTACACCACGCAGCTGCTCGTCCCGGGTGACACGCTCTCCAAGCTCTGCACCATCGACCTGGTGGCCACCGGCGAACACCTGGGCGCTGACCTCGCGTTGGACACGCCCACCTGGACTGCCACGAACCCGCTCACCAGCCAGCTGACGGCCGGGGCGGACTTCGATGTCAACGGCACTCCGACAGCGCACATCACGTCTGCTGACGACATCGGCACGGGCGAGATCGAGGCCTGGGTCGTGGTGGTCTTCGACGGCCCCGCAGCGACCAACCCGAGCCAAGGGCTCACGGCGACGCTCAACGGGATCAACCTCGTCGCGACCCAGACCCACGACGGCTGACAGTCCAGTGGCCGACGTCGCCGTTCGGTCAGGCCCCACCCGGACACGGGCTGTGACCGGGTGGGTGGGGCACCTGCTGGCCTGGCTGGTGATCCTCGGGGTTGCCGGGGTCCTGGCGGCGGCAGTCGTCGTCCCTCGCCTGTTCGGCGCCACCCCGTATGCCGTGCTGACGAGCTCCATGCACCCGTCGCTGCCCGAGGGCACCCTGGTCGTGGTTCGGCCGGTGTCACCGGGGTCGATCGGGATCGGGTCGGTCATCACCTACCAGCTCCGGTCGGGCGAACCTGCTGTCGTGACGCACCGGGTCGTCGCCCTGGCGGTCGACGGTGCGGGCTCGCGTACCTTCCGGACGCGCGGTGACGCCAACCACGTGGTGGACGAGGGGTGGGTCAAGCCGGTGCAGCTCAAGGGCCAGGTCTGGTATGCCGTGCCCCAGCTCGGGAGGGTCAATGCGGCCTTGAGTGGGACTGAGCACCAGCTGCTCGTCTACGTCGTGGCGGCGGCGTTGCTCGCGTACGCCGCCGCTATGTTCACCGGCAGCGTGCGCGACCGGCACCGAGCGGCGGCGCTGCACCTCCAGGGAGGGCACCCATGACTCCTGTACGCCACCTGAGGTCCACCCGGGTCAGGGCCACCCTCGCGCTGGGCGCTGTTCTGGCCGCAGGAGTGAGTGGGACGTACGCCCTGTGGTCCGACACCGTGCCGGTCTCGGGGGTGACGATCTCCTCAGGGGTCCTGGACCTCAAGGTCAACACCCTCGACGCCGTCCCCGCCTACACCGATCTCAACCTGACCGGGATGGTCCCGGGCAACACCGTCGCGGGTATCCTCACCGTCCGCAACGCCGGGACCATCCCGTTGACCTACTACGCGACCGCAGCCGCCACCAACCTCGACACCAAGGGACTCGGTGCCGCCCTCGTCGTCAAGGTCACCGCTGACTCCGTCGTGACCGGGACGGCTCCGGCCCGGACCTGCGCCGGCGCGACCCTGGCGACGACGGGCGCCACCTTCGCCGGAAACCTGGTGGGCACTCCAGCCACCCAGCGGACCCTGGCCGTCGGGGCGTCAGAGACGCTGTGCCTCCAGGCAACCTTGCCGACCACCGCGGCCAGCTCCCTGCAGGGCGCTTCGACCAACGTCTCGTTGACCTTCACTGCGAGCCAGTGAGCCCATGAGTCCTCGACGGGTGCTCCACCAGGCGGGCCAGCTCGCCTTGTCCCTCGGTGCCGTCGTCGGGGCACTGTCCCTGGTCGTGACCTTGGCTGGGGTCTGCTTCGGGGTCCGACCGGTGATCTTCCTGTCCGGCTCGATGTCTCCGGCGATCCCCGCCGGAAGCCTCGCCCTGACCCGCCTCGTGCCGGCCGCAGACCTGCGCACCGGCGACGTCGTCGCGGTGCCCGTCGGCGACAAGCTGGTCACCCACCGCATCGTCGCCATCACCCACCACGAGGGGACGGCCACCCTGCGGCTGCGTGGAGACGCGAACGCCAGCACCGACGACCAGCCCTCCGTGGTCGAGGCCGCGCCGCGAGTCCTCCTGTCAGTGCCCCACGCCGGTCGGCTCGTCGCGTGGTTCTCCCGGACCCCCGGCGTCTTCGTGCTGGCGGGGTATGCCGGTCTCCTCCTTGCGCTCGTCCTGCGGCAACCAGCCCCCGGTGCGTCGGGACGTCGGTCCGAGGACTCCGGGAGGCCGTCAGTCAGTCGCTCAGTCAGTCGCCGGAAAGGCGGCCCGAGGCACGCGGCACGCGCCATGCTCCGGGCCTTCGCCGCAACGACCGTGCTGGGGCTCGGCACCTTCTCAGCGGCCCCCGCGCGAGCTGCGTGGGGGGACTCCGTCCTCGTCTCAGGCAGCACGGTGGGGACCTACACGGTCCCTGCTCCGGCCACCTTCACCTGCGGCGGCGTCGGAGTTCTCACCGTGACCTTCAACTGGACCGCCGTCGCCGGCGCCACGAACTACACGCTGCACTACGGCAACGGTGGCGCCCAGACCAGAAGCGTGGCCGGGACCTCTTCGACCGTGGTCACGGCGATCGTCAACGGCACTGCGTGGGTGCAGGCCAACCGCAACTTCGGCTCCACCACCTGGACCTCCGCGGCTTCGGCGACGCTCGCCTACAAGGTGGCCGCCGTCAGCGTGTGCCCCCTCTGAGTCACGTCTGCGGCTCCCGTGCGTCTCTATAGATGCCTGAAGCCACACCGATCGGCCCAGGGCGGGATCCCAGCGCTGGCGGGTCGCTGTCGGAGTCGGCGCTGGGATCCACCCACACTTCATGCAAGGGACGGCTGATGCCCCGAAGTCAACACCTCGTCGCTGAGCGGGTGGTGCCGAGCTACGCCGCCCACAGACATGCCGCGCCGCTCGTGGTGCCCGGGAGCCGCCGGCCCCCAGGCACCACGAGCGCGACGATCGCCGCCACCGCGCCCCGGCGGCTGGTCTGGACGTGGAGGCCCATCCCGGACACCGGCGGCCTGGACACCGCTCGGCGGCCGTGAGACCGGGCCCTGGGCAGCCGAAAGGCACGGGACTGGCCGTCGCCAGTCCCGTGCCTTTGCGTGCGCTGAGCAGGCCCGTCAGCCGGGTCAGTCAGCCGGGTCAGTCAGCTGGGTCAGTCAGCTGGTTCAGTCAGCTGGTTCAGTCAGCCGCCGTAGGAGATCACCGATGCCGGGTCCACCAGGGTGGCGGGACCCCGGAGCACCGCGCCCTGGTCATCCGGCGTCTGAACGCTCAGCACGGTGGCGACCGCCGAGGTGGCTGCGCCAGCGCCGAGGGCGATGGACAGCAGGGTCACGATGATGGCGCCGCGTCGACGTCTGCGGCGGTCCTCGTCTTCGGGCATGCGGTGGCCCTCCTTTGGTTGACTACCCAAAGGACGCGCAAACGGCAGACTCGTGACGCTGGTGCGGTCAGGAGGCCTGCCAGAGCTCGATCCGATTGCCCTCAGGATCGGTGACCCAGCCGAACCGGCCGACACCCTCCATGTCCGTCCTCACCCTTCGGTCAGCGCGTGGTCGAGGTCGTGCCAGAGGTCGTCGACGTCCTCGATGCCGACGGACAGCCGCAGCAGGGCGTCGGGGACGGTCGAGGGCTCGGCGGGGTAGCGACGGCGCCTCTCGATCTGGGACTCGACCCCCCCGAGGCTGGTGGCATGCGTCCACAGGGCCGTCGTGGAGGCCACCCGCTCGGCTGCCTCGGCGCCGCCGTGCACCTCGATGGCGATGATCGCGCCGAATCCGGGATAGCGCGTGCGGCTCACGGCGGGGTGTCCCTCGAGCCGGGTGGCGAGCTCGCGGGCGTTGGCGGTGGCGCGCTCGAGCCGCACGTGCAGGGTGCGCAGGCCGCGCAGCGCCAGCCAGGTCTCCATGGGGCCGGCGATGGCGCCACCGAGGAGGCGTGCGGTCGACAGGCGGGCGTGCAGCCCACGACCTGCCTCCGTGGAGGGTGTGACGAGGGCGCCAAGGAGGACGTCGGAGTGGCCCGAGAGGTACTTGGTGACCGAGTGGAGCACCAAATCGACGCCGTCGGCGAGCGGCTGCTGCACCAGGGGAGTGGCGAACGTGTTGTCGCAAACGGTCAGCGCGCCAGACTCGCGCGCCATCGCCACCAGGGCCGGGATGTCCGACACCTCGAGCATGGGGTTGGTGGGCGACTCGATCCACAGCAATGCCGCGCCGTCCACCGCCGTGCGCACCGCTTCCTGGTCGGTGGGGTCGACCCGCCGGACCACGACGGCACCGCTCTCGGCGAGCTGGTCGAGCAGCGTCGTCGTGCCGTTGTAGGCGTGGGACGGGACGACGACCGCGCCCCCGTGCGGGACGAGGGACAGAGCAGCCGACACGGCGGCCATCCCCGAGGCGAAGACGAGGGCGTCGCCACCCTCCAGTCCACCCAGCGCCTCCTCGAACGCCGACCAGGTCGGGTTCCCAGCGCGCGCATAGTTCACTGGACCGTCTGCGATGTACGTCGACGTGAACTCGAGGGGCGCGTTGACGCCGGCACCCGGCATACGGGGCTGGCGTCCGAGGGCGACGACGCGGGAGGCGGGGGAGAGGTGCTCGTGGCTCACGCCGCCAGCGTAGAGGCGCCGCGGTGCCAGCCGCGGTGCGGGCCGCGCCGGGTGCTCGGCGGATGGTCGGGATACGCTCGGCGGCGATGACTACGGACCAGCCAGCGACCCACAAGCCTCGCGTCGCCATCGTCTTCGGTGGCCGCTCGTCGGAGCACGCGGTCTCGTGTGCGACCGCGGCAGGAGTGATGCGGGCGATCGACCGCGACGCCTACGAGGTGATCCCGATCGGCATCTCCCGTGACGGGCACTGGGTGCTCTCCGACGGCGACCCCCAGCTGCTCGAGCTGACCGCTGACAGCACGCCCGAGGTCGCGCCGGGCGGCGCTGGTGTGGTCGTGCCGCTGGCCACGACGGACCGGACCCTCACGACGCTTGAGCCGCAGGAAGTGCCGCGGAGCCTCGGTGAGGTGGACGTCGTCTTTCCGTTGCTGCACGGGCCTTTTGGTGAGGACGGCACCATCCAGGGCATGTTCGAGATGGCGGATATCCGCTACGTCGGGTCAGGCGTGTTCGCGTCCGCCGCGGGGATGGACAAGCACTACATGAAGGTCCTGTTCGCGGGGGCCGGGCTCCCCGTCGGTCCGTATGCCGTGATCACGGACTCCCAGTGGCGGCGCGACAAGGCGGCGGCGATGGACGCAGTCGCGGCGCTGGACTACCCGGTCTTCGTCAAGCCGTCGCGGGCGGGGTCGAGCATGGGGATCTCGAAGGTGTCGACACCCGAGGCGCTCGAGGCAGCCATCGAGATCGCCCGCGAGCATGACCGCAAGGTCATCGTCGAGCAGGGCATCGTCGGACGCGAGATCGAGTGCGCGGTGCTCCAGGGGCGGGGGACCGACGCGCCGCGGGTGTCCCACGTCGGCGAGATCGAGGTGACGACCGAGGGCGGTCACGAGTTCTACGACTTCGAGGCCAAGTACCTCGACGACGGCGCGGTGCTGTCCTGCCCGGCCAACGTGCCCGACTCGGTGTCGGCCGAGGTGCAGCGGCTCGCGGGGGCGGCGTTCGAGGCGCTCGGGTGTGAGGGACTGGCGCGGGTGGACTGCTTCTACACCGACAGCGGCGACGTCGTCATCAACGAGATCAACACGATGCCCGGCTTCACACCGCACTCGATGTATCCGCAGATGTGGGAGGCGACGGGGCTGCCCTACCCGGAGCTGATCGACGAGCTCATCCAGCTCGCCCTGACCCGCCCCGTCGGCCTGCGCTGAGCTGCTCCGAGGCCCGCTCCATTTCGCCAAGATTGCCGCGGGCGTTGACCTTGCTGTCATGCCGAGTTCCGGACATCCCCGTACAGCCATTCCCTAGCGGCTCGACTCTGACGCTTTGAGAGTCGCCACGGTCGCCAGCCCCCGTTTTGCTCACCGACCGTGCGGCCTGAATGCCGGGGCCTCGGCTGCGTTGGCCGACCCGGCATGCCCGCCGGTGAGCTCCTTGCGGTGCTCGGCAGCGTTGGCCGAGGAGTTGCCGTTAGTCACGGTGGCCCAGGTGGCGAAGAGGCTTGAGGCATAGGCGATCCGGGACTTGACCTGGTCGCTATCGGGTATGGCGGACTGCTGAGTTTGCACGGCACCTGCGGCTTGGCGAGCCGATGCCTGGGCTGGGACGACGCCGAGGACGACCAGGACCAGGGCGACTGTGGTGGCCGCGGTGGCAGTACCGGTGTGGTCGGTGTGGGTGAGTTTCATTGACATATCCCTTCTTCGGTGAGCTGCTCCAGGCAGCGGCGACCGTGACGACACAGGACGAGGCCGGTGGCGCTGCCTAGGTGAGCGGGGGTGGGGTGGGGTGGGGGTAGGAGAGGGATTACGTGCGGTACTCCGCGGCGGTGAGCACCGCCGGATCCAGGCCGCTCACCGCGCTGGGGTGGTGCCCGGCACGGACCGCCAGGCGACCGTGCCGATCCCGCTTGGCGTGCCTGTGACGGCATTGGAGAGCATGGTGGTGAGGCGGCCGTCGGCTCCGATCTCGACCAGGCTTGCCCGGTCCTGGTTCAGCGTGGACACGGCAACCCGTCCACCGGGCGACAGGTCCATCCACGGTCGCACTGCTCCGAAGCACTCGCAGTGCCCCATTTGGGCGACCACGCGGAGGTCCAGCCCGTCTGCACGGATCGAGCGCACGGAGAGGTCGTTGCTGTGACCGTCCTGAAGTCCGCGCCACTGCAGGTACATGAAGCTCTGACCGTCCGGCGACCAGCGGGGATCGCCCAGGTCCGGATACGGCCCGAACTTGAATAGCACCTCGGGGCGCCCACCTGCCAGGTCGATCGTCATGACGGACGCTTCCGCGTTGGCCATGCCGGTCAGGGCGATCCGGCCGGCCGCGTTCACGTCCAGACCGGTCACGGACCAGCCCGCCGGCAGGGCGACGGTGCTCGCTTCACCGCCCTTGACCGCAATCCGGACCAGTCCATTCGGGGAGGCTGTGAGGACCTGCGCGGAGTCCGGCGACCACGCCACCGGGCACGAGGGTTGCCGGCACGGCCCGAGTTGGCGGTCCGTTCCGGTGTTGACGTCGACCACGTGCACGTCGCCGGCGCCGTAGGCGAGTTTCGAGCCGTCTGGGGAGAACGACATTTGTGCCGGCGCGCCGGTCTTGACCTTGCCGGTCAGGGAGGGAAGCGACCCAGCGACCACGGTCAACGCCGTTCCGTTCTGGAATACCAGCGACTCCACCCTTGCGGGCCGCGTCGGGGCGGCTGGCAGGGCTTGTCGGCGCGGCCACGAGGTGGTGACGACCAGCAGGACGAGCGCGGCGACGGCCGCGGCGGCAACTATCCACCCGACCCGGCCGCGGGTGCGGTCGTGGCGCAGGTCGCGGAACCGGGCGTCGACGTCCAGTGTGCGCGTGGTCTCCGCCCACATGTCCGCGGTCGCGCTGCGAGCCAGCTCCTCAAGGCTCATGACTCCACCTCCACCGGAAGGCCTATCGTGCGCGCCAGTGAGTGCCGGGCCCGGCTCAGGTGAACCTTCACGGACCCCTGGGACACCTCCAGCGTGCGGGCCACGTCCGCGACCGAGAGGTCGAACACGTAGTGCAACGCCACCACCTGCGCCTGGCGCCGCGGCAGGGATCGCACCAACTGCCAGAACTCGCCGGTACCGCCTAGCTGGTCGACGATCTGAGGTGCCCCCGAGCGCCGGAAAGCCCTGGCTTCAGCCAGTCGGCGACGGAACTGCGACACCGCCAGATTCGCGCAGGTGCGCCGCACATAAGCCTCCGGGTGCTGCAACTCCCGGATCGTCGACCACCGGCGGTAGGCCACCATCATGGCCTCCTGCGCCACATCCTCGGCCAAACCCGGTGGCGCCAGCGCCCGCGCCAAAACCACCAGGCCCGGAAGCTCGGCACGATAGAAGTCTTCGAACGACCGGCCCCTCCCCGTGAAGGCAGGCCACAGCCCCCCACCCGGTTTCTGCGGCCGGGCGCCGACCCGCGGCGCGTTCGTCATGCCCACTAATCGCCCCAGACGCACCCGCGGGTTGACACCCGCGGCAACCATTTACCACTTCGAGCCACCCCGACACCGTCCCAAGGCAGCTATGCCAGCGCATCCACCGCAGGTTGGAGATCAGCCACTACGTCGCGAAGCCAGAGTCGGACCCGGGCGGCTGACCATCGAGAGAAGGTGCGACACACCGCCGCGTCTGCTCGCCCAGATGGGGCTACGACGTTCAGGCGCCTCATGGAGGTGCATCCGGCTACCTTCCGGCCGTTTGGTGTCCGAGCCCTAGGTACCGGACTTCTTCGTCGGCGCCGGGAACGGGGTCTTGCCCTGGGCGAGGGCGTCGGTGAGCTGCTCGATGCGACGGGCGCGGGTCTCCGGGCGCACCGCGGTCTGGATGCGATTCAGGAAGGCGAAGCGGTTGCGGCCGTCCAGCGCGGCGTAAACGTCGGTGAGGTCGCGCGCTGCCAGGGCGGCGGCAAGGTCGTCGGGCACCACTGCGGTAGCAGGGCTGTCGTAGGCGGCGTCCCAGCGGCCGTCCGCCTTCGCCATTTCCACCACGGCCAGGCCGGCGGGGCGCATCCGCTCCTCGGCGGTGAGCCGCTCGATGCGCTCGCGGTTGATCTTCGACCAGACGCTCTTCGCGCGTCGCGGGGTGAACCGCTGCACGTACCACTCGTCGTCGAGCCGCCGGGCGATGCCGTCGATCCAGCCGAAGCAGAGCGCCACGTCAACGGCCGTCGTCCAATTGATGGATGTGACGCCGGTGCCCTTCTTGGCCATCCGAATCCAGACGTGCGTGGCGGTCGACGCGTTTTCGACGAGCCAGGTCTCGAACGCCTTGTCGTCCTCGAAGAACACCGCGTCGGTGTGGACCATCGACATGGCAGCAGCCTAGGCGCACGGATTTGAAGTAGTTGGACGGTTGAAGAGGTCGCGGCGCTGAGCCAGTGCTGCATTCCGCCGCGTGAGCTCGCCCATGAGGGGCGCGGTCGTGACCGTCCGCACATGGCTCATTGGTTGACCTGTGCGGGATCCTGGCGGTCGTGGTGCCATCCAGTGTCAATGGGTGGGCAGTGCACGCACGAGGCGACCCCGGGGCTCGGATCAGTTGGTCAATTCGAGCCACGCGTTGTCCGGTGCGTAGTCCCACTCCGTGACCAGCCCGTCCACGGTCACGGACCCGTACGCGTAGAAGCCCGTCGTGTTGGGGAAGACACAGGGTTTGGGTGCGCCCGACAAGAAGAAGATGCTCACATCTCGCGGCCGCGCAGTCGCACTCTCGCTGGGGTGGGAGAAGTCGAAAGGATGGCCGTACGGCCCGCCGACGCGCTCGTCGGTGACACCGGTCGTCAGGTTCTTGACCCACACCCGCAGCTGCCCGGGTGTCGGGGCATCGGTGTTGATCCCGATCTGGCAGTCCGCGGCACCATCGCGATCGGTGTCGAAGACCAGGCCGTGCTCGATCACGCGGCTCGCGGGGTCAAGTGTTGACGCCAACTCGGGCCGCTCTCGGAGGTTGATGCCCCAGGACAGGGAATGCGATGGGTCCCCGGAGTTGACCTCGCGGATGTCGATCCCTCCGTAGGCGGTATCTGCTTCATCGATCTGGGACTGCGCAGTGACCCGCCTGGTGGTGTCCGGGCGAAGCGGAGTCCAATGCTTCGCCAGCGCATCCCCGGTGGGCCGGGGAGACGGATTCTTGGCCGGCTGCGGAGCGGTGCGATCGAACCCGCCCATGAAAGAGGTTCCGAGCGCGGCCAGGACGATGAGCACCGCGGCGGCGGCAGCGGTGAGCACGGTGCGGGTCCGGTTTCGCTGCGCTCCGCGCTGCTCGATGGCCGAGAAGTCGGGCTGGTGTGCAGCCTGAGCCGCAGCGCGGGACAGGTCGGAGCGCAGCAGCCGGTCGAGGTCAGGCATGGGGCGCCTCCTCCTGACGGGGGTCGGGAAGGTCGGCGAGCAGCAGGGCGAGAGCGGCGCGCCCTCGGCGCAGCCGGGTCTTCACGGTGCCGACGGGGACGCCGGTGGCCTCGGCGACCGCTTGGACAGGGAGGTCGGCCAGGTAGTGCAGCGCGATCGCCTCCCTCTGCGCGGTTGGCAGCGTCCGGATCGCATCCATGAGCGCCAACCGTTCGTCCTCGAGCATGAGGTGGCGCGCGACCTGCGCGTGCTGGCGGTCACCGAGCAGCCTGCGACGGCGCGCACGGGTGCGGCTGACGTTGACAGCGACCGTGCGCAGCCATGCCTCAGGGTTGTCCAGACGGGCGAAGGTCCGTCGATGCTGCACCGCGCGTGCGAAGGCCTCCGCGACAACCTCCTCCGCCTCGGTGAGATCGCGGCACACGCCATACAGCTGGCCGACCAGGCGCCGGTACGACGCCTCGAACACCACGCGCACCCGGTCGGACTCCCTGTGGACGTCTTGGGCCACGAGTGGTTCCCCAGTCCCCGCACTCATGGTGGATCTATCCCTCGATGCGGATCGAGTCGAGGGCGGCCTGAAGCTCGGCCTTGTCCGTCGCAGACGTGCGGGCCTGCGTCTCGACGAGGAAGACCTGGCGCCTCCCGTGCACGTCGACGACGTACACGCTCACGCGTTGGCCGGGAAGGAGCACGAAGTACTTGTCCGCGGGCGTGCTCTTCCAGACCTGGAGACCCATGACGTCGTCCTCGGCCAAGCGACACTTCGTCAGGTCAAGGCTCTCTGGGATTTCGAGGTCGATCCGGGTTGCGGGGTACCCGGCCAAGGTGCTGGTCACGGGGCTGCCCTTGACCGGGCCGGGCTGCTCGAGCAGCGCTGTCACGAGGTCTCCCACACGGGACCCGACGGCCACGGGGACACCCTCACCCCGACACGGGTCGGTGAAGATCTCGTCGACCACGACGGCATAGAACCCGAGCTCGTTGCCCGTGTCGGAGTGCTTGCTGAAGAGGTGGCCGTACTGCACCTCCCAGCCCGCCCGAAACGTCACCGTGTAGTCCGCCAGCGACCACGCGGAAGCCGGAATCCGGTAGGTACCTGGCTCGATCGCCACCTGCACAAGGGAGGACCGGCCGCTCGTCGTGGTGTCGCTGGCCCACGTGGGAGTCAGAGGCTCCGGGGCCATGTCAGTGGCGTCTCTCGTGCACCCCGTCAGAGCCCCGACGACCAACAGCGCGGCCGCCACGACCCGGTGGGGTGCCGGGACATTCATCCCCCGCAGGATCATGCCTGTCATGACCACACGACCCACGAGCGGCCCGAAAGGTTTCACACCAAGGACGATCCCATCCGCTCGCGGCCACCGGAAGTGCGTCTCTTCGCAGCCTTGGGCGGGGGGTGGGCAGCGTTCAAGCAGCCGACAACACAGAGCGCCCTGAGGTTTAGATGCGGCCGGTCTCGTGGGCCCACATGGCGACCTCGACGCGGTTGCGGGCGCCGAGTTTCCTCATGAGGCTGGCGAGGTGGGCTTTGACGGTGCTTGGGGTGATGTAGAGCTCGGTGGCGATCTCGCTGTTGGTGCGGCCTTGGGCTACGGGCAGGAGGACTTCTTCCTCGCGGGCCGTGAGCGGTTCTATCGGCTGCCGGGGCGCTGAGGTCTGTGTATGCGCGAATGCGGCGAGGAGTCGGATGGTCACGCTGGGTGCGATGAGTGCGTCGCCGTCGGCGGAGGCGTGGATGGCCTGGGTCAGCAGGGTGGGTCCGGCGTCCTTGAGTAGGAATCCGCGGGCGCCGGCTTTGAGCGCGCCGTAGACGTACTCGTCGAGGTCGAAGGTGGTGATGACCACGATCGGCAGGGGGTCGATGACGTCGGGGCCGGCCAGTCGGCGGGTGGCTTCGATGCCGTCCATCAGCGGCATTCGGATGTCGAACAGGCCGACGTCGGGGCGCAGCTGAAGCGCCAGGCGGACTGCCTCTCGCCCGTCGGCGGCTGCGCCGATGACTTCGATGTCGGGTTGGGCGTCGAGGAGCATCGTCAGTCCGGTGCGCACGATGGGCTGGTCGTCGGCGATGAGGACCCTGATGCTCATCCTGGGGTCCCGGTTCGGGGCAGGTTCGCTTCGACCCGCCAGCCCCGGTCGGCGGTGGGGCCGGCGTGGAACGTGCCGCCGAGCAGTGTGGCGCGCTCGCGCATACCTACCAGGCCGTAGCCGGCTGGGGCGCGGCTGGCTGGGCCGGAAGTGCCGTCGTCGTCGACGGTCAGCCGGACCTGGTCGCCGTCTCCCATGACGGCCACGGTGACCTGGGTGGCGTGGCGGGCGTGCCGTCGAGCGTTGGTCACGGACTCCTGGGCGAGGCGGTAGATCGCGGCCCCGACCGCGGGGCTGAGGTCGTCGAGTTCACCGGCGAGCTTCACCTCGACGCAGGGACGCGTCTGGCCATCGTTGGCGAGCTGCTCGACCTCGGCCACGCCCGGCTGCGGCGCGAACTCGGTGTGCTGCGAGGCGCGCAGTACGCCGACGATGGAGCGCAGCTCGGTCAGCGTTCGGGTCGCCGCCTCCTCGATGGTGGCCAGGGCTTCGATGGCACGCTCCGGGTGGGAGGCCGCGATGGCACGGCCCGCTTGAGCCTGGATGGCGATACCCGAGACGTGATGGGCGACGGTGTCGTGGAGCTCGCGCGCGAGCTGCTCGCGCTCGCGGGCCTTGGCTTCGTCGATGTCGCGGATGCGGATCCTCGCGCGATAGCGGATCGCGGCGCCGAGCGCTGCGGCGAACAGGAAGAACGCGTAGGCCGCGACCGAATCGGCCAGGCTGGTCGAGTCGGCGACGTTGGTGATGGCCAGCCAGACCAAGATCACGCCAAGGCCGCCGGCGGCCTCCCGGCCGGAGCCCCACCGGAAGAGGGAGTAGGTCAGGACCAGGGTTGCCGAGACACTTGCGGGAAGAGCGCCTTGCATTCCCGTGAGGATTCTGACGATGTCGACCACGATCAATAGTCCGAAAGCCACCGTGGCCGCGCGGAGGGGGTGCGCACGTCGCCACGGCAGTGGGGCAATGACCGCGAGCGCAACGAGCAGCAGCAAGGGACGCGGCGCCATGTCCTCGCGGAGCACCGCCTCCACCACGGACCAGCAGGCGAACGCCGCGACCAGGGCCCAGTCCCGCGGCCCTCTGTCCGAAGGGTTCGTGGGTCGGGGTTCGACCCACAGCGAGCGCAGTGCGTCGGTGGCCACCTGATCAGCCTAAGAAGCCCGCGTCATCGGCGTATCCGCCGAAAGTACAACTGGACGACTGGGCCAACGGCCAGGTCAGATCACGCCCCGGGGCTGATGTGCCCGCCGCCGGCATCCGTGAAAAGTGGGAGCACGAACCCGATCACGCCAAGGAGCAATGTGATGAGCACGCCTCAGTCCCACGCAGCACGAGAGAAGCCGTTGTCCCAGCGCCCACTGGAAGACCTGCGCATGCCCGTGCCGGCCAAGCTCGCAGCGGCTTGGACCAGCTTCATGTTCCTCTACATCTACGTCGACTATCTCGCCCTGTACAAGCCCGGCTTCGTCGACGACCTCCTGGCCGGCAGCGTCCACGAGTTCGACATCGGCCCAACTTTCGTCGCCAGTGCGCTCACGCTCATAGCCATCCCGAGCCTCATGGTCCTTCTGTCCGCGGCACTGCCCGCCCGTGCCAACCGCATCGTCAACCTCGTCGTTGCAACGGTCTACCTCCCCGTCTCGGTGTACAACGCGGCTGGGGAATCCTGGACCTACTCCTACTTCTACGGCCTCTCCATCGGACTCGAGGTGCTGCTCCTGGCCTTCATCCTGCGCTCCGCCTGGACCTGGCCCCGCGGCACCGCATCGCCCATGGCGCCGAGCCTGGACAGGGAGTCGCTCCGCACTCCGTGGCAGGCATGACTGCCCGCCCGCGCCCGACCATCCTTCCCGGTGCCAGCGGTTCCTGGCGCGGACGGGCTGAACCGACGGCTCCTGCGAGTTGCCGGTCACACTTGCTGGGCCAAACCGACAACATGACCCTGAGGGTCGGCGATCAGCGCGAATGACACTCCGGGAACGCTGACCGGCTCCTGTACGACGCGTCCGCCGAGGCGAGTTGTGTCCGAGATGGCGCCGGCCATGTCCTCGACGCCGACGAAGAACGTGACCAGGTCGCCGTCGCCCTGAAGCGGGCTGATCGCGGTGTACAGCGCGCCGGGCACCCCTGTCTCGACAAAGGTGTAGCCGGGGAAGGCGCCTTCGGTTGGGTAGGTCCAGCCGAACAGCTCCCCGAAAAATGCCCTTGTTGCGTCCGGGTCGCTCGAGCGGATCTCGGCGTGCACGATGGGAT
Source organism: Pedococcus sp. P1_H8 (assembly GCF_056405175.1). Classification (NCBI taxonomy): domain Bacteria; kingdom Bacillati; phylum Actinomycetota; class Actinomycetes; order Micrococcales; family Intrasporangiaceae; genus Pedococcus; species Pedococcus sp. P1_H8. The sequence goes on from NZ_JBFUCP010000009.1 coordinate 102,848, forward strand.
GGCTCATGATGACCTCCGGCTCTGCGGGCCACCGGGCGTGGCCTCCAACCAGATGACGTTCGAGCGCGTCCCCAATCGACAGTCGTCAGCGACCAACTGCCCGGCATCATGCGCGTGGGTGGAGGTCCCTCGCGCAATTGCCGCAGGGTGCGTCGGCGATCCTCACAGTCTGTCCGCCGCTCGTCGATCTCGCCCACGCTCAACGGGTCGATGGTTAGGTCGCTTGCGCCAGGGCGTTGGCGATCACGGCTGCGGTCTGCTGCGGAGCCTCGTCCGGGAGAAGGAACACCGAACCTGGAATCGTCACCAGAGTCACGTTGGGAGCCGCATGGAGGGTGGCGCGCTCCGCGTCGGTGAGGTCGCCGTCCCCTTTCTCGGCGTGGACCACCCACACCGGGCTGCCGGACGCGGCCAGCTCAGCGGCGAAGTCCCGGTCTGCGGCGATGTAGTCGAGGTAGTCGCCGGACACCCGAACGGAGTCGCCGGCCCGGTTCTGCTTGAGGTCCGCGATCAGCTCCTTCTTGTGCGGCCCAGGTATCTTGGCAGATCTGGCCATCAGCGGCAGGAGCCGGAGCAGGGCGGCCATCGGCCAGCTGCCCACCCTCTGCGAGACCCGTACGGCAGCGCGGAAGAACCCGGCCTCGTCTTCCGTCGTCAGGCTGATGCCGAGTAGCACCACCGGGCCTCGGAAGTGCCCGGACAGGAGCATCTCCAGGGCAACCGTCGCGCCGTGGGAGAAGCCCACGACCACGTCGCAGTGCTGTTCCTTGGCCAGCTCGGCAGCCCGACGGGCCAGGGCGGGGACGGACACGTCTTCGGACAGAGGCGCGCCTGCCATGCCCGGCAGCGTCGTGGCAACCAAGCGAACACCGGAGAGCGCCGGGTCAGCCATCACGAGGTCGAACGAGCGGGCCGCGTTGGCTCCGCCAGGGAGGAGCAGCACCGATCGATCCGCATCCGGCGGTCCCGCGGTCAGAAGCTCCCAGGATTCCCTCATGGCTACCTCCGAGACAACGGGCTCCTACCCATGAACGGTATTGCGAAACGAGGCCGTCGGAAGGCTGGAGCCATGGCAAATGTGTGACGCAGCCGCGCGCCTGTCTGAGGAGAGTGTTCAGCGCTGTTGCAGGGCGATCGGCTCTCAGGTCGGATGACGTGTCGAGGCAGAGCGACCAGGTGGATACCGCGACAACGGATCCGCGGCTCGCACGACAGTCGGGGCGCCGCGTTCCTTCTCGTGACAGGGCAACCCACACGGGCCACGATGGGATGCACCACGCCAGCGTCTGCTCTAGGAGGTTCGGTGCTCTTCCACATCACGCAGGTTCACAGTCCCGAAATGTGCCCGATAGACCGCGGCGGTTCCAACTCGCTGTATGACGAGAAGGTCGAGGGTCTCACGCTCATCGGTCGCTACGGCGCCAACGCCCAGCACACGCTCTTCTATGTCGTCGACGCCGTCGACGTCAATGCCATCCAGAGGTTCCTCCGGCCCGGCTTCAAGAGCTGCACGAGCACTGTCACGCCGGTCAGTGAGGTCCCGGTCCCCAAGGACTGAGCCGAGCATCACGGGAGGTCGGCCTGCGCCGGCCAGGGCCTACTTGCAGGAGCGGCCGTTTGTGGGCAGGGCCTTGGCGGCGGGTCCGAAGGCGGGCAGGATCAGGGGCTCGGGCTTGTAGGCGTCCGGCACGAGCACCTCGATCGCCGGCGCGCGGCCGAAGGTCGTGAACTTCACGCCGTCCCCGAGCCGCTCGACGACCCAGTAGACGCCGTCGACGTCGAGGCACTCCTTGTCGGTGGGGCCGAGCGCCGGCCAACCACACGACGCGATGACAGCGGGGTCGCCCCACGCCCCGGCGTCCCTGGCTGCCGCCCCCGTTGAGTCGCCCCCACTGTCGACTGCCCGCGCGCCTTTGCCTGCAACGGTCGCCGGCCACAACGCGGTGGCGGGCTCACAGGCTGCAGCGTGCGGGGGAGCGGTGACCTCGACCGAGTCGGAACACCCTGAGAGCAGACCACCGGCCACCCCGAGGACGAGGAGGCCGGTGGTCGTGGTGCGCAGTGGGCGCGCGGCCGCGTGGCGGGCGCCGGAGCACACGGAGGTCGGTCGAACGCTCAGACGTGGACGACGGTGCAGGTCAGGGTGCGGGTGATGCCCGGCACGTCCTGGATCTTGGCGATGACGAGCTTGCCCAGCTCGTCGACGGTGTTGGCCTCGACGCGGGCGATCACGTCGTAGGGCCCGGTCACGTCCTCGGCAAGGACCACACCGGAAATAGCGGCAATGGCCTCGGCAACGGACGCCGCCTTGCCGACTTCGGTCTGGATCAGGATGTAAGCCTGGACCACCACGAGACACCTCACACTTCTGTTTAGGGAACAGCCGAGAACCGCACGGCCGGGGCGCACCTCGGCCACGCCAGACGCTACCGTGCCCGTGTCCCGCCCGTCTCCCCCGGGCCGTCACGAGGAGGTCAAGTCATGGTCACGGCCGCACTGACGTTGGCGGATGTGTCCGAGTCGGACCTGCTGCGACGGATCTTTCCGTTGTTCGAGGCGGGTCCGTCGCTGGCTGTCGGCCCGGGCGACGACGCCGCGGTCCTGCGCACCGGCCCGACCACCGTGGCCACGACCGACTCGATGGTCCGCGGACGCGACTGGCTCGACGAGTGGTCGACGGCTGGCGACGTCGCGACCAAGGTGCTCACCCAGAACCTCGCCGACGTGGCGGCCATGGGCGCGCGCTCCACCGCGATCCTCGTGTCCCTCGTGGCCGATCCGGCGACCTCGCTCGACTGGGTCGTGGAGTTCGCCCGCACGCTCGGCGAGGAGGCCGCCGCGCTCGGGGTCGTCGTCGCCGGTGGCGACCTGTCCTCGGCGCCGGCGGGCGTGCTCATGGTGTCGGTGACGGCGCTCGGCGACCTGGAAGGCCGCGAACCGGTGCTGCGCAGCGGCGCCCGGCCGGATCATGTCGTGGCGGTCTACGGCACCCTGGGCCGGTCCGCCGCAGGCCTGGCCCTGCTCGAGGGTGGCGCCGACCCGCGAGCTGCCGCGGCCGGCATACCCGCTGCGTGTCTGGCCCACCACCTGCGCCCCAAGGTCCACCTGATCGCCGGGAGGCAGGCGGCTGAAGCCGGCGCGAGCGCCATGATCGACCTGTCCGACGGCCTGCTGCGCGACGGCCACCGCATCGCCGAAGCCAGTGGAGCACGCCTCGCGCTCTCCCCGGCGGCCCTGCACGACGACCTCGCCGCCCTTGAGCAGGCCGTCGGTGACGCGGCGTGGGAGTGCCTCCTCGCCGGCGGCGAGGAGCACAGCCTCCTGGCGACCTTTCCCGCGGGCGTCCCTGACGGCTGGCGCACCATCGGAGTGGTCGAGGCGGGGGAGGGCGTCACGCTCGACGGAGTGGTGCAGCAACCCCGCGGTTGGGACCACTTCAGCTCAGTCAGCAGGAACGACTGAAGCCGACCTCCCGTGGGGAGATCGGCTTCGGACGGTATGCCGGTCGGCAGGCTCAGCGGGTCAGCGCTTGACCTTGCCGGCCTTGAGGCACGAGGTGCAGACATTGAGACGCTTCGGGGTCACGCCCGCGTCGCCCACCAGAGCCTTGACGCGCTGGATGTTCGGGTTCCAGCGACGCTTGGTGCGGCGGTGCGAGTGCGAAATGTTGTGACCGAAGCCCGGTCCCTTGCCGCAGACGTCGCAGTTGGCAGCCACGGGTGTTCTCCTGAAATCGATTGGTACAAGAAATGGGGCGCTCCCGGTGTCTCCTCGCGCGGGCACAGGCCAGCGACGCAGAGGTCCATGGGAACCGGTCAAGCGTAGCCGAGGTGTGGCGCAACGGCCAAAACGGGGCTGATGAGGGCGTCTGCGACTAGCCTGCCACCGTGCTCGAAGCCCTCAGTGCCGTGGACGCCAGGCGATGGGCCGTGCTCACTCGGGCCGCCTTCGCCGCGCGGCGGGCCGAGATCGACGCGCTCAACGTCTTCCCCGTCCCCGACGGTGACACGGGCACCAATCTCTACCTCAGTCTCGACGCGGCGCTCGACTCGGTCCGCACCGAGCACGAGAAGGCCGGCATCCTCGGTGCTGCCTCGCTCGAGCAGGAGTGCACCGCGATGGCCCGCTCCCTGCTGCTGACCGCCCGCGGCAACTCCGGGGTGATCCTCAGCCAGCTGGTCCGTGGCTTCGCCGAGGCGATCGCCGAGAGCGGCAAGGACCTCGCCGATGCCGCAACCATTGCCGATGGCCTGGAGCGCGCCAGCCAGCGCGCCTACGCGAGTGTGACGCGCCCGGCCGAGGGGACCATCCTCACCGTCGCGCGGGCGGCAGCGAGCGCCGGTGCGGCAGCCGTCGACCGCGGGCTGGCCGCTGTGGCGGAGGACGCCCTCGACGCTGCCACCGAGGCACTGAAGGCCACCACCGCCCAGCTGCCCGCCCTGGAGCGCGCGGGGGTCGTCGATGCCGGAGCCGCGGGGTACCTCCTGCTCCTGGAGGCCCTCGCGCGGGTCGTGCACCAGGACGGCACCCACGTGGGGGAGCGGATGGAGGTCTTCGCCGAGCACTCCATGCGCCGCCGTGAGGACTGGAGCCAGGTCGGCGGTGTCGTCGCGCCGATGGGCGCCACCGGGGGACCGCCGACAGGTGAGGGCGACCTCGTCGTGGGCGGGCCGGCATACGAGGTCATGTATCTGTTGCGGGACAGTGACGAGGAGCGGGTGGCCACCCTCACCTCGACCCTCTACGGGCTCGGCGACTCGTTGCTGGTGGTGGGCGGGCCGGACCTGTGGAACGTCCACGTCCACGTCGACGACGTGGGTGCTGCCGTGGAGGCGGGCATCGACGCCGGTCGCCCCTACCGTGTGCGGGTCACCCATTTTGCCGTTCAAGGTGGTGGCGAGGAACAGATCGGCCGCGCGCAACCGGCGGCGAGCGTCGCCGTCGTCGCGTGCGCGGCGGGACCGGGACTGGCCGAGGTGCTCGCAGAGGCGGGGGCCAAGGTCGTCGAGAGCGGGCCGGGCCGCCGCGCGTCCGCGGGCCAGCTGCTCGACGCCGCCCGTTCGGCGCATGCGCTCGAGGTGATCGTCCTGCCCAACGACGGCGACACCGTGATGGCGGCCGAGGCGGCGGCGAGCGCGGCCGAGCAGGACGGCATCACGCTGCACGTCGTGCGCTCGCGGACGGCCGTCCAGGGCCTGGCGGCGCTGGCGGTCTTCGACCCGACGGCGAGCGCCTCACGCAATGCCGCCCAGATGAGCCACGCGGCGGCTGCGACCCGCCACGGTGCGGTGGCGATCGCGAGCAAGCAGGCCCTGACCAGTGCCGGCCCCTGCGAACCCGGGGACGTCCTCGGAGCGGTCGCGGGTGATGTCGTCATCGTGGGTTCCGACCTCGAGGAGGTCGCCATCGACGTGGTGGGCCGGCTGCTGAGCAGTGGCGGCGAGATCGTCACCGTGATCGCGGGCGCCGACGCGCCTCCGGGGCTCGCCGAGTCGGTGGGCGCCCGCATCGAGCGCGGGCACCGCGACGTCGAGGTCAGCCTGATCGAGGGCGGCCAGCCGCTCTACCCCTTGTTGCTCGGAGTCGAGTAGGCGTGGTCGGTGTGGTCACGCAGTCCACCAAGCTCTCGCAGATCGTCTCCACGGCGGCGCCCAAGCTGGCGAAGCACCGGGGGATCAAGCTCGTGGGGGACCTGCTGGAGTTCTGGCCGCGGCGCTATCTCGAGCACTCCGCGGACCTCGGCACGCTGCACGTCGGGATGTATGTCGTGGCGGTGGCCACCGTCAAGACGGCCGCCACCCGGTCGATGAAGAACCGCCGCGGCGAGATGCTCACCGTCACGATCACCGACGGCGCGCACGAGGTGGACCTGGTGTTCTTCAAGGCGTGGGGGCACAAGGACTCCCTCGTGCCCGGCACGACGGCCTTGTTCGCCGGCACGGTGGGGATGTATCGGGGGCGCTGGCAGCTGGCGCACCCGGCATACCAGCTCATGCACGGTGGACTGGGTGAGGCCACCACCGACCGTGGGCCGATCCCCGTCTACCTCCAGGTCAAGGGCATGCAGAACTGGGCCGTTGCCGAGTGCGTGCGCCTGACCCTCGACCAGCTCGACGAGCTGCCGGACCCATTGCCCGCCGACCTGCGACAGCGGCGCGGTCTGCCCGGTCGGCTGGCGGCGATGCGTGGCATCCACGTCCCGAGCGAGATGCCGGAGGTCTATCGCGCGCGGCAGCGGATGCGCTACGAGGAAGCCCTGGTCCTGCAGACGCTGCTGGCCCAGCGTCGTGCGCGGGCCGCCCTCCAGCACACCGCGGTCGCGCGGACGCCCGGCGTGGGTGGGCTGCTCGACGCGTTCGATGCCCGACTGCCGTTCGAGCTGACGGCAGGCCAGCGGGAGATCGGCGCGACCCTGGCCTGCGAGATGTCCGGCGACACCCCGATGAACCGGCTGCTGCAAGGTGAGGTCGGCTCCGGCAAGACGGTCATCGCGCTGCGGGCCATGCTGGCGGCCGTCGACGCGGGTGGTCAGGCTGCTCTGCTCGCCCCCACGGAAGTCCTTGCGGCACAACACCATCGCTCGATCACGGCGATGCTCGGCGAGCTCGCCGAGCGCGGCATGCTCGGGGGCAGCGACATCGGCACCCAGGTCGCGCTGCTCACCGGCAGCCAGTCGGCGGCTGCTCGCAAGAAGACGCTGCTCGACGTGGCGAGTGGCGAGGCCGGCATCGTCATCGGTACCCATGCCCTGATCCAGGAACACGTCCAGTTCTTCGACCTCGCTCTCGTCGTCGTCGACGAGCAGCACCGTTTCGGGGTCGAGCAGCGAGATGCCATGCGGGACAAGGCAAAGCAACCGCCCCACGTGCTCGTCATGACGGCCACCCCGATCCCACGCACCGTGACGATGACGGTGTTCGGCGACATGGAGACCTCGACGCTGACCGAGCTGCCGCGCGGTCGCGCACCCATCACGACCCACGTCGTCCCCACCGACAACCCCCGGTGGGTCGAGCGCACCTGGGCACGCATCGCCGAAGAGGTCCGGACCGGTCGTCAGGCGTATGTCGTGTGCCCGCGGATCGTGGACACCGAGGACTCCCGCGGCGGCATCTCTGACGAGGAGGTCCCCGACGCGCCGCCGGCGACCGACGACAGCGAGCTCGAGGAAGGAGAGTCGGAGGAGTCGGCGGCGCCACGCGTCTGGGCCAGCGTCCTCGCGGTCGTCGACCAGCTCCGATCCGACCCTGCGCTGAGCGGCATCACCGTCGACGTCCTGCACGGCCGGATGACCCCGGAGGACAAGGACGCCGCGATGGCCCGCTTCACCCGCGGCGAGACCGGAGTCCTTGTCTCGACAACGGTCATCGAGGTCGGTGTCGACGTGGCCAACGCGACGGTGATGGTGGTGATGGACGCCGACCGGTTCGGGGTCTCCCAGCTGCACCAGCTCCGCGGACGAGTGGGTCGTGGCGGACACCCCGGCCTGTGCCTGCTCATGACCGGTGCCGAGGCCGACGGTGGAGCCCGCGAACGACTGGAGGCCGTCGCCGGCACCACCGACGGCTTCGCCCTGGCCCAGCTCGACCTCGAGCTGCGCGGCACCGGTGACGTGCTCAGTGGACGGCAGAGCGGTGGTGGCCGATCGACCAGGGGTATGGGGAGGGGCAGCTTCAAGTTCCTGTCCCTGGTGCGTGACGAGGAGCTCATCCTGCAGGCCCGTGAGGACGCTGCCGAGCTCGTGGCCTCCGACCCCGGCCTCACGGCCCACCCCGAGCTCGGGGTGGCGGTTGCCGAACGCCTCGACGCGGAGCAGGCGGCCTTCCTCGAGCGGGGATGACGAGAGAGGGTTGACCGAAAATGGAGGGGCGCCGACGCGCGAATTCGCCCTAGGCTCGAAGCGTGCTGCTCTCCCATGACGACAAAGGTTCTGGCCCCGCGGTCCTGCTGCTCCATGCCGGAGTCGCCGACCGCCGCATGTGGGACCCCCTCGTCCCGGGGTTGAGTCACGCGTTCCGCGTGATCCGCCCCGACCTGAGGGGTTTCGGCGACTCCGCGCAACCGGGTGAGGAGTACGCCGACGCCGACGACCTCGACGCGCTGCTCGACTCGCTGGGGGTGGGCAGCGCCGCCGTGGTCGGGTCCTCGTACGGCGGGCGGGTGGCGATGGAGCTCGCGACGGCCCATCCCGCGCGAGTCTCGTCCCTGGTCCTGCTCTGCCCCGGCTATCGCGGGCTGGAGCCGTCCGAGGAGGACGCGCCGGCAGTGGAGGCCTACGGCGACGAGGAGGGGCGGCTGCTCGAGGACGGAGACCTCGACGCGGCCGCTGCACTCACCGTGGACACCTGGGTGGGACCGGAGGCCGGACCGGAGGTGCGCGAGCTCGTCGCGACGATGCAGCGGCGTGCCTACGAGGTCCAGCTGGCAGCCGACGAGCAGGACCCACCGCCGTCGATGCGCCGGATCGAGGTCGACCCGACGGCGCTCGCAGTCGACACCCTGGTCGTCTCCGGCGGGCACGACCTGGCCCACTTCCGCGCCATCGCGGCCCATCTCGGCGCCCAGATCCCCGGTGCCGAGTGGGTCGAGCTCGACTGGGCCGGCCACCTGCCGTCGATGGAGCGGCCGGACGCCGTGCTGACCCTGCTGCTCGATGTGCTGCGTGACGACCCGACGGTGCACGCGCCCTGAGCCGCGTGCCCTGAGCCGCGTGCCCTGGGTTGGGCGGCGCTGCTACCTTGCCGCCGTGACGCGGATCATCAGTGGACGGGCCGGAGGCCTGCGGCTGGCCACCCCGGCGGGCTCGGGCACCCGACCGACGAGCGACCGCGTCCGGGAAGCGCTGTTCTCCCGCCTCGAGCACCTCGAGGTGCTCGTCGGTGCGCGGGTGGTGGACCTGTATGCCGGGTCCGGTGCCCTCGGTCTCGAAGCAGCCAGCCGTGGCGCGGCGACCGTGTTGCTCGTGGAGTCGGACAAGGCGGCCGCGAAGGTGACCCAGCAGAACGCGAGAGCACTCGGCATACCCGGGATCACGGTGCGGCACGCCACCGTGCAACGGGCCCTCTCGGCGGCCCCGGCGCAGCCCCAGACCCTGGTCTTCCTCGATCCGCCCTATGAGCTGGGCGAGGAGGAGCTGGCCGCTGACCTCGTCGCCCTGGTCGAGCAGGCGTGGCTCGATCCCGAGGCGCTGGTGGTCGTCGAGCGATCCTCGCGCTCACCGGAACCCGCCTGGCCGCAGGAGCTCGAGCGCGAGGGGGAGCGACGCTACGGCGAGACGAAGATCTGGTTCGCCGGCCCTCGGCTCCCCGACGTCGTGGCCTGAGCGCGCCGACGACCTTCCCGCTGCGGCGCGACGAAGGAGCGATGCAGGGGAGGAGGCGCGCCAGAAGGGACGCGCGACGACGACCTTCCCGCTGCGGCGCGACGAAGGAGGCGGCGCGACGACGACCTTCCCGCTGCGGCGCGACGAAGGAGCGATGCAGGGAGGAGGCGCGCCAAAAAGGAGGAGGCGCGCCAAAAAGAACGGAGCCCGACCGCAGTGCGGTCGGGCTCCGTCTGTTGCGCTCGGTCAGAGCGCGGGTGACGAGGGCAGCAGGCTGAACTGCACGCCCCCGGTCTCGTCCACCGCGGCGTCGAGGACCTGGTCGCCCAGGGCCACGGCTGCGGTCTCGTCGAGGTAGACCTTGGCGCCGTCCTGCTCGACGACGGCGTCGCCGGGCAGGGCCTGCTCGGCGGTGGTCACCGTCAGGCCGCCGGAGTCGACGCCTTCCTGGCTGAAGCGCAGACCGGCGTCCTCGGTGCTGAGGTTCTGGTCCACGAGGGTCTTCACGATCGTGCTGGCGTTCTCGGTCAGGGTGAGCATGTGGCTCTCCTTCACTTCGATTGAGGTCAGTCGATTGAGTCAGGCGATGGAGGTCAGGACCCCTCCACCCCTCCACCGTGTCGCAACCGGTGGGCGGACTTCAAACCGGCCGTCCGGTGGGTGGGACGCCGTCTCGTCGAGGCCCCAAGGTGTGACATCGCCGCAGGTGGGAGAGGGTATGCACATGACGGACTACGAGATTCCCCGACCGACCAACGGCGACGTCGTCGAGCTGATCCTCGACGACCACCGCTTCTTCGAAGGACTCCTGCGCGACCTGCGGGACGCCACGGCGGACCGCGAAGCGGCCCGCGCCACCCTGGCCGCGGTCCTCATCGCCCATGGCGAGGCGGAGGAGGCGAAGGTCTACGCGAGCCTCAAGCGCAAGGACGCCATCACGGCCCACGAGGCCGAGCACGGCGAGGAGGAGCACGCCGAAGGCAACGAGGCCCTGCTGGCGCTCCTGGAGTGCAAGGGCACTGACACCCAGAAGTTCGACGACGCCGTCGAGGAACTGGCCACCGCCTTGAACCACCACATCGGTGAGGAGGAGCAAACCATCCTCAACCCGGCCCGCACCGAGGTGTCCGAGGAGGTCCGCCAGGACCTCGGGGTGAAGTGGGCGACGGAGCGCAACCGCCTCCTCGAGGAGGGTGTCGGAACCCTCACCAACGTCCGCGAGATCGTGGCGCGGGCCCACAAGGAGGGCCTCCTGCCGGCCGACGACGAAGGCGATGAGGACGGCGAAGGCGACAAGGAGTAGCCGGGCGCGCTGCTAGCGTGCCGGTGTGACCAGCCCAGTGACGAGACGGTGTGTGTGCCCCGGCTCCTACGACCCCGTCACGCTCGGCCATGCGGACGTCATCCGGCGCGCCGCGGCGCTCTACGACGAGGTCGTGGTCGCGGTGCTGCACAACCCGGCCAAGCGGGGGACCTTCAGCCCCGAGGAGCGCCGCGACCTCATCCTCGACGGGTGTGCGGACCTGGGCAACGTCCGGGTCGAGCTGTTCGCCGACCGGCTGCTCGTCGACGTCTGCCGTGAGCTGGACGCGACGGCGATCGTCAAGGGACTGCGGGGCGGCACCGACTTCGCCTACGAGCTGCCGATGGCCCTGATGAACCGGCACCTCACCGGCATCGAGACCGTCTTCCTCCCGGGCGACCCGAGTCTCGAACACATCTCCAGCTCGCTGGTCAAGGAGGTCGCGCGCTATGGCGGCGACGTCTCCGGGCTGGTCAGCGACCGCGTCCGGGACGCCCTCCTGACCCGCCTGCGGGAGCAGTGACCTGACCTCGAAATCCCCACGGCCGGAACGCTTTCGGCCCGACATCGAGGGGCTGCGAGCCATCGCCGTCCTGCTCGTGATGGCCTACCACGCCGGGGTCCCGCTGCCGAACGGCTTCCTCGGGGTCGACGTCTTCTTCGTCATCTCGGGCTTCCTCATCACGAGCCTCCTGGTCCGAGAGCTGGTCACCACCAGCACGATCGACTGGGCCCGCTTCGTGGGTCGCCGGATCCGCCGCCTGCTGCCCGCCGCGATCCTCGTCCTCGTCGTCACTGCTCTCGTCGCCCTGGCCGTGGTGCCGGGCCTGCGCCGCCGCGAGATCGGCACCGACGTCGCCGGTGCGGCCCTGTACGTCGTCAACTGGGTGTTCTCGCACCGGGCCGTCGACTACCTCGCCTCGGACAGCATCCCTTCACCGGTGCAGCACTTCTGGTCGCTGGCGGTCGAGGAGCAGTTCTACGTCATCTGGCCGCTCGCGCTGATCGCGCTGGCCCTCGTCCTGCGCCGGCTGGGTCGGCCTCCCACGGTGGGCGCGGTGGGCGCCCTGCTGGCCGCCATCGCCGTGCCCTCCTTCGGGTATGCCGTGTGGCTGGGTGCCGTCGACCCGGCACGGGTCTACTTCGTCACCACCACGCGGGCGTGGGAGCTCGCGGTCGGTGCGGCGCTCGCGGTCTGGTGCGCCGGCAGGGTGGCGCCGACGCGGCATACCGACGAGGGCTCGGCCGCTGCGTCGTCACGTGGCACGGGGCTGGTGGACGCTGCCGTCGGCTGGGTGGGGCTCGCCGCGGTCCTGGGCTCTGCCTGCTGGCTGCCGGCCGGGGCTGTCACACCCGGCGCGTGGACCCTGGTGCCCACCCTGGGCGCCGCCGCGGTCTTGTATGCCGGCTGGACCGGGACACCGTCCGGCCCGGTCCGCGTCCTGGGCACGGCACCGATGGTCTGGATCGGCGGCCTGTCGTACTCGCTCTACCTCTGGCACTGGCCGACCCTGGTCCTCAGCGAGTGGGCATTCGACGGGCTCGGCGCGACGCAGCGGGCGCTGGCCGTCGCCCTCGCCGTCGTTCCGGCCTGGGTTAGCCACCGGTTCCTGGAGAGCCCGATCCACCACAGCCGGGCCCTGGCCGCCCGCACCCGCCCCGTCCTCGCGATGGGACTCGCGCTGTCCGCGGTGGGGGCCCTGGCCGCGGTCCCGCTCACCCAGGCGTCGTCGCCGTTCCGGACCACGCCGGCCGCTGGCGCCCGCCCAGCGATCGAGACCCTCGGCGCGGCCACGCTGGCTTCGCCTCCGAGCACGGACCCGGCTACCTACGCCGTCGACGACTGGGAGTGGCTGACCCCCGACCCGCAGCTCGCCGGCAGGGACCGTCCCAAGGCTGACGTCGACCGGTGCCAGGTGGACCGGTTGGTCGAGGAGCCGGTGACCTGTGAGTTCGGGGTGTCGGGGGCACCGACCACGGTGGCCCTGGTGGGGGACTCCAAGGCGATGCAGTGGCTGCCGGCGCTCGAACGGCTGGCTCCCGAACGCGGCTGGCGGATCGTGACCTACGGCAAGTCGGCCTGCGCCTTCGCCGCCGGCCGTGCCCAGAACGAGGGCAGGCCCTACCCGGCGTGCGACGAGTGGAACCGCCGCGTCCTGGACCGGCTCCGGGCCGATCCTCCAGACCTGGTCCTGACGTCCGGGTACGCCTCGACGGCTTGGGACGGCGGCCACGCCACGACTGCTGCGCTCGTGGCGGGTATGGCGGACCGCTGGACCGGGCTGCGCGACGCCGGCATCCCCGTCGTCGTGCTGGGGGACAGCCCGGTGTCGCCCAACGACCTCGACGTCTGCACGGCCAGACACCCGCACGAGCTGAGCCGATGCGCGTTCGGCCGGGACGCAGCCGTCGCCGGCAGCGGGCTGCCCGCCCAGCGCGAGGCGAGCACCGTCTCCGGCACGCCGCTGGTCGACCTCACGGAGTGGATCTGCCCCGTGCAACGCTGTCCCATCGCCATCGGCAACGTCGCCATCCACCGGGCCGGCGACCACCTCACTGCGACCTACGTCAACACCCTGGCGCCGGTCCTGGGAGCCGCGCTGGAGCGGGCCGTCCCGTCACCTGCGACACGCTGAAGCCCTGTCCGACTCCTGCCCGCCCTGTTGGAAGCGAAACTTCCGGAAATCCGGCAGTTTCGCTTCCAACAGGGCGGCCTGGGCCACCCGGCATACCCTTGCATTTGGGGGACTGGGCCGTGCTCCGGTAATCTCGTGCGTCGGTCTTGTCCTCGCCCGAGGCGAAGTCCGAGTCACTCGACGTCTGCTGGAGCCATGGAACACCTGAATCCCCGATCGCCGCTGGTCTTCGACACCACGGACCTCGGTCGGCGACCCGGTTCGATGGAACGCCTGCAGCGCACGATCGAGGCACCTGCCGACTTCGGCACGGACGTCATCGCGGTCCCGCAGGGGTCAACGATCGAGCTGGAACTCCGGCTCGAGTCCGTCGTCGAGGGCGTGCTGGTCACCGGCTCGGTCCGCGCCACGGCGACCGGCGCCTGCGTGCGGTGCCTGGACCCTGTCAGCCGCGAGGTCGACGGGAACTTCCAGGAGCTGTTCGCCTACGCCGATCGCGCCGCCCACCACCGTGAGGTGGGAGCGGACGACGACGAGACCGAGGAGCACACGCTCGTGGGAGACCTGTTCGACCTCGAACCCGTGCTCCTGGACACGGTGGTGCCTGCACTGCCGTTCAAGCCCGTGTGCCGGGACGACTGTCCGGGACTGTGCTCCGAGTGTGGAGCGCGCCTGGCGGACGACCCGGAGCACCACCACGATGTGCTCGACCCCCGGTGGGCTGCGCTGAGCGCGCTGTCCCCGGAGAACACCGACCTCCTGGGCAGCGCCCAGGGCACCACCCACAGCAACACCGAAGAGAAGAGGAACTGACGTGGCTGTCCCGAAGCGGAAGACGTCGCGCTCCAACACCCGTTCGCGTCGTGCGAACTGGAAGGCGACGGCGACCACGCTCACCACGTGCCCGCAGTGCAAGGCTGCCATGCAGCCCCACATCGCCTGCCCGTCCTGTGGCACCTACAAGGGTCGTCACTACACGCCGGCCGAGCGCACCGAACACCAGGGCTGAGTCAGTCTGAACCGCGCGTGAGTCCCACTCCGTCCCTCCCGGGGGACAGCGCGATGCAGCGGCCCGTCGACGGCTTCGTCCAGCACCTCACCGAGGTGGTGGGCAGCCCGGTCGACGAGTCGCTGCTCCAGCGTGCCCTCACGCACCGCTCGTACGCGTACGAGAACGGTGGTCTGCCCAACAACGAGCGCCTCGAGTTCCTCGGCGACTCGGTCCTCGGGCTCGTGGTCACCGACACGTTGTATGCCACGCACCCCGACCTGCCCGAGGGGCAGCTCGCCAAGCTGCGTGCCGCCGTCGTCAACATGCGGGCGCTGGCCGACGTGGCCCGCACCCTCGGTCTGGGTGACCACGTGATGCTCGGTCGCGGCGAGGAGAGCACCGGGGGCCGCGACAAGGCCTCGATCCTCGCCGACACCATGGAGGCCGTCATCGGGACGGTCTACCTGTCCTGCGGCATGGCGGCCGCGGCCAACCTCGTGCACCACCTCCTCGACCCCCTCATGGCGGCCAGCGCCACTCTCGGCGCCGGCCTGGACTGGAAGACCAGCCTGCAGGAGCTGGGCGCGTCCACGGCCCAAGGTGTGCCGGAGTACCGCGTCGACGAAGAGGGCCCCGACCACGAGAAGACGTTCCACGCCCAGGCGGTCGTGGGCGACGAGGTGCTGGGCACCGGCACCGGGCGGTCCAAGAAGGAAGCCGAGCAGCGCGCTGCCGAGCTGGCCTGGCGTGCGCTGAGCGCGCGTGCCGCCGCCAGCGTGGCCGCCGCCGGCGTGGCGGCTGCTGCGTCGGGCACCGTCCTGTCAGACGACGCCGTGCTCCTGGCCGACGAGGACGCCGTGGCGGGCTCGCCCTCCTAGGCGAGCACGCGGCATACCCCGATGCCTGAGGGCCGAGCCGCAGGGGTGTCGGTCCCGCATGCTTGAGTTGCGCCATGCCTGAGCTGCCCGAGGTCGAGGTGGTCCGCCGCGGTCTGGCCGACCACGTCAGGGGGCGCACCATCGAGGCTGCCGAGTTCCGCGGCCAGCGGGTGGCGCGGCGTCACCTGCCCGGGCCGCTCGACCTCGCCGCGCGGCTCGAGGGAAACCACGTCGAAGAGGTGCGACGGCGGGGCAAGTACCTCTGGCTGGTGCTCCGCGGCCCCGACGGCCACCAGCAGGGGCTGATCGCGCACCTGGGGATGAGCGGCCAGCTGCTCGTGGAACCCGCTGGGGCGCCCGAGGAGAAGCACCTGCACGCGCGGTTCACGTTCACCGACGGCGACCCCGAGCTGCGGTTCGTCGACCAGCGGACCTTCGGCGGGATGGCGCTCGCGGAGCTGACTGAGGCACTGGTGCCCGAGACGATCGCGCACATCGCGCCCGACCCGCTCGAGGCGGCCTACGACCAGGCGGCGGTGGTTCGCCGGATGAAGACCCGCGACTCAGCGGTCAAGCGGGCGCTGCTCGACCAGTCCCTCGTCTCGGGGGTGGGCAACATCTATGCCGACGAGGCGCTGTGGCGCGCCCAGGTGCACGGAGAGCGGCTCTGCTCCTCGCTCACCAAGCCGGCTCTGGCGCGCATCCTCGACCACGCCCGAGAGGTGATGCTGGCGGCGCTGGGGGAGGGTGGCACGAGCTTCGACGCGTTGTACGTCAACGTCAACGGGGCGTCGGGCTACTTCGACCGGTCGCTGCACGCCTACGGACAGGAGGGGCGGCCGTGCGACCGGTGCGGCACGCCGATCCGGCGGGAGGCCTTCATGAACCGGTCGTCGTTCTCCTGCCCCCGATGCCAGCCCCGCCCTCGGCCGCGGCACGGCTGACGACTCGACTGCGCCGCGGCTGACAGGACGGGTCCTGCGGCGGTACAACTGAACCGAGAGGTGGTGCAGATGGATCACAACGGTCCCGCCCGCGCGGTCATCTGGGTGCACGGCCGGGTGCAGGGCGTGGGTTTTCGCTGGTGGACCCGTGCGCGGGCCCTGGAGCTCGGTCTGGTCGGGCATGCCCGCAACGCCGGCGACGGTCGGGTCGAGGTGGTGGCGCAAGGTGACGAGGAGCGGATCCGCGAGCTGGTGGCACTCATCGAGGAGCGACCGTCGCAGCACCTGCGGCCGGGCGACGTGCACACCTGCGTGACGACCTGGGGTTCACCGCGCGATGGGCTCGCAGGGTTTGTGGAGAAGTGAACGTCGAGAAGTGAGCACGAGACGTGAGCGTCGAGGCGAGCTGCCGAGCGCGGCGCTCCCGCAGGTGAAACCACGGGAACGGACGTGAGCTCACCGAAGCGCCATTGACCCTACGGAATCCGGATGCCACCCTGAGAGATGCCCGGTTCGGGCACCCGCAGGACGCGACCCCCGACGTCTGCGGAGAAGGAGTCGACATGGCCAAGGCCCTGGTGGGCTATCGCGTGGCGTCCGACCCGCGACTGATGCTCGAGACCGTCGAACTGCGCCGCCGCGTGCGTGACCTCGAGTTCCTCGTCGAACGTCTGCAGCGAGACAACGACCAGCTTCGTGAGGATCTGAGACAGCCCGACGTCGTGGCGGCGGGCATGCCTACGATTGCCGGGTGAGTTCGCCCGCACAGACACCCGGTTCCGCACCAGGACCTGGGCTGCGTTCGTCCAGTTCGACACCCGATGATCTCTTGCGCCTCCGTGCGAGCATCGACAACATCGACGCGGCCCTGGTCCACCTGCTCGCCGAGCGGTTCAAGTGCACCCAGCAGGTGGGTGAGCTCAAGGCCCGCGAGGGTATGCCGCCTGCTGACCCCGCGCGCGAAGAGGCCCAGATCGCGCGGTTGCGCGACCTCGCCGACCAGGCCGGGCTCGACCCGACGTTCGCCGAGAAGTTCCTCAACTTCGTGATCGCCGAGGTCATCCACCACCACGAGGCCATCGCCGGCTCCTGACTCTCCCAGCGCCTCCGTCCCCCGACTTGGTGCCGCCTGGTGGTCACAGACGGGCCGAAACGGGGGTCCGGTGACGATCTCCGGGCAACAAGTCGCAGAGGGGTGGGGTGGCTGGGTGCCGACGTGGCGCTGGGTGGGGGCGGCGCGGCATACCTCTGGCGTCACTCCAGTCTCACGGTGCACAGGCAACGCAGGACGGCGAAAGGTGCCGGGACCGCGTCCCTCCCGCAGGTAAGGTGGCCCACGCACAGCCAGCCCAGGCGGACCCCGCCAGCCACGAACCAGGAGCCGACCCGCTCGTGTACGTCAAGAGCCTGACCCTGAAGGGCTTCAAGTCCTTCGCCTCGGCGACCACGATGCGCCTCGAACCCGGCATCACCTGCATCGTGGGCCCCAACGGCTCCGGCAAGTCGAACGTCGTCGACGCACTGGCCTGGGTGATGGGGGAGCAGGGCGCCAAGAGCCTGCGCGGCGGCAAGATGGAGGACGTCATCTTCGCCGGCACCGCGGGACGCGCTCCGCTGGGTCGCGCCGAGGTGGCGCTCACGATCGACAACACCGACGGCGCGCTGCCGATCGACTACACCGAGGTCACGATCGCGCGGACGATGTTCCGCAACGGCGGCTCGGAGTACGCCATCAACGGCACCTCCTGCCGACTGCTCGACGTGCAGGAGCTGCTGTCCGACTCCGGTATCGGTCGCGAGATGCACGTCATCGTCGGCCAGGGCCAGCTCGACGCCGTGCTGCGCGCCACCCCGGAGGAGCGACGCGGTTTCATCGAGGAGGCTGCCGGGGTCCTCAAGCACCGCAAGCGCAAGGAGAAGGCGCTCCGCAAGCTCGAGTCGATGGAGGCCAACCTCACCCGGGTCAACGACCTGACCGGTGAGATCCGCCGCCAGCTCGGCCCGCTCGGCCGTCAGGCCGAAGCCGCCCGCAAGGCTGCCGTCATCCAGGCCGACGCCCGCGACGCCCGCCTGCGGCTGCTCGCCGACGACCTGGTCCAGCTCACCTCCACGCTTGAACAGGAGGTCGCTGACGAGACCGCCCTGATCGCCAAGCGCACCGAGATCGAGGAGGGCCTGACCACGCTGCGGAGCCGTCTGGCCACGCTCGAGCAGCAGGCCCAGGACGCGGCGCCCGAGCTCGCCAGGGCCCAGGAGCGCTGGTTCAGCCTGCAGCAGCTGCGCGACAAGCTCACCTCCACCGAGTCGCTCGCCGCCGAGCGCGTCCGCCTTCTCTCGCAGGACACCCAGGACGAGCAGACGTCGGGTCGCGACCCGGAGGAGCTGCGCGCGCAGGCCGTCGAGGCGCGCAAGCAGGAGGAAGCCCTCCTCGCCGAGGTGCGCGAGGCAAGGACCGAGCTCGAGGGCGCCGTCGCCGCTCGCGAGGCTGCCGAGCAGGCGTATGCCGCGGAGCAGCAGCGCCTGCAGCGGCTCGCCCGCGCAGCCGCTGACCGTCGCGAGGGGCTGGCCAAGCTGGCCGGCCAGGTCGGTGCCCGCAAGAGTCGTCTCGAAGCCGGTGAGGCGGAGATCGGTCGCCTGCGCGGCGTGATCGAGCAGTCCCTGCAACGAGCCGCTGCCGCGGAGCAGGAGTTCAACACCCTCGAGGCCTCCGTCGCTGTCGACGAGGAGGGTGAGGAGGGGCTGGACTCGGCCTACGAGAAGGCCGCCGCCGTCCTCGAGCAGGTCGAGGCCGAGGTCGAGCAGCACCGCGAGGCCGAGCGCCTCGCCGAACGCGACCGCACCAGCGGCACCGCCCGGCTCGAGGCCCTCGAGCTCAGCCTGTCGCGCAAGGACGGAGCCGCCACCCTGCTCGCGGCCGCCGACTCGCGGCACGGCATCGTCGGATCCGTCGCATCGCTGCTCCAGGTCAAGGGTGGTCACGAGGCGGCCATCGCCGCGGCCTTGGGTTGGGCGGGCGACGCCCTCGCGGTCGAGTCGGTCGAGCACGCCGCTCGCGCGCTCACCACCTTGCGTGCCGACGACGCCGGTCGGGCCGCCTTCCTCGTCGGCCAGACGGCCTCGTCGAGCGATCCGTCAAGCTGGCCGCAACTCGAGGGATCCGCTGTCTGGGCCCGCGAGGTCGTCGAGGCCCCGGCCACGGTCCGCCCGGCCGTCGAGCAGCTCCTCGACCGGGTCGCCCTCGTCTCCGATCCCGCCCTCGCGGCAGCGCTCGTCGCCCGGGGTGAGGGCATCACGGCCGTGACCACCGATGGCGACGTGTTCGCCCCGGGGTTCGTCCGCGGCGGCAGCAGCCACGCGCCGAGCCTCATCGAGATCCAGTCGGCCGTCGACGAGACGCGCGACCGGGTCGCCGATGCCACCCGCCGTGGGGAGCAGGCGCGGTTCGCGCTGACCTCCGCGCAGGAGCGGCACCGCGTGGCCACCGACGACGTCGAGGCCGCCCTCGAGCGGTTGCACGACTCCGACGCCAAGATGGCTGCCGTGGCCGAGCGGCTCGGCCACCTCGGCGCCACCGTCCGGTCGGCCAAGGCCGAGGCCGAGCGCACCGAACGCTCCATCGCCGACGCGACGGCCGGCCTCGAGAACGACCGCCGCGAGCTCGCCGAGCTGACCGATCGCCTCGACGAGGCCAGCGCCGAGCCGACCGAGTCGCAGGACCCCAGCACCGACGAGCGTGATCGCCTCGAGCTCGAGGCCAGTCGTGGACGTACGGCCGAGACCGAGCTGCGGCTGACCCTGCGCACCAAGGAGGAGCGGGCTCGGGCCCTCAAGGGCCGCGCCGACTCCCTCGAGGGGGCCGCGCGCAACGAGCTGGCCGCCCGCCAGCGACTTGCCGCCCGCCAGGAACGTCGCAAGCGCGAGGCCACGGTGGCCGAGGCCGTCCGGCGCGGCGCGTCCTACGCCAGCACGCTGATCGCCGGCGCCCTGGACACCGCGGCCCGCCAGCGCGCCGTCGCCGAGCAGGAGCGCACCGAACGCGACCAGGCGCTCACCGTCGTGCGGCGCGAGGTCTCCGCCCTCCAGGACGACCTGCGCGAGCTCACCGACACGGTGCACCGCGACGAGGTGGCCCGCACCCAGCAACGGCTGCGCATCGAGGCCATGCAGGCCAAAGCCGTCGAGGAGCTCGGCATCTCCCCCGAGGCACTGATGGAGGACTTCGGTCCCCACCAGCTCGTGCCGTTCGTCGTCGGCCCGGACGACAACCCCGACGAGATCCCCGAGCCCGGGCCGTACGTCCGCGAGACCCAGGAGAAGCGGCTGCGCAAGGCCGAGCGCGCACTGAACGCCCTGGGCCGCGTCAACCCGCTGGCGCTCGAGGAGTTCGCGGCACTGGAGGAGCGGCACAAGTTCCTCACCGAACAGCTCGAGGACCTCAAGAAGTCCAAGCGCGACCTGCTCGACATCGTCCGCGAGGTCGACGAGCGCGTGGAGCGCGTCTTCACCGAGGCCTTCCACGACACCGCAGCCCAGTTCGAGGGTGTCTTCAGCCGACTCTTCCCCGGCGGCGAGGGCAAGCTGACCCTCACCGACCCGGCCAACATGCTCACGACCGGCATCGAGGTGGAGGCGCGCCCACCGGGCAAGAAGATCAAGCGGCTCTCACTGCTCTCCGGTGGTGAGCGGTCGCTGGTCGCGGTCGCCCTGCTGGTGTCGATCTTCAAGGCCCGGCCCAGCCCGTTCTACATCATGGACGAGGTGGAGGCCGCCCTCGACGACGCCAACCTCGGCCGCCTGATCACGCTGTTCGAGGAGCTGCGCGACTCGAGCCAGCTCATCGTCATCACCCACCAGAAGCGCACCATGGAGGTCGCCGACGCGCTCTACGGTGTGTCGATGCGTGGTGACGGTGTGACCACTGTGGTTTCGCAGCGAATCCGCGACGTGGCGGCGCAGAGCGCCTGATTTTTGGGCGCGCCTCCTCCCTGCGTCGCTCCTTCGTCGCGCCGCAGCGGAGTCGTCGTCGGCGCGCCGGATTTGAGCATTCCCGTCGCGCGGGGCACCCTTGAAGCATGGTCCCCCTCATCATCGGCATGCTCATCTGCGTCGGACTGGCGGTTGCCGTGGTGGCCCTGGTCGCCATTCCAGCGCGTCGTGAGGGCCGCGAGCTCCTGACGCCGCAGGGCGAGGAGCTCATCGCCGTGGTCAAGGAGAAGACCGAGTCGACGCTGGAGAAGACCGGCGACGCGATCACGTCCGCCAAGGAAAAGGTCAGTGACACCGTGACCAGCGGCGGCTCGGGCGACGGCATCGACGACGCTGGCCGTCACCGCGCCGTCTGACACCTGAGGCTGTCTGACACCTGAACCTGACACCTGACACCTGACGCGTTTGCGCAGGTCAGCAGGCAACTGACCGTCGGCACCCATGACATTTGTCATGGGTGCTTTCTGTGCGGTGGCTGGATGCTGGGGCGGACCCGATCGGGTCCTATCCCTCCAGGAGGAGATGCGCGCATGGCATCGTTCACACCCCGAGCCCGCAGGCTGATCGCCGGCGGCGCCGGACTGGCACTGGTTGTCGGCGGAGCCGCCGGCTTCCTCGGCCGGCACGAGCTCAACGAGGCATGGCTGAAGTACCAGTGGCGGGACCGGCACTACAACGCCGCCGTCATGGAGAAGGCGCTGATGATCGCCGGCGGCAACCCCGCCGAGGCACAGAACGAGTCCAAGGAAGCGGTCACGATCGCCGAGCAGTTCGACCAGGCCCGCACCGCTCCCTCGGGGATCGTGGCGCCCGGCGCCTATGGCTCAGCGTTCGCCCAGATGCAGGCCATGCAGCACAGCCCCGGCACCTGGAACGAGGTCACCAAGGTGCCCTACGACGCGGACGACCCGCGCTACCGGGACTGGTACTCCAACTCCTCCGGCGGAGCCGGCCACGTCACCGGACGCATCACGGGCCTCGCGGCTGACGCCGCCAACCACGTGTATGCCGCCGGGGCCGACGGCGGGGTCTGGCGTTCCTCCCAGGGTGGTGGCGGTTGGACGCCCATCGCCGACTCGCTGCCCTCGCTCAGCTCGGGCGACCTGCAGCTGGCGGGTGACGGCTCCCTGTGGTTCGCCACCGGAGAGTCCAACACCGGTGCGACCTCCTACGTGGGCGCCGGTGTCTTCCGCCTGGCCAACCCGACGTCCGGTTCCTTTGCACCGACCGACCGGGTCGGCGGCAAGGAGCTCGAGTCGACCACGATCGGCCGGGTCCGCTGGGGCGGCGGCTCGACCGTCTTCGCCGCGACCAACCGCGGCATCTGGTACCACGCCGCCGGCACCAAGGCCGGCGCCTGGACCTTCGGTTTCGCGCCCAACATGAGCTGGATGCCCGAGATCAAGGACGACGCGGGGAACGTGCTCGTGCCGGCGGGCAGCGACTGGGGAGGCAACACGGCCTCGGGACCCACCAACGCGGCATACAAGAACATCGTCAACGACATCGCGGTGGACCCCAAGAACCCCAAGCACGTGATCGCCGCCCTCGGCTGGCGCTCGGGCGACACCTACAACGGGTTCTACGAGACCAACGACTTCACCACCGGCCCGTCGGGCTGGCACAAGCTGTCGGTGACCCTCGGCAGCATCACGAACACGAGCGACGTGGGCTACACGACGTTCGCGTTCAGCAAGACCGGTGACCGGCTCTACGCGCTGGTGCAGCAGCCGAGCAAGATCGCCGCATCCTCTTCTCTGGCAGGCATTTTCGTCTCCAAGACCGGCTCGCCCAACGGGCCGTGGAACAAGATCGCCGACCAGGCCCAGCTGCACAACAGCGGCTCGGCCCTGGACCGCAAGGGCTACGGCGTGGGCGTGCAGGCCTGGTACAACCAGTTCCTCACCGTCGACCCGGCCAACCGCGACCACGTCTGGGCGGGTCTGGAAGAGGTGTTCGAGACCAAGGACGCCGGTTCGCACTGGTCGGCCGTCTCGCCGTACTGGAACTTCTACTTCCCGTGCTGGAACATCGCCGACAGCAAGAACACCTGCCCGCTGGCGGGTCACCCCGACCAGCACTCCGTGACGGTGGGGACCGCAGGCGGCGCTCCGGTCGTCTTCTTCGGCAACGACGGCGGTGTCTACCGACGCCCGGTCAACGGCGCGGTGAACGCCAACGGCAATGCCACCGACCTGGTGTCGACGACGACGGACGGCACCATGGACGCCCTGCAGTACTACTCGGTCTCCGTGGGTCGTGACACCAAGAACGGCAGTGGTGTCGTGGTCTCGGGTGGCCTGCAGGACAACGGGGTGTCCAACCTGTTCAAGGTCGCCCCGAACGGCACCAACGCCGACACCGGGATGGGCTCGAACTTCGGTGGTGACGGTGGGGACGGCGCCGCTGATCCGGCCAACGGGTGCAACCAGCTGCAGGAATACGTCAACCTCGCGGTGAAGATCACCAACAACTGCGCCCTCAACCCCGGTGCGCTGAGCGAGGCCGACGCGAGCTCGTGGTCACTCGACCCGGGTGACCCGTCGCCTCGCTTCATCGCCCCGATCGCGCTCGACGGCGCAGCCTCCGACCACTTCATCTTCGGCGGTCGCTACGTCTACGTCGGCACCAAGGGCTGGACGGCCACGCGCAGCGCGGCCGACCTGACCAAGGCGTTCGACCTCGGAGCCGGGCACTCGGCGACTGCGGTGGCGATGCAGGGCGGCACGGCCTACGTGTCGTGGTGCGGACCGTGCAACAACGCCGGGTTCGCGCGGGGCATCGCGACCAACGCGGGAGGCACCTGGCACCAGCTCACGTTGGCCGCCAGCTTCCCGCTGCGGTTCGTCCAGGGCCTTGCCATCGACCCCGCCAGTGGAAACCACGCGTATGCCGCGATCAACGGCTTCTCGCGCCGGTTCACCGAAGGCCCCGGCGCGGGTGTCGGTCACGTGTACGAGACGACCGACGGAGGTGCCACGTGGACTGACGTGAGCACCAACCTGCCGGATGTCCCGTCGAGCACCGTCAAGCGCCTGTCCAACGGCGCGCTGGTGGTGGGCACCGACCTTGGTGCCTTCTACCGGGCGCCGGGGGCGACCTCCTGGCAGGTGCTGGGTTCCGGACTGCCGAGCACGGTGGTCATGGACCTGGAGGCTGGTCCTGACGGCAACGTCTACGCCGCCACCCACGGCCGTGGCATCTGGAGCGTGGCCGTTCCCCAGTAGGAGTAACCGCATCATCCGGTGCCGAAGGTGGTCGCCCGGTCTGCGTGGCGCTCCCCGGATGAGAGGATGGCGCGCGTGATCGATCAGCTGTGGGAATGGATTGCCGTCGCCGTCGGGCTCCTCGTGGTCCTGGGCGCGGTGTTGCTGGGACTTCTGCGCGGACGCGGGGGCCGGGGGAAGTCGGCACCCGAGCCGACCCGCGGCACAGGCTCCACTGACGTCCTGCCCGGAGTCGGTGACGACGCCGAACCACCACGCGACGCCCCGAAGCGCTCCATCGAGGACGCCGGCTCGGTCGACACGCTGCCGGCCCCGCCGGCGGAGTCCCTGCCCTCAGCCGAGCCGACGCCGACGCTCGACCGCCCGGACGCGCCGGCGGGACGCCTTCAGCGGCTCCGCGCGCGACTGGCGCGCTCCAACACCGCCCTCGGGCACGGGCTGCTCGCCCTGCTGTCCCGCGGCAAGCTCGACGAAGCCGCGTGGGAGGAGGTCGAGGACACCCTCATCGCCTCCGACCTGGGGGTCGAGGCCAGCACCGAGCTCGTCGAGACGCTGCGTGCCCGGGTCAAGATCGAGGGCACGACCGACGAGGCCACGGTGCGCGGCTGGCTCCGCGAGGACCTGCTGCGGCTGGTCGACCCGACGCTCGACCGCACGGTCGTCAGCTCGCGGGTGGACGGCCGCCCTGCGGTGGTGCTGGTCGTCGGCGTCAACGGCACGGGCAAGACCACCACGGTCGGCAAGCTGGCCCGCGTGCTGGTCGCCGAGGACAAGGACGTCGTGCTCGGCGCCGCCGACACCTTCCGCGCTGCTGCCGCCGACCAGCTGGAGACGTGGGGAGCCCGCGTCGGCGTGCCGACCGTCCGCTCCGACCGTGACGGCGCCGACCCTGCGGCCGTGGCCTTCGACGCCGTCAAGGCAGGGGCCGAGATGGAGGCCGACGTCGTGCTCATCGACACCGCCGGACGGCTCCACAACAAGGTCGGCCTGATGGACGAGCTGGGCAAGGTCAAGCGGGTCATCGAGAAGCAGAGCCCGATCGACGAGGTGCTGCTCGTCCTCGACGCCACCACAGGCCAGAACGGCCTGCGCCAGGCCGAGGTGTTCGCCCAGGTCGTCAATGTGACCGGCATCGTGCTCACCAAGCTCGACGGCACCGCCAAGGGCGGCATCGTGGTCTCGGTGCAGCGCAAGCTCGGCGTCCCCGTCAAGCTCGTGGGGCTGGGGGAAGGTCCGGACGACCTCGCACCGTTCGACCCCGAGGCCTTCGTCGACGCCCTTCTTGCCTGAGGAGCGGCTGACTGGCGGCAACACCGGACTGGTCGTCCGCGTCGGCGACACGGTCCGGCGTCAGGCCGGTCACTGGACCCCCGCCGTCCACGCCCTGCTCGACCACCTCGAGTCGGCCGGCTTCGAGGCCGCACCCCGCGCGATGGGCACCGATGCGCTGGGACGCGAGGTCGCGTCATACCTTGACGGTGTCGCGGGGACGCTGGGACCGGAGCCGCTCGGGACCGAGTTCCAGACGGTGGAGGCGTGCCGCGCGATCGGGGCGTGGTTGCGGGCCTTCCACGATGCGCAGGCGGGTTTCGAACCCGACCCCGCGCTGCCCTGGCGGGTCGTGCCGGGTCGGAGGCTGCGGGCCGGCGAGGTGGTCGTCCACCACGACGTCGGCACCTACAACACCGTGCTGCGCCCCGACGGCTCGTTCGCGGTCATCGACTTCGACTTCGCCTCTCCGGGACGACCGGTCGAGGACCTCGCCTACGCCCTGTGGTCGTGGACGCCGTTGTGGCACGACCAGTCCGCCGTCCGCAGGGAGATGGGAGTGGTCACCCTGGCCGATCGGCTGCACAAGTTCGCGGCGGTCCTGGACGGGTATGCCGCGGATACGGACTTGCGCGCCGAGGTCCCCGACGCGGTGCTGCGCCGCATGGTCGAGCAGTCCCGCACGGTGGAAGACCTTGCAGCGCAAGGAGATCCGGCGTTCGTGCGCATGGTGTCCGAAGGTCATGCCGCGCGCCCACTGCTCGACGCGGCGTGGTTCGAGTCCAGGCGCGAGCTGTTCGCGGCGGCCATCGCCTGACCAACTCCGTCGCGCCGGCACACCAACCGGCAGACCCGTCATGGCTTAGCCTGTGCGCGTGGAAACGGGGGTGGACCGACTCGGTCGAGTGGCGAAGGCGTGGCGCGTGGCTGTCGTCCTCGCCTTCACCGTCGTGTTCTGCGCCGGCTCGCTCGTGGGCAACGACCACTGGTGGCCGTTCGGACCCTGGCGGATGTTCTCGACGTCCCAGGCCGCGACCGGCTCGGTGTGGTCGACCGGCATCGAGGTCCAGACCGCCGACGCGCCAGGGCAGTGGGTGCGCGCGCCACTCACGCCTGAGAACGTCGGCCTGAACCGCGCCGAGGTCGAGGGCCGGATCCCGCAGATCGAGGCCGACCCCTCCCGCCTTGGCACCCTGGCCCGCAGCCACGCCGAGCTGCGCCCGACGGCGGCCGAGTGGACCGCGCTGCGTGTCGTACGCCGCCTGATCGTGGTGGTCGACCGCAAGCCCACCGGCGAGGTCCGCACCGAGGTGCTCGCCCAGTGGGAGGCGCCATGAGCACCGGACGCCGCGCGAGCGGGGCCGGGGCCGACCAGCGCGTGACGCAGGGGTTGTCGGGCTGGCTGTTCGCCCCGATGCCGGTGTCGCGGGTGGCCGCGCTCCGCGTGCTCGTCTTCGCGTTCGTCATCGTCGACGTGGTGCTGCTGCACACGTCCGGCTGGTACCACGGCTACGCAGACCCCGTCTGGTACGAACCGCTCGTCATGGGCAGGGTCCTGCACCTGCCCGCCGCCTCGGTCCTGCTCGTCCAGGTCCTCAAGTGGGGCTGCGTGCTCGCTGCTCTGGCCGCAATGACCGGCCGGGCGCCGCGGTTGCTGGGGTGGACGGTCGCCGTCGGCTGGGTCTGGTACCAGTACATCGCCTTCTCCTACGGCAAGGTCGACCACGACCGGGCAGACTTCGTGGTCGCGCTCGCGCTCCTGCCCACAGTGGGGATGGCCCACCTGTCCGTCCAGCGCCGCAGCGAGGCGGCCGGCTTCGCCCTGCGTGCCGTCCAGCTGGCAGCCATCGCCACCTACTTCCTGTCGTCCTGGGCCAAGGTCCGGTTCGGCGGCTGGGACTGGGTCAACTCGGCGACCATGGTGCGGGCGGTCGTGCGTCGCGGGACGCCGATGGCCCAGTGGCTGCTCGAGGTGCCGTGGACGCTGCACTGGTTCCAATGGGTGCTCATGGGCGCCGAGCTCACCTCGCCGATCATCTTCTTGCTGTCCGAGAAGTGGCGCCGGCGGGTGGTGGGCGGGTGGTTCGTCTTCCACGCCATGACGTACGCCGCGATCACCATCGCCTTCTGGCCGCACCTCGTGATGATGCTCGCCTTCCTCCCCCTCGAGAGGTATGCCGCGTGGCTGCGTTCGCGGGTGGGCCGCCTTCGTGGGGGTCCGCGACCGAGCCCGCTCGCACCTGAGCCTGAGCCCGGGTCGCCACGGCCAGCCGCTCCAGCGTCGCGAGTTTGAAGGATCCCGCGGGTCCTGGTCCGGAGGATGCTTCAAACTCGCGACCGTCAAAGCTCGGATCGCGAGCCGTGACCCCGTCGGCACCGCCGGTTAGGGTCGGTCAGGTGAGCAGAGCTGAGCACGTGGCCGCGTTCCTGTCGGCCGTGGACCTGTCCCTCGACCTGGCTGCTCGCCCCGAGGTGCGCGACGCCTGGGGCCGCGAGAGCGCCTGCGCGGGCATGACGGTGGGAGGTCTCGCCCACCACCTGCTCAAGCAGGCAGGCAACACCGTGCGGGGCCTGCGAGCCACGCCCGACCAGGCCCCTGCCGGTGCCCCGGTGATCGCGCTGCTGGAGCACTACGCCCGGGCTGCCTGGGTCGAGGCGGGTCCGGAGGACGAGGTGAACGTGTCCATCCGGGACGGTGAGAACGACGGCGCCCAGGTCGGTCCCGACGTCGTTCTCGAGCTCGCTGGGGAGTGGGCCGACGACCTTCCGGCCCTGCTCGGGGCATCGCGCGACCCCGACACGATCTTCATCCCGTGGCAGGGCTGGTCGCTGACGACCGAGGACTTCCTGACGACGCGGATGATGGAGTTCGTCGTGCACGGCGACGACCTGGCCGACAGCGTCGGGCTCGACACCCCGACCTACCCCGAGGGTGTCCTCACGCCCGTCCTGGGGTTGCTCACCGGTGTCGCGGTCCGCCGCCACGGCCAGACCGCGGTGGTCCGCGGGCTGAGCCGCCCGCAGCGGGCACCCGCCTCGATCTCGGCGTTCTGACCT
Source organism: Pedococcus sp. P1_H8 (assembly GCF_056405175.1). Taxonomy (NCBI): domain Bacteria; kingdom Bacillati; phylum Actinomycetota; class Actinomycetes; order Micrococcales; family Intrasporangiaceae; genus Pedococcus; species Pedococcus sp. P1_H8. Next base: position 131,461 of record NZ_JBFUCP010000009.1, read on the forward strand.
CGGCGCGCCCGCGGCATACCCCGCTAGAGTCGCCGGCGTGGAGCCCGACCAAGACCACCTGCCGGCAGCCGTGCTCGCCGAGGCGCAGACGCCCTTGCCCGCCGACATCGCGGGATTCCACGAGGCGCTCCTGCGGGCCGCCGACGGGCACGAACCCATCCGGATGGACCACCTCGTGCACGGCTGGGCGCAGGCGCGGGGGGAACTGCTCCCGGCGCGGGGCGAAGCCGAGCTGCAGCTGCAGGCGGTGCTCGACCGGCGGCTCGGACAGGTGCTGTTGGGGGCCGGCCACCCTGCGGCTGGCCACGTGCTCGCTGAGGCGCTCGCGGCGGCCACGGACTCCGGCGACGAGGTCGAGACCCTGCGCTGCCGGGTGGCGCTGGTTCCGGTCGAGGTCCTGGTCGGAGATCCTGACGCGCTGGCGTCGGGACGCGGCTACGTCGAGCAGCTGCAGTCGTTGGGGGAGCCCGCCCACGCCGCGAGCGGCCTCATGGGTCTGGCCCAGGTCGCGCCGGCCGACGAGGCGCCGGTGATGGTCCTGCGGGCCTCCCACCTCTACGAGCAGGCGGGCGACGGCGGTTGGGCGGCCGAAGCCGCCGTGATGGCAGCGCGGGCGATGGCCGCCACCGACGACCCGCGCGCGGCAGACGTCCTCGAGCGGGCCCGGCGCTTGGTGGACCTCCACGTCACCGTCGAGCTGCGAGTCGCCCTCGCGGAGGTCGAGTCGATGGTGCTGTGGCAGGGCGGCGACCCGCAGACCGCGGCGACCCTGCTCGGTGAGGCCATCGACGCCTGCGAACGGACCGGCCGCCCCGTGGCTCCCGACCTGCGCCTGATGCTCTGCGACATCCTCGTCGAGGGCGAGCAGTGGGAGGCCTTGCGCGCGCCTGCGCAGGCGTTGGTGCAGTTCGGGCGGCTGGTGGACGACGACGAGCTCACCTCGATGGGGGAGCGCTACCTCGCCAGGGCGGACGCTCCCACGATGTGAGACGTGGCGCGGTCCGAAACCTGATGCTTACCCGCACGCGGTTCCGCTAACACGGCTGTAACAAACTCCGGCACGCCCCGAAACGCCGCCCCGTCACAGTTCTGGCCATGACTCCAGCACTGCTGCCAGTGGCAGACCCCACGATCAACGAGGCCGCGACCGCCTTCATGCTCGTCGCCGCCTCGATGGTCCTGCTCATGACCCCAGGTCTCGCGCTGTTCTACGGCGGCATGACGCGAGCCAAGTCCGTCCTCAACATGATCATGATGTCGTTCGGGGCCCTCGGCGTCGTCGGCGTCATCTACGTGTTGTGGGGCTACTCCATGTCCTTCGGCAACCTGCAGGACGGCTCGTCCGACATCGCCGGCCTGTTCACCAACCCCTTCCACCTGTTCGGCCTCAAGAACGTCATCGGTGAGGACGGCTCGCGACTGATCGACGTGTTCGGCGTCGACGTGTTCATCCCCGAGACCGTCTTCGTCGGCTTCCAGCTCACCTTCGCCGTCATCACCGTCGCGCTGATCAGCGGCGCCGTCGCTGACCGCGTCAAGTTCAGCACCTGGCTGGTCTTCTCCGGCATCTGGGCGACCATCGTCTACTTCCCGATCTCGCACATGGTGTGGGGCGGCGGAGTCCTGTCCGGCGCGGAGGGCGGCCTGTCGGCCAAGATCTTCGGCGCGACCGACGGCGTGGCCAACGTGCTGCCGATCGACTTCGCCGGTGGCACGGTCGTGCACATCAACGCCGGTATCGCGGGTCTGGTGCTCGCACTCATCGTCGGCAAGCGGCTCGGCTTCGGCAGCCAGGCGATGCGCCCGCACAACGTGCCGGTCGTGATGCTCGGCGCGGGTCTGCTGTGGTTCGGCTGGTTCGGGTTCAACGCGGGCTCCGAGCTCGCGGCGGACGGCCTCGCCTCGACGGTGTGGCTCAACACCACCGCCGCCACCTGTGCCGCGATGCTCGGGTGGCTCCTCGTGGAGAAGATCCGCGACGGCCACGCCACGTCGATCGGTGGCGCCTCGGGCGTCGTCGCCGGCCTGGTCGCCATCACCCCGGCCTGCGGCGCGCTGTCGCCGCTGGGTTCGCTCATCCTCGGTGTGGTCGCCGGTGGCCTGTCCGCCCTCGCGGTCGGCCTGAAGTACCGCTTCGGCTACGACGACAGCCTCGACGTGGTCGGTGTCCACCTGGTCGCCGGTCTCTGGGGCACCATCGGTGCGGGTCTGCTCGCCACCGGGGCGGGTCTGTTCTACGGCGGCGGCGCCAAGCAGCTGGTCGTGCAGATCATCATCGCGTTCGCGTCGCTGCTCATCAGTGGCATCCTGACTGCGGTGATCGCGCTGGCCCTGAAGTACACCCTGGGCTGGAGGGTCACCGAGGACGTCGAGTCCGACGGCATCGACCAGAGCGAGCACGGCGAGTCGGCCTACGAGCTCAGCGGGTTCACCGGCGGCCGGTTCGGCTCCTCCGGTGCAGTCTCGACCTCGTCCGCCAAGCCTGCCAAGACCCCTGAGGGAGCGTCCGCATGAAGCTCGTGACCGCGATCATCAAGCCCCACCAGCTCGACGAGGTGAAGGAGGCCCTGGAGGCCTACGGCATCTCCGGCATGACCGTCAGCGAGGCGTCCGGCTACGGTCGGCAGCGCGGACACAGCGAGGTCTACCGCGGTGCCGAGTACACCGTCGACTTCGTGCCGAAGGTGCGGGTGGAGGTCCTCGTCGACGACATCGACGCCACCTCGGTGGCCGACGTCATCCTCAAGGCGGCTCAGACCGGCCGGATCGGCGACGGCAAGATCTGGACCATCCCCGTCGAGGACGTGGTCCGGGTCCGCACCGGAGAACGCGGCGTCGACGCCCTCTAACCCGATCCAACAAGCAACACAACCACTGGGTATGGCGCCCGGTCCCGTTCGCGGGGCCGGGCGCCTTCACGCGCCCCAACCCGGACTTCTGGCCACGGGTGCCGCAGGAAGGGGCGGGATCGGCGCCCGCACCCAGCACAGGCGGCCAGAAGTCGGGGCGGGGAGGGCACGAGGATGATGCGGCCGTGCGCGGCATACGTCTAACACGGGCGTAACACGACGGCTCACGTTCGGAAACGTCGAAGGGGCACGGTGGAGCACGTGACGATCGAGCAGACCGACCTGGCGGCCCGCCGCCTCGACCTGGCGGGGGCCAGGGGCTTCGACGCCCCCGGCGCGGGCCAGGTCCGCCGCGACGCCATCGCGACCCTGACCCGAGGCTGGCTCGGCGAGGTCTGGAAGGTGGCCCTCGACGGCAGGTCGACCGAAGGGATCGCCCTGGCCGCGGTCGGTAGCCTCGCGCGGGGTGACGCCGGGCCGCTCAGCGACGTCGACCTGGTCCTGCTGCACTACGGACGCTCGCTCAGCGGTGACGACCTGCGCGGCCTGGCCGACCGGGTCTGGTACCCCGTCTGGGACGCCGGGGTGAAGCTCGACCACGCCGTGCGCACCGTCAACCAGTGCCGGACCGTCGCGTCCGGCGACCTCGCGGCGGCCGTCGGCCTGCTCGACCTGCAGTGCGTGGCAGGCGACGCCGAGGTGGTCGCCGCCGCCCGCTCGACCGTCGCGCACGACTGGCGCGCGAACGCCCGTCGCCGGCTGCCGCAGCTCGTCGAGAGCCTCAAGGCCAGGCACGCCCGGCACGGCGAGCTCGCCCAGAGCCTCGAACCCGACCTCAAGGAGGCCCACGGCGGCCTGCGCGACATGACGGTGCTCGGTGCCCTCGTGGCCGCCTGGCTCACCGACCGCCCCCACGTCGGGGTGGACGAGGCGCACCAGACCCTGCTCGACGCGCGTGACGCCGTCCACGTGGTCACCGGCCGCGGCCGCGACCGGCTCACCCGTGAGGACCACGACGCCGTGTCAGCGCTGCTCGGCCACAGCGACCCCGACGAGATGATGACGTCGGTCGCCGACGCCGGCCGGACCATCGCCTACGCCCTCGACGGCACGGTGCGCCGCGCCGGGCAGTCCCAGAGGGCCCGCACCCTGCGGGTCGGGCCGCGGCGGCCGCAGCTCAACCCCCTCGGGTTCGGCATGTTCGAGCACGACGGTGAGGTGGTCCTCGGCCCGCGCAGCACCCTGTCGACCGACCCGCTCCTGCCCCTGCGCGCGGCAGTCGTCGCAGCCCGCAGCCACCTGCCCATCGCCCCGACCACGCTGGCCAACCTCGCCGGTCAGGCGCCGACGTTGCCCGAGCCGTGGCCGGAGATCGCCCGCGACCTGTTCGCCGACCTGTTGGCCACCGGTCCCGGCCTCATCGCCGTCTGGGAAGGGCTCGACCAGGCCGGCATCATCGACCGCTGGCTGCCGGAGTGGGCGGCCGTGCGCTCCCGCCCGCAGCGCAGCGCCGTGCACCGCCACACCGTCGACCGGCACCTCATCGAGACCGTCGTCCTCGCGGGGGGACTGGTGCGCGGGGTCACCCGCGCCGACCTGCTGTTGCTGGCCGCGCTGCTGCACGACATCGGCAAGATCCGCGGCGCCCACGACCACTCGGCCACGGGAGCCCCCCTCGCCAGGACCATCGCGACGAGGCTGGGCTACCCGGCTGCGGACGTCGAGGTCCTCACCACGCTGGTCCGTGAGCACCTCACGCTCATCGACCTCGCGACCCGCCGCGACCACCAGGACGCCGGCACGGTCACCGCGGCCCGGGCCGCGGTGGGCGGGTCGCGCGACGTGTTCGACCTGCTCGTCGCCCTGACCGAGGCCGACGCGAGCGCCGCCGGCCCGCAGGCCTGGACCGACTGGCGGGCGACCCTCCTGGCCCAGCTCGCCGAAGGAGCCCGCAAGGGCTGGGAGGAAGGCAGCGTGCCACCGCAGGCCGAGACCACCACCGTCGACCAGGCCGACCTCGAGTCGGTGGCGGCAGGCGAGCCGCGGGTCGTCATCCGACCGCAGGGCGGGTCCTACCGCATCGACGTCTTCGACCGTGACCGGCTGGGGCTGTTCGCCGACACGGCTGGTCTGCTCGCGGCATACGGGCTGGTCGTCCGCACCGCCATCCTGCGCACGATCGACGGCGTCGCCGCCAACGAGTGGCACGTGGAGAACCCGAGCGGCGAGCCGCCCCAGGAGGAGCGGATCGTGCGTGGCCTCGAGCGGCTCGCGCAAGGTGACCGCGGCCCGCTGGGCCTCCTCGAGCGGCGCCGGGCGTTCGCGGCCCGACCCAGCGGCGAGTCCGGGACGGGGTCGCCGGGCCAGGCGCGGGCCCTCGTCGTGCCCCACGCCTCCGAGGAGGCGACGGTCATCGAGGTGCGCGCCCAGGACCGTCCCGGCCTGCTGCACGAGCTGGGGATCGGGTTCGCGAAGGCCGGACTGTCGGTGCGTTCCGCGCACATCGCCACGTATGCCGGTCAGACCCTGGACACGTTCTACCTCACCGAGTTCGGTGGCCGGCTCCTGTCGCCGGCCAAGGTGGCGCAGACGGTGGCAATGGTGATCGACACCTGCGACGGGGCCGCGCCGTCCTAGACCACGAGGTGGTGTGCCTGACGCGGACCCAGGGCTGCGTGTCAGGCACCCAACCCCGGGTCGATTAACCTTGGGCCCGTGTTCACCTCACTCTCCGACCGCCTGACAGCCACCTTCAAGAACCTGCGGGGCAAGGGGCGGCTGTCCGAGTCCGACGTCAACGCGACGGTCCGCGACATCCGGCTCGCCCTGCTCGACGCCGACGTGTCGCTGCCTGTCGTCAAGGCCTTCACCCACGCCGTGCGCGAGCGGGCCCTCGGTGCAGAGGTGTCGGGGGCGCTCAACCCCGGACAGCAGGTCGTCAAGATCGTCAACGAGGAGCTCGTCGGCATCCTCGGTGGCCAGACGCGCACCATCGCGTTCGCCAAGAACCCGCCGACCGTGATCATGCTCGCCGGTCTGCAGGGTGCCGGCAAGACCACCCTCGCCGGCAAGCTCGCCCGCTGGCTCAAGGAGCAGGGCCACACCCCCCTCCTCGTGGCCGCCGACCTGCAGCGTCCCAACGCCGTCACCCAGCTCGAGGTCGTCGGTGAGCGCGCGGGCGTGCCTGTCTTCGCTCCCGAGCGCGGCAACATCGGGGGCCACGACGCCGTCGGCCCGACGGGTGAGGGCACGCGATCGTTCGGCGACCCGGTCTCGGTCAGCCGAGCCGGGATCGAGCAGGCCCGCCGCGCCCAGCACGACGTGGTCATCGTCGACACCGCCGGGCGGCTGGCCGTCGACGCCAACCTCATGCAGCAGGCTGCCGACATCCGCACGGCGATCGAGCCCGACGAGGTCCTGTTCGTCATCGACGCGATGATCGGCCAAGCCGCTGTCGACACGGCCCTGGCGTTCCAGGCGGGCGTCGACTTCACCGGCGTCGTGCTCTCCAAGCTCGACGGTGACGCCCGTGGTGGTGCCGCCCTGTCCGTCGCGTCGGTGACCGGTCGCCCGATCATGTTCGCCAGCACCGGTGAGGGCGTGAAGGACTTCGAGGTCTTCCACCCCGACCGGATGGCCTCGCGCATCCTCGACATGGGTGACGTCCTCACCCTCATCGAGCAGGCGGAGAAGGCGTTCGACCGCAGCCAGGCCGAGGAGATGCAGCGCAAGTTCCTCGCCGAGGAGGACTTCACCTTCGACGACTTCCTGCAGCAGATGTCGGCGCTCAAGAAGATGGGCGGCATGAAGGCGATGCTCGGCATGATGCCGGGCATGGGCCAGATGAAGGCCCAGCTCGACAACCTCGACCCGCGCGAGTTCGACCGCATCGAGGCGATGGTCCGGTCGATGACACCGTTCGAACGCACCCACTCCAAGCAGATCAACGGGTCGCGCCGACTGCGCATCGCGAAGGGCTCGGGTGTGCAGGTGTCCGAGGTGAACGGGCTGCTCGAGCGGTTCACCGAGGCACAGAAGATGATGAAGCAGCTCGCGCGTGGTGGCGGCATCCCGGGGATGCCCGGCATCCCGGGCATGGGTGGCGGCAAGAAGGGCCGCCAGCAGCCGCCCCAGCGCAAGAAGTCCAAGTCCGGCAACCCGGCCAAGCGGGCCGCCGAGGAGCGGGCAGCCCTCGAGAAGGGCGCGGCTGTCAAGGCGAGCGGCGGCGGGGCCGCGTTCGGGGGAGGCGCCGGGGACGGCGGCATACCTGCTGACCTCGACCCCAACCAGCTGCCCGCAGGCTTCGAGAAGTTCCTCGGCAGGTGAGCCACGCAGCACCGCTGCACACCCTGTCGGTCGGCACCGCGGGACCGCGAATCGCCTTTCTCCACGGGCTTTTCGGGCAAGGCCGCAACTGGTCGCAGATCGCCAAGGCGCTCGCCGGCCCCGACGGCAGCGGCGCCCGCAGCACCCTGGTCGACCTCCCGGACCACGGCCGGTCCCCGTGGTCGCAGGAGTTCTCCTTCGAGGGGTATGCCGCGGCCGTCGCCGACACCCTGCGCGGCATCGACGCTGACGCGTCGTGGGTGGTCGTGGGGCACTCCCTGGGCGGCAAGACCGCGATGCTGCTCGCCCTCGAGCACCCCGAGCTGGTGTCGAGGCTGGTCGTCGTCGACATCGCGCCCAAGAGCTACGGCAGCCTGGAGCGGTTCAGCGGCTACATCGAGGAGATGCAACGGCTGCCGCTGGGGGAGCTGACCAGCAGGCGTGACGCCGAGGCACGCTTCGAGGAACCCGACCCTGGCGTGAAGGCGTTCCTGCTGCAGAACCTGCGGCGCCACGGAGAGTCGTGGCGCTGGCAGGCCAACCTCGAGCTGTTCGCGGCCGATGCCGCCACGGGAACGGGTTCGACGATCGCGGCGTGGCCCGAGTCTGCCGCCGCGCTCCCGCCGTTCGCCGGGCCGGTCCTGTGGATCGCCGGCTCGGACTCGACCTACATCACCGACCAGGACCTCCCGACGATGCGGGCCATGTTCCCCAAGGTGCGTCAGCTGACCGTCAAGGGTGCGACGCACTGGGTGCACACGGATGCGCCGGAGGTCGTCGTCGAGGCGATCCGCCGCTTCGTCCAGCCGCTCACCGGGACCCACTGACACCTGACCCAGACCGGAGCGGCGCTGGATAGGGTCGGTTCATGGCAACGGTGCTGCACCTGCAGGGTGAGGTCCTCGTCGGACCCGAGGACGTGCGCCCCGAGGCATGGGTGGTCGGCGGGCGGCTGACCTTCGACCGGCCGAGCGGGAGCGGATCCGACGTGCAGACGCTGCGCGGCTATGTCCTCCCCGGCCTCGTCGACGCCCACTGCCACGTCGGGCTCGATGCCCACGGCGCCGTGGACGATGCGACCGCAGAGGCCCAGGCGCTGGCCGACCGCGAGGCCGGGACGTTGCTCATCCGCGACGCCGGCTCGCCTGCCGACACCCGGTGGATCGACGAGCGCGACGACCTGCCCAAGGTCATCCGCGCCGGCCGCCACATCGCGCGCACCCGTCGCTACATCCGCAACTACGCCCACGAGATCGAGCCTGACCAGCTCGTCGAGCGGGTCCGGATCGAGGCCCGCGCGGGTGACGGCTGGGTCAAGCTGGTGGGGGACTGGATCGACCGCGACGCCGGCGACCTCACGCCCTGCTGGCCGGTCGACGTGCTCACCGATGCGATCGCCGCCGCCCACGAGGAGGGCGCCAGGGTGACCGCCCACTGCTTCGGCGAGGCCTCGCTCTACGACTTCGCGGCGGCGGGCACTGACTGCATCGAGCACGCGACCGGGTTGGAGGCCGAGACCATCGCGCAGTTCGCGGAGCAGCAGATCGCGATCGTGCCGACCCTGGTCAACATCGCGACCTTCCCGTCGGTCGCCGCACCCGCGAAGGAGAGGTTCCCCGACTACCACCGCCGGATGCTCGCGCTCCACGAACGCCGGTACGCCACGATCGGCGCGGCCCGTGACGCCGGCATCCCCATCTATCTGGGCACCGACGCGGGCGGCTCGCTGCGGCACGGCCTCGTGGCGGACGAGGCCCACGAGCTGACCAAGGCGGGGCTGTCCACCGACGAGGCCCTGTATGCCGCGACCTGGGGTGCACGCGCCTGGCTCGGCCGTCCGGGGCTGGAAGAGGGCGCCGACGCCGACCTCGTGGTCTACGCGGCAGACCCGCGGCTCGAGATCCGTGCGCTCGCGGCCCCCGAGCACGTCGTCCTGCGAGGCCGCGACTTCTCCTGACCCCCCGCCTCCCCTTTATCGGGTTTAGGGGGAAAGTTGCGCTTCGCCCGAGTTGCGTTCTCGGGTCAAGCGCAACAAAGTCCCTAAACCCGATAAAGGTGACGGGGGCATGGGGTGGTGCGTCGCGGCATACCGGAGCGGCTTTCCACGATGCGAGACATAAGGCTACGTTATTTGACCGATAACTAATTGCTATCCAAACTCCTAGTTGTCACATAGGAGATGCGCACGGTGCGCATCCACCGCCACACGGCAACCAAGGAGCTCCCGATGAAGTCGACCCGTCGTCACCCCCGCCTCGCCCTGGCCGCCGCCGCGACCGTCGGCGCGATGGTGATGACGGCCTGTGCCGGTGGCGGAGCCAGCGACACCGTGGGTGCCGCCGCGGACGCCGAGAATGCCGCCGCCAAGACGGGAACGATCAACCTCTTCGCGTATGCCGTGCCGAAGGTCGGCTACGACAAGGTGATCCCCGCGTTCACCAAGACCGCGGCCGGCAAGGGCGTGCAGTTCCAGCAGTCCTACGGCGCGTCGGGTGACCAGTCGCGCAAGGTGGCGGCAGGAGCCACGGCCGACTTCGTGAACTTCTCGGTCGAGCCGGACATCACCCGCCTCGTCGACGCGGGGCTGGTCGCCAAGGACTGGAACGCCAACCAGTACAAGGGGATCCCGTTCGGCTCGGTCGTCACGATCATCGTCCGCAAGGGCAACCCCAAGGGGATCAAGGACTGGGACGACCTGCTCAAGCCGGGTGTCGAGGTGGTCACCCCCAACCCGTTCAGCTCGGGCAGCGCCAAGTGGAACCTGCTGGCGCCGTATGCCGCGAAGAGCGACGGCGGGAAGGACCCCAAGGCGGGCCTCGCCTTCATCGAGCAGCTCGTGACGGGCCACGTCAAGGTGCAGCCGAAGTCGGGACGCGAGGCGACCGAGACGTTCCTGCAGGGCACCGGCGACGTGCTGCTCAGCTATGAGAACGAGGCGTTGTTCGCCGAGCGCAGCGGTGACCCGGTGGAGCACGTCACGCCGCCGACCACCTTCAAGATCGAGAACCCCACCGCTGTCCTGAGCAAGAGCCCGAACCTCGCGAAGGCCACGGCCTTCAACGACTACCTCTTCACGCCGGAGGCCCAGAAGCTCTGGGCCCAGGCAGGTTTCCGCCCGGTCGACCCGACGGTGGCCAAGGAGTTCGCGGCCGACTTCCCGGCGCCCCAGAAGCTCTGGACCATCGACGACCTGGGTGGCTGGAAGACGATCGACGGCACGCTCTTCAAGAAGGAGACCGGCTCCATCGCCGTCATCTACGACAAGGCCACGTCGTAGGCCATGACCGCGACCACGCAGCGCGCGCGCAGGGACGACACCTCCTCCGGGGTGGCGTCCCTGCCGCCGCGCGCAGACACCCCTCGTGACCGACTCTCGCTCGCCCGACCCCTCGCGCGACCTCTCGGCATCGGCCTGGTGGGCCTGTGGCTGAGCGTTCTGGTCCTGCTCCCGCTCGCGGCGCTCACCGTCACCTCCCTCGGCGAGGGGGTGGGCGGCTTCTGGGAGGCCGTCACCGCGCCGGTCGCCCTCGCCTCGCTGCGCGTGACCGTCCTCGTCGCTGCCGTCGTCGCGGTCGTCAACGCCGTGATGGGCACGCTCATCGCCTGGGTGCTGGTGCGCGACGACTTCCGGGGCAAGCGCGTCGTCAACGCCCTGATCGACCTACCCTTCGCCCTGCCCACCATCGTCGCCAGCATCGTGCTGCTCTCGCTCTACGGGCCGAACAGCCCGCTCCACATCCACCTCAACGCCACCCAGCCCGGACTCATCGTCGCACTGGCCTTCGTGACGCTGCCGTTCGTCGTCCGGTCGGTGCAGCCGGTCCTCATCGAGGCCGACCGCGAGGTCGAGGAGGCAGCGGCCTCCCTCGGAGCGTCGAACTGGACGACCTTCCGCAGGGTCGTCCTGCCGACCCTGGCCCCCGCCCTGATCAGCGGCACCGGACTGGCGTTCGCGCGCGCGATCGGGGAGTACGGCTCGGTCGTGCTCATCGGCGGGAACATCCCACGCGAGACCCAGGTCGCCTCGCAGTACATCCAGCAGCAGATCGAGATCGACCGACCACTGAACGCCGCCGCGGTGTCCGTCGCGCTGCTGGTGATCGCGTTCGCCACCTTGTTCGTGCTGCGCCTGTTCGCCGGGCGCAGCCTGCGCCGCGAGGAGGAGGCCCAGTGAAGACCTCCACTGCCGCCCGGATCGGCCTGCGCACGGTTGCGCTCGGCTACCTCGTGCTCCTGCTCGCCGTCCCCATCGTGCTCATCCTCGTGCGCACGTTCGGGGAGGGCGTGGGGGCGTTCCTCGAGTCGATCAGGACACCCGCGGCGATCTCGGCGCTCAACCTGTCGCTGCTGATCGTGGCGATCGTGGTGCCGCTCAACGTGGTGTTCGGGGTGGGCACGGCGCTGGCCCTGGTGCGTGGACGGTTCCGCGGACGGGGCCTGGTCCAGGCGGTCGTGGACCTGCCGTTCGCGGTGTCGCCGATCGTCATCGGGGTGTCGCTCATCCTGCTCTGGGGAGCTGACGGCTGGTTCGGCGGTCTCGAACGGCTCGGCTTCAAGGTCATCTTCGGGCTGCCGGGCATGGTCATCGCCACACTGTTCGTCACCCTGCCGTTCGTCGTGCGCGAGGTGGAGCCGGTGCTCCACGAGATCGGCACCGAGCAGGAGCAGGCCGCGTCCACCCTCGGTGCCAGCTCGTGGCAGACGTTCTGGCGGATCACGCTGCCGGCGATCCGCTGGGGACTCACGTACGGCGTCGTCCTCACGATCGCCCGGGCGCTGGGGGAGTTCGGCGCCGTGATCATGGTCAGCTCCGGCTTCCCGGGGGTCTCCCAGACGCTCACCCTGCTGGTCCACTCCCGCTACATCGACGACCACAACACCTACGGCGCCTACGCCGCGGCCACCCTGCTCATGGGCCTGGCCGTGCTGACGCTGCTCGGCATGACCGCGCTCGACCGCAAGAGGAGAACCACATGATCACCGTCATCGACGCCCGCAAGCACTACGGCGACTTCGCCGCCCTCGACGACGTGACCCTGGACATCCCGGCGGGCTCGCTCACCGCCCTGCTCGGGCCGAGTGGCTCCGGCAAGTCGACGCTGCTGCGCTCGATCGCAGGGCTGGAGCAGCTCGACGGCGGACGCATCGTCATCGGCGGGCGGGACGTGACCGGGGTGTCCCCGCAGAAGCGCGGCATCGGGTTCGTGTTCCAGCACTACGCCGCGTTCAAGCACATGACGGTCCGCGACAACGTCGCCTTCGGCCTGACCATCCGCAAGCGGCCCAAGGCCGAGATCGCGCGCAAGGTCGACGACCTGCTCGAGATCGTCGGGCTCGACGGCTTCCAGCACCGCTACCCCGCGCAGCTGTCGGGTGGGCAGCGCCAGCGGATGGCGCTCGCCCGAGCCCTCGCGGTCGACCCGGAGGTGCTCCTGCTCGACGAACCCTTCGGTGCCCTCGACGCCAAGGTGCGCGCGGACCTGCGCCAGTGGCTGCGGAGGCTGCACGACGAGGTCCACGTCACGACAGTCCTCGTCACGCACGACCAGGAGGAGGCGCTCGACGTCGCCGACCGCATCGCGGTGCTCAACAAGGGCCGCATCGAGCAGGTGGGCGACCCCGTGACCCTCTACGACCGCCCTGCCAACGACTTCGTCATGTCCTTCCTCGGCTCGGTGGCCCGCCTCGGCGGCCAGCTGGTCCGTCCCCACGACATCGCGCTCGACCGGAGCCGGGAACGTGCGCAGGCCCAGGACGCCCGGGTCGGCGGCTCGCCCGGCGTCGTCGAAGCGGTCGTCGAACGCGTCGTGCGCCTCGGCTTCGAGGTGCGGATCGACCTGCGCACAGATGCGGGCGTGCGCTTCGCGGCGCAGGTGACCCGCGCCGAGGCCGATGCCCTCGGCCTCGTCGAGGGCGAGACCGTCTTCGCCCGAGCGACGACGCGGCCCGACGCGGCGGAGGTCGAGCCGGCCCTCGCCATCTGAGCGGGCGCCCCCCCAACCTTGGTATGCCGTGCACGGCCTCACGCTGCCGCGCAGGTCCCAGTGCCTCCAGTGGCGGGGGGTGCGACACAATGCCCGGGTGGACATCTCGGCACGCACTGAGTACGCGGTCCGAGCCATGCTCATCCTCGCCGAGGCGGCGACGATGTCAGCCGGCCCGGTGAGCGTCGAGACGCTGTCCTACCGGCAGACCCTGCCGCGCAAGTTCCTCGAGGCCATCGTCGCCGACCTCAAGACCGCCGATCTGGTCAGGAGCACGAGGGGCGCTCGCGGCGGCTACTCCCTCGCCCGCGAGCCGCGGGACATCTCCCTCGGCGACGTGTTCCGTGCGGTGGACGGGCCACTCGCAGAGGTGAGGGGGCTGCGGCCGCACGAGACGGCATACCAGGGGGTTGCCGAGCACCTGCCCACCGTCTGGGTGGCCGTGCGGGCCAGCCTGCGCTCGGTGCTCGACGAGACCAGCCTCGCGGCGGTCCTCTCCGGCAACCTCCCCGAGCGGGTCGCGGCCCTCGCCGCCGACCCCGACGCCTGGCGCAGCCGCTGATGGCGCACGACCACTCGGACCACCCGGCCGGGAAGCACGCCGCGCACCGCTCGCTCGCCGACCCGTCGCGTGACGTCGGACCGGGGATCGATCCGGACGACCTCGCGACCGCGCTGCGGGTGCTCGAGGAGCTCGCCGAGCTCGACGGTGACCACCCCGACATCCAGACCGTCAAGCGGGCCACCGGCCGGATGTACAAGCGGGTGCGCAAGGCCCGGCGTCGCGAGGCGAAGCAACCCCAGGTCGACCACGACGAGGCGATCCTGGCTCAGACCGCCACCGGGTCCCCGATGCGGATCGACGACGAGACCAAGGGCATCCCGCTCGTGTCGACGACGCGAGGCGCGCACGCCGGCGAGCTCCTCAAGGCGCGCAACTGCTACATCTGCAAGGCGGAGTACACCCTCGTCGACGCCTTCTACCACTGGCTGTGCCCCGACTGCGCGGCGCTGAGCCACACCAAGCGTGAGCAGCGCACCGACCTGACGGGCAAGCGAGCCCTGCTCACCGGCGGGCGCGCGAAGATCGGCATGTACATCGCGCTCCTGCTGCTGCGGGACGGCGCCCACCTCACCATCACCACGCGGTTCCCGCACGATGCGGCGAGACGCTTTGCAGCACAGGAGGATTCACACTCCTGGATCCACCGGCTCAAGGTCGTCGGCATCGACCTGCGCGACCCCACCCAGGTCGTCGCCCTGGCCGACGAGGTCGCCGCCGCCGGCCCGCTCGACATCCTCATCAACAACGCCGCCCAGACGGTGCGCCGCACCCCAGGCGCCTACTCCCACCTCGTCGAGGGGGAGTCGGTCCCGCTCCCGGGAGACATCGCGCTGCCCGAGCTGGTCACCTTCGACCGGATCAGCGAGGCCCACCCCGCCAACCTGCTGGGCACGTTGCGCGAGCACAAGGTGGCGCACCACGAGGGCGAGTCCGAGCGCGAGGCGGCGCAGGCGCTCGCCCAGCGCTCGGCCGCGTCGATGACGTCGATGGCACTGTCCGCCGGCCACGCCAGCCTCGAGGCCCATCTCGCCGGGACGGCGGTCGACGCCGGGGGTTTGCTGCCCGACACCCAGGTCAACAACTCGTGGACGCAGAAGGTCGAGGAGGTCGACCCGCTCGAGCTGCTCGAGGTGCAGCTGTGCAACGCGACGGCCCCGTTCATCCTCGTCTCGCGGCTCCGGCCGTCGATGCGGGCGGCGGTGGCGGCTGGTGCCAGGCGGGCCTACGTCGTGAACGTGTCGGCCATGGAGGGCCAGTTCTCGCGCCGCTACAAGGGCGCCGGCCACCCACACACCAACATGGCCAAGGCGGCGTTGAACATGCTGACCCGCACGAGCGCGGGGGAGATGTTCGAGACCGACCGGATCCTGATGACCGCCGTGGACACGGGCTGGATCACCGACGAGCGCCCGCACCACGAGAAGCTGCGCATCGCCGCCGAGGGCTGGCACGCCCCGCTGGACCTCGTCGACGGGGCCGCCCGCGTCTACGACCCGATCGTCCGGGGCGAAGCCGGCGAGGACGTCTACGGCTGCTTCGTCAAGGACTTCGAACCCAGCCCCTGGTGACGGCGGGAGACCACCAAGCAGGGGAGCGGCGACGTGTTGCCGGCTGGTCGTCACGAACCACCCGGATCGGGGGTCTGGTGACCAGCGGAGAGCAACAAGTCGGGGGGAGCCGCGCAGGCGGGTGAGTGCGCGGCATACCGTCGCGTGGTGCTCAGGCCCGTTTGGCCGGCGAGGTCGCCGTGGTCGGGAGCACGCCGAGGGTCTGGCAGAATGGTGGGCTGTACCCGTCCAGGCACGGGCTCGGTCCCGCACCGGAGCCTCCTGGCTGGAACGCCTACACCGAGTTCCGGTACCCCGCGTGAATCCTGCGCGGTCTCGCCGTGCTCACAACCAGAAACAGGAGACACCACCACCGTGGCCGTCAAGATTCGTCTGAAGCGCATGGGCAAGATCCATGCTCCGTTCTACCGCGTCGTCGTCATGGACTCGCGCGCCAAGCGCGATGGCCGGGCCATCGAGGAGATCGGCAAGTACCACCCCACCGAGGAGCCCTCGGTCATCGACATCAGCTCCGACCGGGCGCAGTACTGGCTGGGCCAGGGCGCGCAGCCGACCGAGGCCGTCGCCGCTCTGCTCAAGATCACCGGTGACTGGCAGAAGTACAAGGGCGAGCCCGGCACCGAGGGCACCCTGCGCGTCAAGGCTGCCAAGCCGTCCAAGAAGGAGCTGTACGACGCGGCCATCGCCGCGGCGGGCAAGTCCGAGGCCGGCGCCGACGGGGCCACCACCCCGAAGAAAAAGGCCGCCAAGAAGGCTGACGAGGCCCCGGCCGAGACCGCCAAGGTCGAGGACAAGCCCGCCAAGGCCGACAAGGCCGACAACGCTGACAAGGCCGACGAGGCCAAGGTCGAGGCCCCGGCCGAGGCCGCAGAGGTCGCCGTCGAGGAGCCCAAGGCTGCTGACGAGGCCCCCAAGGCTGACGACGCGAAGGCTGAGACCGAGGAGGCCCCCGTGGCCGCCGAGGCCGACGCCGACGCCGCGGACAAGGCCTGACCGTGCTGGAAGAGGCGCTCGAGCACCTCGTCAAGGGCATCGTCGACCACAAGGACGAGGTGGCCGTGCGACGCAAGGAGCTCCGCCGTGGTGAGGTGCTCGAGGTCCGGGTCCACCCCGAAGACCTCGGTCGCGTGATCGGTCGCTCCGGTCGCACCGCAAGCGCCCTGCGCACCGTCATGGGTGCGCTGGCAGGCGGCCAGAACGTCCGGGTCGACATCGTCGACACCGACCGCGTGCGCTGACGCTCCGTCGACAGCTGACGCAGTCACGAAGGGCCACCGGGCTACCCGGTGGCCCTTCGTGCGTCCCCACCAGCCCGTGGTACTTCCCACCAGCCCGGGGTGCCTCCCGCTGCCCCTTCGTCGTGCCAGCCTCGCAACCCCTGAGAGGATCAACCCATGCCTGCCGACTCCAGACTCCTCGTCGCCCGCATCGGCAAGCCGCACGGCCTGCACGGTGAGGTGACCGTCCAGACCCACACCGATGACCCCGAGGCGAGGTACGTCCCCGGCGTGGCGTACGAGACCGAGGCAGTCGCCGGTTCGGGGGTGCCGAAGTCGCTGACCCTGCGCTCGGCCCGGCTGCACCAGCAGACCTGGCTGCTCGGCTTCGAGGAGATCCCGGACCGCACGGGAGCCGAGTCCCTGCGCGGCACCCGGCTGTTCATCGACGCCGAGGCGGCGGTGGCGGAGGACGAGGACGACGCGTGGTACGAGGACGAGCTCGTGGGTCTCGCGGCAGTCGACCCCCACGGCGCCGTCCTGGGGGAGGTCAGCGGACTGCGCACCGGTGCGGTCCAGGACCAGCTCGTGCTGCGACTGACCGATGGGTCCGAGGCGCTCGTCCCGTTCGTCGAGGCCATCGTGCCCGAGGTGGACGTCGAGGGCGGCCGCGTCGTCGTCGATGCCCCGCCCGGACTGCTCGAGCTCAACGCCGAATGACGGCAGCGTGAACTCGTGATCATCGATGTCGTCTCCATCTTCCCGGAGTACCTCGCACCGCTCGACCTCTCGCTCATCGGGAAGGCGCGCCGCGACGGGCTGCTCGACCTGCGGGTGCACGACCTGCGCGAGTTCGCCCACGACCGGCACCGCAGCGTCGACGACACGCCCTACGGCGGCGGCGCCGGCATGGTGATGAAGCCACAGCCCTGGGCCGAGGCGCTCGACCACGTGGTCGACTCGGCCGAGGACGGCGCGCGCCCGCGCGTGGTCGTCCCCGGTCCGGGAGGTATGCCGTTCACGCAGGCGTTGGCGCGCGAGCTCGCCGAGGAGCCGTGGCTGGCATTCGCCTGCGGCCGATACGAGGGTATCGACGAACGCGTCTACGAGTACGCCGCACAGGACCTCGGCCTCGAGGTGTCGGTGATCTCGCTGGGGGACTACGTGCTCAACGGCGGAGAGGTAGCGGTGCTGGCCATGGTCGAGGCCGTGGCGCGGCTGCTGCCGGGCGTCATCGGCAACGCCGAGTCGCTGGTCGAGGAGTCCCACGAGGACGGTCTGCTCGAGTACCCCGTCTACACCAAGCCGGCGTCCTGGGAGTCCGCTCCGGGCGTCACCCGCGAGGTGCCTGCGGTCCTGCTGTCCGGTGACCACGGCGCCATCGCCGCGTGGCGGCACCAGCAGCGGCTCGACCGCACGGCGGCCCGCCGTCCCGACCTGCTGCACGCGTCCCAGGCCGTGCACGCATCGGCCGGCGCAGACGGGCTGGACGGACTGGACGTCGCTGTCGCCACTGCGGCAGATGCCCCCGAGCTGATGACCCTGGGCCGCGCCTGCTGGCTCAGTGAGGCGCAGGCCAACGACTCGCTCACGATCCCGCCGCTCGTCGAGACCCTGCCCGAGGTCGTGGCCGGCATCGCCGAGTGGCAGACCTGGACCGTCCGCGCCGGCGGACGTCTGGTCGGGTCGGTGCGGGGTCGCCGCGCCCCGACCGAAAGCACGCTGTGGCAGGTGGGCCGGCTCATGGTGGCCCCAGACCTGCAGGGGCGCGGACTGGGTCGTGCCCTGCTCGCGTTCGCGGAGGCGCAGGCGCCGACGGGCACGGCGGCATACTGGCTCAACACCGGCACCCGCAGCGAACGCAACCTGCGGATCTACCGCAAGGCGGGCTACCGCGTGCAGCCGGGCGAGGGCGCCTTCCCGGGCACCGTCGACCTGGTCAAGCCGCGCCGCTGACCCGCTCGCTGGCGTAGAGCCGGTACACCGCGTAGGCCGCCACCGCGCACAGCAGGTGCCACGCGGCATGCCCCTGCAGGAGCGAGTCCGGGTGGCAGAAGGGCGTCCCGTCCTTGGCGACATTCCAGATCCCGAAGGCCAGGGCCAGTGCGCCGGCCGACGCGAAACCCCAGCGGATGTCCCGGTGAGAGGCGCCTCGGCGCCACAGGACCACCTCGCCGGCCAGGGCCACGAGCAGGAACGCCCCGAACGCGAGGTTGGCGGCGATGTCGACGACAGGCACGTGCCCCGGGAGGCGTTCGACGAGCTCGCAGACGCCCACCACGGCGACGAACAGACCCGCGAAGAAGCCGTCACCGCGGTGCAGGCAGCGGGTCACGGCGTAGGACGAGGCGAACGCCGCGACGAGGTACATGCTCAGCAGGTCCAGGTGGCCGCCGAGGGCGCTCTGGGTGGCGTGCATCGCCGCACTGCCCGGCCCGAGCAGCACGACGACCACGCCGAAGGCCGCCGCGAGGCGCGGTTTGGCCAGGATCGTGGTGCGGGGAGCCCCGGCCCGCCACGCGATGGCGAGACCCGCGATGACGAACCCGACGTTGCTGAGCGTGTTGGCGGGCTGCAGCACGACCCCGTCGCGGGCGGCCTCGCAGAACCGGTCGCCGCGGCCGACGTCCGGGCCGAGCCAGCCGTTGACCGTGGCGAGCCCGAGCAGCGTGACCGAGACGACCGCCACCGTGCAGGCCAGCGCGAATGCCCGCAGATCCCGCAGTTCGTCCGGTGGCATGCCGTGAGTATGCCGCCGCGTGGCCGGCCGGGGAGGTCCGTCGGCTCAGTCGACGAGGGCGGTTGCGAGGTCGGTGGGGACGAGTCGCCGGCTGGCGACGAGTCGCTCCGCGACCAGGACGGTCACCGTCTGGGCGGCCATGATCCCGAACAGCACCAGCACCTGGGCAGTGGCGGCCTGCACCGGGGTCCCGCCGCCGAGCATCACGCCGATGAAGGCGCCGGGCAGTGTCACGACACCGGTCGTCTTCACCTGGTCGAGCCCCGGCAGTAGCGCCTCGGGCGCGCGGCGGTGGACGATCTCGAGGACGGCCTGGCGGGGGAGCAGGCCGAGGGACAGACATGCTTCGTACTGGCTGTGCTCCTCGCGCAGCGCCGCGAAGGCGCGGCGGCCCACGAGGGTGTGAGCCGTCATGGCGTTGCCGACGATGATGCCGACCACAGGGATGAGCGCGATGCCCTCGGGCGGGATGGTCCCCGTGCCGAGGACGACTGCGACCACGGGCAGGACGCCGGCGGCCATGGCCAGCGCCGCCCACCGCCAGGCACGCGGCGCCTCGACCCGCCGCGAGGTGGTCAGCACACCCATCGCGAACATGACCCCGATCAGGGCGACCGACAGCGGCAGGCTGTCCACGACGGCGGCGATGAGCAGGGCCGCGACCCCGAGCTGGGCGATGGCCCGCACCGCCGCGACCAGGACCGGGCGCTCGAGGTCGTACCCCGCCACCCGGTGTGCTGCCAGCGCGAGGGCCAGCAGGAGCGTCAGGGCGATCGCGACGGGCCACCCGGGGTCGATGCTCACAAGCGTCACCGTATGCCGCGTGTCCCGGGCGCGTGGCCCAGCCACGCGGCATACCCACGCGCCGTGCTGGGGACGAGCGCAGCGAGACGATTTCTGCAGGGGCGTCTGCTCGTGGCAGAATGACTCCTTGCGCCTGCGTGACCAGCGGCCCCTGCCACAGGGGGAGTGACCGGGCAGTGTTCCGGCCACGCGGCCAGTGACGCACACGGCGCACAGCACGTCTCATGCACGCCATCACATTCATCACGCACCACCAACACCCTGGGCGACCTGTGGCGCCGAGAAGAAAGCGAATCCGCCATGCAGCGTTTCGATGCGATCGACAAGGCCTCCCTCCGCGACGACATCCCGGCCTTCCGCGCCGGTGACACGATCAACGTGCACGTCAAGGTCGTCGAGGGCACCCGCTCGCGCGTCCAGGTCTTCAAGGGCGTCGTGATCCGTCGCCACGGTGGTGGAATCGGCGAGACGTTCACCGTCCGCAAGGTCTCCTTCGGCGTCGGCGTGGAGCGCACCTTCCCGCTGCACACCCCGATCATCGACCACATCGAGCTGGTCACCCGTGGTGACGTCCGTCGCGCCAAGCTCTACTACCTGCGCGACCTGCGCGGCAAGGCTGCCAAGATCAAGGAGAAGCGCGACACGGTTACCGCCAAGTAGGGCGGACCCATCTCTCCCTCAGGTGTCCCGGCACACGCCGGCACAGCCCTGAGGGTTAGGCTCCGGATGCGATGAACCCCGGACCGGAATCACCCCAGCACGACCCGGCCGCCGCTCCAGTCCAGACTGATGCGGCGGTCGCGTCGGAACGCCCACGTGGCGGCCCTTCGTGGCTGCTGCTGGCGGGTGTCGCCCTGCTGGTGATGATGCTGGTCCGGGGTTTTCTCGTGCAGTCGTTCTACGTGCCTTCGGGATCGATGGAGCCGACGATCGAGCCGGGCGACCGCATCCTGGTCAACAAGCTGGTCTCCGGCGACTCACTGCGGCGAGGGGATGTCGTCGTCTTCGACGGCACCACGAGCTTCGCGGCCGCCGAGCGCGAGCCGCACAAGGACGACGGGCTGATCGGACGGACACTGGGCGGCGCGGCCTCCCTGGTCGGTCTCGACCTCGGTGAGCAGGACTTCGTCAAGAGGGTCATCGGCCTGCCCGGCGACCACGTCGTCTGTTGTGACGCCCAGCACCGCCTCACCGTCAACGGCGCGCCGCTGGCCGAGCCCTACCTCTTCTCGGGGGACCAGCCGAGCGAGCTCACCTTCGACGTCACCGTGCCTGCTGGCCGGCTCTGGGTGATGGGCGACCACCGCAGCGACAGCGCGGACTCCCGCTCCCACCTCGGCGACGCCGGCGGTGGCACCGTGCGGCTGTCCGACGTGATCGGCCGCGCCAGCGCGACCTACTGGCCGCTGTCGCGCCTCGGTGGCTTCGACACTCCGGAGGCGTTGGCCGACATCCCCCGTGTCGGTGCCCCGTGAGTGGCAACACGCGCGACGGCGACGCTGGATGGCTGGGCTACGACGCGGAGCCCCCGCGGGCCGCTGAGGTCGATCATGTCGATCAGGTCGATGCGGTCGATGCGAGGAAAAAGGAACAGCAGGTGGGATCCACTGACCCGGCGTGGCTGCGCCACGACCCCGAGGCCGAAACCGACGAGTTCGTCGAGCCGGAGGCGTCAAGCGCGTCCACGGCGTCCTCAGCGTCCTCAGCGTCCACGGCATCCACGGAATCCCGCAAGGAACGCCATGCCGACGAGGCGCCGGTGGGCGGCCTGGCGGTGCTCGGTGCCGCCATCAGGGAGTTCGCGATCGTCGTGGGGATGGCGCTGGTGCTGTCCTTCATCGTCAAGACGTGGCTGCTCCAGGCGTTCTACATCCCGTCGGGGTCCATGGAGGACACCCTCGTCCTCAACGACCGCGTCATCGTCAGCAAGCTGACCCCGGGCCCGATCGACCTCCAACGCGGCGACATCATCGTGTTCGCCGACCCCGGCCAGTGGCTCGACGCCACCACCCCGGTCAAGCACGGAGCGCTGGGGCAGATCGTCAGCGACACCCTGACCTTCGTCGGGCTGTTGCCCGACAACGCCGAGAACCACCTCATCAAGCGCGTCATCGGGCTGCCGGGCGACCACGTCGTCTGCTGTGACGAGGGTGGCCGGATCACCATCAACGGCACCGCCATCAAGGAGCCCTACCTCAAGCCGGGCGACGCGGCGAGTGAGCAGGACTTCGACATCACGGTGCCGAGCGGCCGCGTCTGGGTGATGGGCGACCACCGCTCCAACTCCGCCGACTCACGCGCCCACGACGGTCCGGAGAACGACGGCAGTCAGGGTTCGGTCGACGAGCGCCTCATCGTGGGCCGTGCGGTGGCCCTGGTCTGGCCGTTGGACCACCTGACCTGGCTGTCCAACCCCAAGGCCACCTTCGCGACCGTGCCCGCTCCCGACGCCGGCGGCGCCGATGCGCCGMCGGGCGAGGGCGGTTCCCCGACAGGCGGGTCCGACGGGGGCGCAGACGGTCAGGGCGGCGGCGAGGTGGGCGGCACCGACGCCCCGGACGGATCGGGCTGACCAGTGGCCCAGGCACCAGAGGCGCGACGCAGTCGCAAACCCAACCTGCGGGTCGAACGTCAGCTCCAGCGAGACGGGCACCGCATCCTCGCCGGCATGGACGAGGTGGGCCGTGGCGCCCTCGCGGGCCCCGTGAGCGTCGGCGTGGTCCTCATCGATGAGACCTGTCGCAGCGCGCCTGCCGGCGTGAAGGACTCCAAGCTGCTCACGCCCGCGGCGCGGGTCGCGATGGTGCCTCGGATCCGGCGGTGGGCCCTGACGTATGCCGTCGGCCACGCCTCTCCCGACGAGATCGACGAGCTGGGGATCATCGCCGCGCTGCGCCTGGCGGGGTGCCGCGCGCTCGCCGCCGTGGACGTCGTACCCGACCTCGTCATCCTCGACGGCAACCACGACTGGCTCACGGCGCCCGACGAGGTGGGGCTGTTCGCCTTCGCGTCCGAGTCCGCGCCACTCGCCCCGCCGGTCACGACGATGATCAAGGCCGACCTCAAGTGCTCGTCCGTGGCCGCCGCGTCGGTCCTGGCCAAGGTGGAGCGCGACGCGATGATGGTGGCCGCCGCCCCCGACCACCCGGCCTATGGCTGGGACGAGAACAAGGGGTATGCCGCGCCGGAGCACCTCGCGGCGCTGGAGGCCTTCGGCGCCACCGACCTGCACCGCAGGTCATGGCGGCTCCCCGGCATCTCGGGAGATGATGGGACTGGTCTCGGCGATCGGGCAGGGCAGGGTGCGAAGGGTGCACCCGACGTGACGCAGGTGGAGATGAGTGCGCGATGAGTTCAGAGGACCTGGAGAAGTACGAGAGCGAGATGGAGCTGCAGCTCTATCGGGAGTACCGCGATGTCGTGGGGCTGTTCTCCCACGTGGTGGAGACCGAACGTCGCTTCTACCTGTGCAACTCCGTGGACGTGAAGGTGCGTTCCGACGGTGGCGAGGTGTACTTCGACGTGACGATGGCCGACGCCTGGGTGTGGGACATCTACCGGCCGGCGCGGTTCGCCAAGCAGGTGCGGGTCGTGACGTTCAAGGACGTGAACGTCGAGGAGCTGGCCAAGTCCGACCTCGAGCTGCCCAAGGGGCAGGGCTTCTAGGTCCCAGACGGGCGGGGCGGCCAGCCACGGTGGCTGAGCGCGCGACAGCGGCAGGAGCGGCGCCGTATCGGGAGTCAGCACCCACAGGGCGGCCGGGTGGGTCGGCCCGGTCCACAGTCCGACGCGATGCTGCTGTCAGCGGGATGGGCACGCGGCTTGGCTTGGGGCATGGCACACCAGACAGATCCGCGGAGGGCGCTGGGGGAGTATGGCGAGCGACTGGCCGAGCGCTACCTGAGGGAGCGCGGGGTGGCGGTCATCGACCGCAACTGGCGATGCGCCCGCGGCGAGATCGACCTGGTGGCCAGGGACGGCGACTGCCTCGTCTTCTGTGAGGTCAAGACACGCCGGACCCAGCGGTTCGGCGCCCCTGTCGAGGCCGTGGACTGGCGCAAGGCCTCCCGGCTGCGACGGCTCGCGTCCGCGTGGCTGCAGGCCCACGACGAGCACCCCGGCCGGATCCGGATCGACGTGATCGGCATCCTGCGCCCGGTGGCCGGCCCGGCCCGGCTCAGGCACGTCAAGGGGGTCGGCGGATGACCTTCGGGCGGACCCGGTCCGTGACCTTGGAGGGGCTGGCGGGGGCCATGGTGGAGGTCGAGGCCCACCTGTCGGGGGGCCTGCCGGCGTTCATGCTGGGTGGGCTGCCCGACACGGCCTGCGCGCAGTCACCCAACCGGGTGAAGGCCGCGGCGGCGAGCATCGGCAGGTCGCTGGCCCAGGACCGCCTCACGGTCAACCTGTCTCCGGCGTCGATCCCCAAGAACGGCAGCGGGTTCGACCTGCCGATCGCCGTGGCCGTCGTGGCAGCGCTCGCGATGGTGCCTCCCGAGCGGGTGCGAGATGTCGTGCACCTCGGTGAGCTCGGGCTCGACGGTTCGGTCCGCCCGGTCCGCGGAGTGCTGCCGGCGGTCCTGTCCGCAGCCCGGGCCGGGTGCCGGGACGTCGTGGTGCCCGTGGCCAACGCAGCCGAGGCACGGCTGGTGCCCGACATCCGAGTGCATGCCGTCAGCCACCTCGCCGATCTCATTTCGGCCTACTCCGGGGGGTCCGAAACCCTGGGCCTGGGTGTTCCGGACTCGGCGATCGCGCCAGCCGTGGCTCGAGCGGATCCGCCGGACCTCGCCGACGTCGTCGGTCAGGGCGAGGCCAGGACAGCGCTCGAGCTGGCCGCCGCGGGCGGTCACCACCTGTTCCTGCTGGGGCCACCCGGCTCGGGCAAGACGATGCTCGCCGAACGCCTGGTCTCGATCCTGCCCCGGCTCAGCCGCGAGCAGTCAATCGACGTGCTGGCGGTGCGCTCCCTGCTGGGCGTGACGGCAGCCGAGCTCGACGTCGAGGGGCTGCCCCCCTTCGTCGCCCCGCACCACAGCGCCACCCAGGCAGCCATCATCGGCGGCGGCAGCAGTGCCGTGCGACCCGGAGCGATCTCGCAGGCCCACCACGGGGTGCTGTTCCTCGACGAGGCTCCGGAGTTCAAGACCCAGGCCCTCCAGGCACTGCGCCAACCGTTGGAGTCCGGCCACGTCGTCGTCTCGAGGGCCCGGGCCACCGTGCGTTTCCCGGCACGGTTCCAGCTGGTCATGGCCGCGAACCCGTGTCCCTGTGGGATGGGCTTCGGCAAGGGGATCGGCTGTGCCTGCACCCCCATGGCCAAGCGCGGCTACATAGGCCGCCTGTCAGGGCCCCTGCTCGACCGGGTCGACCTGCAGGTGCACGTGCCTGCGGTGACCCGGGCCTCGCTCGCAGGTCTGACCGGCGAGAGCAGCGCGGTGGTGGCCGCCCGGGTGCGGGAGGCGCGGGGCGCGCAGGCGCAGCGATGGAGCTCGACGTCGTGGCGCGTCAACAGCGAGGTCCCCGGCTCCCAGCTGCGGCGTGGGCGGTGGCGGCTGCCCAAGTCGGCCACCGTCGACATCGACCGAGCGCTGGATCGCGCGCAGCTCACCTTGCGGGGCTACGACAGGGTGCTGCGAGTCGGGTGGACCCTCGCCGACCTCGGCGGGCGCAGCACGCCGGTGCGCGACGACCTGGGCACCGCCCTGGCCTTGCGCAACCAGGGGCCGGTGGCGGCGTGACGGCACCACTGACCCGCCGAGGTGAACGCGCGGCACGGGTGGCCTGGGCGCGACTGGTCGAACCCGGCGACGCTGACGTTGCGGCCCGGATCGCGGCGGCCGGTGCGGAGGAGGCGTTGCACACCATGGGCCCCGACACGCCCGTCGGCGCGAGGATGGCGGGGCGGCTCCCCGGGCTCGACGTCGACCGCGACTTCGAGATCGCTCAGCGGTTGGGCGCCCGCATCATCATCCCGGGCGACGACGAGTGGCCACGGGGCTTCGAGGACCTGGCCGCGCCACCGCTGTGCCTGTGGCTCCACGGACCGGCAGACCTCGCGGAGGCGGCGGTCCGCAGCGTCTCGATCGTCGGCGCGCGCGCCGCCACGGGCTACGGCGTCCATGTGGCCAAGGACCTCGCCGCGGGCCTGGCCGAACGCGACTTCACGGTCGTGTCCGGTGCGGCGTACGGCATCGACGGTGCTGCGCACGAGGGCGCCCTCGCCGTGGACGGGGTGACCATCGCCTTCGTGGCTGGTGGCATCGAACGGCCCTATCCGAGCGGCCACGCCGGGCTCCTGGACCGCATCCGTGCGACTGGTCTCGTGGTCAGCGAGGTGCCGCCGGGATCCGCTCCCACCAAATGGCGCTTCCTCAGCCGCAACCGGCTCATTGCCACGCTCACCCAGGGCACGGTCGTCGCCGAGGCGGGTCTGCGCAGCGGCTCCCGCAACACGGCGCGGCTGGCGGGGGAGCACCTGAGGGTCGTCTGCGCAGTGCCGGGACCGGTGTCCTCCGCGGTGTCGGCGGGGTGCCACGAGCTGATCCGTGACGGCGCCACCCTGGTCACCGATGCGGCCGAGGTGGCTGAGGAGGTGGGTCCCATCGGGGAGCTGGCCCCCCGCAAGCGGGGGCCTTCGGAGCGGGCCGACGACCTGTCGCCCAGCCACCAGGCCGTCCTGGCCGCGCTCCCGACGCGCAACGCCGTCAGCGCCGAGGATCTGGCCCGCCGGTGCGGGCTCGCCTCCCACGAGGTCCGTAGCGCGTTGGGTGTCCTCGACGTCGCCGGACTTGCGCTCCGCGCCGGAGGTGGCTGGCGTAAACCCGCAGTGCCCCGGTGAGCTGCGGGGTGGCGGCTTGTGCCGCGTCGCTGCGTTTGCGACGGTGACGGCGTGAGTCAGTCCACGGCGCAGACGCTTGCCGCGTTCGAGCGCCACCTGCGCAGCGAGCGAGGTCGGTCGGAGCACACCACTCGGGCCTATCTCGGCGACCTGCGCGGTCTGGTCGAGTTCCTCGCGACCGAGTGCGAGATGACCGACCTCGCCGAGGTGGGGTTGCGTGACCTGCGTGGTTGGCTGGCGGCCCAGGCTGAGTCCGGGGCCGCGCGCTCCACGATCGCGCGGCGGTCTGCCGCAGCCCGGACCTTCCTTGGCTGGGCCGCGCGCACCGGGCGGATAGAGCACGATCCCTCATTGCGGCTGGCCGCACCCAAGCGCGCCGGGCACCTCCCCGAGGTGCTGCGGCAGTCCGACGCGACCGCCCTCATGGACGTGGCCGCGGTGGCCAGCGACGACCAGGACTCGATGCACCTGCGCGATCGAGCCGCGTTGGAGCTCCTGTACGCCAGCGGGATCCGCGTCGGCGAGCTCACTGCCCTCGATATCGACGACCTCGATCTCGACCGCGGAGTCGTGCGCGTGATGGGCAAGGGTGGCAAGGAGCGGACGGTGCCCTTCGGAGGCCCGGCGCGGGAGGCAGTTCAGGCCTGGCTCGCGCTCGGACGACCACAGGTGGCAGCGGAAGGCAGCGGTCCGGCCCTGCTTCTGGGGCGTCGGGGTCGTCGGGCCGACCCACGACAGATCAGGGCCGCAGTGCACTCCCTGCTCGAACACGTGCCGAACGCGCCGGACCTCGGCCCGCACGGGCTGCGCCACAGTGCGGCCACCCACCTGCTCGAAGGGGGAGCTGACCTGCGGCTCGTCCAAGAGCTGCTCGGCCACGCGTCGCTGGCCACCACCCAGATCTACACGCACGTCTCCGTCGACCGGCTCAAGCAGTCCTACCGGCAGGCGCATCCGCGTGCGTGACGACGGTGTCGAGTTCACGGCGGTCGACAGCCGGGCGTGCCGCGGTCCTCGAGCCACCCCGAGGGGGGAAGATGGGCGCGAGAGTCGTCCGTCGGACCGAGGTGGTCTGCAGCCCCGAGAGGAGCAGTGCCAGCGCGTGAGTGAGGACTCGCGGGGGACCCGCAAGCAACCTCGGCACCGCCGCCGCCCGAGTCGGCAGGTGCGGCTCCGTCGTACCATCGCCGGCACCGTCATCCTCCTTCTCGTGGTCGTGATGACCGTGCGGCTGACCACTCGGGTCGACCCGACCCCGGTCAGTGCAGGCTCTGCCTCTCGCATCACCGCTTCCGCGAAACCTTCCCCGGCAGCGTCCCGGACGACCAACAACGAGGACGGCTCGGCGACGACCGAGACAGCTGCGGCGGGTGCTGTCGAGGTTCCGCAGAACGGCACGGGCAAGATCACGGTCGTCTCGGTGCCCCAGACTCCCGTGGCGACCTCCGGGCGGACCGTCAAGTACACGGTGGAGATCGAGGGCGGGTTGGGTGTCGACCCGGCTCAGGTGGGTTCGACGATCCAGTCCGTGCTGCTCGATCCCCAGGGGTGGCAGAAGGTCGACGGTGTCCGCTTCGTCAACGTCACACCTCAGCAGGCGGCCGCGGGCGCCCACGTGGACGTGCGGGTCACGCTGGCGAGCCCGGGCCTGACCGACAGGCTGTGCGCTCCGATGCGGACCCTGTCACAGGTCTCGTGCTGGAACGGCGAGCGGTCGGTGCTCAACTTCCGCCGGTGGGCTCTCGGTGACGACAGCTACGGCTCCGATGTGGCGCTCTACCGTGTCTACCAGGTCAACCACGAAGTCGGCCACGGCCTGGGTCACCAGCACCGGACGTGCCCCGGCAAGGGCAAACGCGCCCCCGTGATGGTGCAGCAGACCCTCGACCTCGGTGGCTGCAAACCCTGGCCCTACCCCTCGGGCGCCTGACCGAGCGGCAACTGACGCATTGGCAGCAGGCGCACTCGCTGGCCGCCCTGCAGGAACACCATGGGGTCGAGGTAGGTGTCGCCTCGGATCGCGCCGAGGTGCAGGCACAGCGCGGGGACGCAGTGTGAGCCGGTCTCCTGCAGTCGCCCCAGGACGCCTCCGCGCGCCACCGCCGAGCCTGTCACCACCTCGGGTGCCAGCGGCTCGTAGGTGGAACGGATGCCCGACGCGTGGAGCACGCTCACGGTGCCGCGACCCGCGATGCTGCCAACATGGGTCACCACTCCTGCCTCCACCGCGCGGACCTCCTGCCCTGACGCCCCTGCGAGATCCACGCCGCGGTGCCCGGCGCCGTACGTCGTGGCTGGTCGCAGGAACGGCCGGACGAGGGCCGGCCGCGGCTGGAGCGGCCAGGTCCACCGGCCGAGCAGCCCGGGGGAGCCCGGCGCCCTGGCGGCAGGCAGGGTCGGGGCCGCGGACGGCGCCCCTTGGTCCGGGGCGGCAGACGTCGAGGGCGGCGTCTCGAACGGCGGCGCTGCCTGGACGGTCGACTCCGGGCGGTCGGGAGGAGGCGTCGAGACCGTGGTGCCGGCGAGGACCAGGGCCGAGAGCGGGAGGACCAGGGCCGAGGCGGGGAGGAGAACGGCGAGGGGATTCATCCACCCACCATCACCGCAGAATCCCAGGGGCGCTGGTGATGCCCGGACGACTGTGGACAAGGTCGGGCCGCGGCCGGCCACGTGGACGAAGGGTGCCGATACTCGGCCTTCGGCTACAGCCGGGTCAGCCGCTCCACGGCCTCGTGGAGCACCTCGTCCCGCTTGCAGAACGCGAACCGCACCAGCGTCCTCGCGGCCTCCACGTCGTCGTGGAAGACCGACACGGGCACACCCACCACCCCCGCGCGCCGTGGCAGCTCACGGCAGAAGGCGAGGGCGTCCTTGGCCCCCAGAGGAGCGGCGTCGGCCACCACGAAGTACGTCCCGCCGGGCACCGACACCTCCAACCCCGCCGACCGCAGTCCGGCGACGAGCAGGTCTCGCTTGCCCTCCAGCGAGCGCGACAGCCCGGCATACACCTCGTCGTCGAGACCGAGGGCGACCGCGACGGCGGGCTGGAAGGGCCCGGACCCCACGAAGGTGAGGAACTGCTTGACCGCGCGTACCGCTGCCACTGCAGCCGCGGGGCCGGACACCCAACCGACCTTCCACCCGGTCGCGGAGAAGGTCTTGCCGGCCGACGAGATGGTCAGGGTGCGCTCCCACATCTCCGGCAGGGTCGCGACGGGCACATGGACCGCGTCGCCGAAGACCAAATGCTCGTAGACCTCGTCGGTGACCACCCAGGCGTCGAACTCCCTTGCGAGAGAACAGATCAGCTCGAGCTCGGCCCGACTGAAGACCTTGCCCGTCGGGTTGTGTGGAGTGTTCAGAAGCACGAGTCGGGTGCGCGACGAGAAGGCCGCACGCAGCGACTCCTCGTCGACCGCGAAGTCGGGGAACCGCAGCACCGACGTGCGCCGCACTGCGCCCGCCAAGGCGATCGACGCGGCATACGAGTCGTAGTAGGGCTCGAAGGTGACCACCTCGTCCCCTGGTTCGCACAGGGCGAGGATGGTCGCGGCGATGGCTTCGGTGGCGCCGACGGTGACCAGCACCTCGGAGCGCGGGTCGAGAGTGAGGCCGTAGAAGCGCGTCTGGTGGGCGGCGACGGCGTCGAGCAGCTCGGGGACGCCGGGGCCAGGCGGGTACTGGTTGCGGCCGCCGTCGATGGCCGCCTTGGCCGCGTCGAGCATCGCCCGCGGCCCGTCGGTGTCGGGGAAGCCCTGACCGAGGTTGACGGCGCCGTGCTCGGTGGCCAGAGCCGTCATCTCGGCGAAGATCGTGGTGCCGAAGGGCGCAAGCGAGGGTTTGCCGGGCGGTCGGGCCATGGCCCGAGGGTATGCCGCGTGGCCGGGTGGGCGGCGGACCTAGCCGTGACCTTCGGCGTGGTCGTCGTCGGTGGGCGAGGCATCGTGCGACTCGTCGGCGTGGGCGATGTGGCCCAGCTGGCGCCAGACGAGGGCGAGCGTGACCCCGGACCCCGCGAAGGCGAACCAGAACGGCGCCGCGAGCCCCCACTGCTCGGCGATGACGCCGCCCAAGCCCTGTCCGACGACCAGCCCGAGGAACAGGCCCACGACGTAGACGCTGCCGACGCGGCCCTGGAAGTCCTGCGGCACGGCTCGCATGCGAACCGTCTGGGACACCGTGCCCCAGACGAAGGCGTAGCCACCGAAGACCACCATGATCGCGATGGCGAGCCACCCGACCGTGGTTAGGGCGAGGGCCAGGTGGGTCAGGACCTCCAGCAGCAGGCAGCCGCGCATGAGCGTCGCGAGGGAGATGCGGCGCTCGAGCCAGCCGTACGCGCCGGTGCTCACCAGCCCACCCGCGGCCGCGGCGGTGGTCAGCAGGCCGAACCCGACCTCGCCCAGGTGGAGGCGGTCCAGGGAGTACAGCACCAGGACGGACCAGGCCGCCCCCCACGTGATGTTGAACGCGAAGATCACCAGTGCGAGGGTGCGCACTGGCGCGTGCCCCCGGATCCAGCGCAGGCCGTCCGCGATGTCGCGACGGACATGGGTGTCCGGAACGCCCCGGACCCCGCCGGCGGGAGTGGCGATCCTGGCCACCAGGACGACGCTGAGGGCCACGCAGAGCACCTGGGCCACGAAGGGCCAGGCCATGCCCGCGGCGAAGAGGAACGCGCCCAGGGGCGGCCCGACGAGCTGGTTGGCCGTGAGGAACCCCGCCTGGATGCGGGCGTTCCCGATGCCGAGGTCGGGCTTGTCCACCAGCATCGGCAGCAGCGTGCCCGTCGTGGTGTCCGCGAACACCTCGGCCACGCCGTAGACGAACATCGTGGCCAGCACGAGCCCGATCGAGACCTGTCCGGTCACGATGGTCACGCTGAGGCCTGCGACGACGAGGGTGCGCAGCAGGTCGGCGACGATGACCACGCGACGCCGGTCGAGCCGGTCGGCGACGGCTCCGGCCCAGAGGCCGAACAGGAGCCAGGGCAGTCGCTGCAGCACGGCGGCGAGGGCCACCAGCACCGCGTTGCGGGTCTGCGAGGCCACCAGCAGCGGCCCCGCGGCCAGGGCGATCCCGTCGCCGATGTTGCTCACCCACGAGGACGCGAGCAGCCAGCGGAAGCTGCGGCCGAGCCGCGGTGGGGCGACGACGTCGACGATCGGGCTGAGCCTGCTCACGACCGACCAACCTAGGGCCACGGGAGGGGACCCCGGCGGATTTCGCTGCCGGGCCCGTCAGCACGTACGATGGTCGGCGGTCCACGTGTGTTCGCACACGCAGACCTACTTCGCGCGTCTTCCGCCCGCTGACTCGGCTCGCCGACGAAACGGGGGCGCACCACAGCAGTCCGGTGAGTATGCCGGTGGGGTGCGTTGCAGGCGCCAGGCAGGTAGTCGCACCCATGCGGCATACCGACGCAACTGACAACGAACCAAGGAGACACGGCATGGCCGTCGTTACCATGCGCCAGCTCCTCGAGAGCGGCGTCCACTTCGGGCACCAGACCCGTCGCTGGAACCCCAAGATGAAGCGCTTCATCATGACCGAGCGCAACGGCATCTACATCATCGACCTGCAGCAGTCGTTGACCTACATCAACAACGCCTTCGAGTTCGTCAAGGAGACGGTCGCCCACGGCGGTTCCATCCTCTTCGTCGGCACGAAGAAGCAGGCCCAGGAGCCCATCGCCGAGCAGGCGACCCGGGTCGGGATGCCCTACGTCAACCACCGCTGGCTTGGTGGCATGCTCACCAACTTCAACACGATCTCCAAGCGCCTCACGCGCCTCAAGGAGCTCGAGGAGCTCGACTACGACAACGTCGCAGGGTCGGGCTACACCAAGAAGGAACTCCTGATCTTCAAGCGGGAGAAGGACAAGCTCGAGAAGACCCTCGGCGGCATCCGCAACATGGCCAAGGTCCCCTCGGCCGTGTGGATCGTGGACACCAAGAAGGAGCACCTCGCGGTGTTCGAGGCGCGCAAGCTCGGCCTGCCGGTCATTGCCATCCTCGACACCAACTGTGACCCCGACGAGGTCGACTACAAGATCCCCGGCAACGACGACGCGATCCGCTCCGTCACCCTGCTGACCCGCGTCATCGCCGACGCCGTGGCCGAGGGCCTCATCGCCCGCAGCTCCGGCAAGTCCGGCGAGCAGGCCGAGGGTGTCGTCGCCGGTGACGAGCCGATGGCCGAGTGGGAGCGCGAGCTGCTCGGTGGCGACGCCGCCGAGACCGCCGCGGCTGCCGCACCGGAGGCCGGCGCGACCGCTGCCGCCGACGCGACTGAGGCTGCTCCCGTCGAGGCGCCCGTCGCCGAGGCCACCGAGGCGCCTGCCGCCGAGGAGACCACGGCCCCCGAGGCTGTTGCCGCCACCGAGGAGACCGCTGCCCCCGAGGCACCGGCCGCCGAGGAGACCGCTGCTCCCGAGGCCGCTGCCGAGGCCCCGGCCAAGGCCTGAGCCCACCTGTCCGCATCCTTGCCTGACGGCATGGCCACCTTGCTAGAAAAGAGCTGAGAAACATCTATGGCGAACTACACCGCCGCTGACATCAAGGCCCTGCGTGGGTCCACGGGCGCCGGCATGCTCGACGTCAAGAAGGCGCTCGACGAAGCCGACGGCGACCGTGACAAGGCCACCGAGATCCTTCGCGTGAAGGGCCTCAAGGGCGTCACCAAGCGTGAGGGCCGCACCACGTCCAACGGACTGGTCGCTGCCCAGGCCGGTGACGGCGTGGGCACCCTCGTCGAGGTCCTGTGCGAGACCGACTTCGTGGCCAAGAGCGAGAAGTTCATCGCCCTGGCCGCCGAGGTCCTCGCCCAGAGCGTCGCCTCCGGTGCGGCCGACGCGGACGCGCTGCTCAAGAGCTCGCTCGAGGACGGTTCCACCGTCCAGGAGCTGCTCGACAACGCGAACGCGACCATCGGCGAGAAGATCGAGGTCAAGCGCGTGTCCCGCGTCGAGGCCCCGGTCGTCGTGTCCTACCTGCACAAGACCAGCCCCGACCTGCCCGCCCAGATCGGTGTGCTGGTCGGCGCCGAGGGTGGCGACGAGCAGCTCGCTCGTGACGTGGCCATGCACATCGCGGCGTTCAGCCCGACCGTGCTGACCCGTGACGAGGTCGACCCGGCCACCGTCGAGCAGGAGCGTCGCGTTGCCGAGGCCACGGCCAAGGAGGAGGGCAAGCCCGAGGCTGCCCTGCCCAAGATCGTCGAGGGTCGCGTGAACGGCTTCTTCAAGGAGAACGTCCTGGTCGAGCAGCCGTTCGCCAAGGACGCCAAGAAGACCGTCGAGAAGGTCCTCGCCGAGGCCGGCACGAAGGTCACCTCCTTCGTCCGCTACCGCGTCGGCGGCTGACCACGCTCCACGCACGTCCACGACGAGGCCCCTCACCGGTTGGTGAGGGGCGCCACATGTCGCCGTCGTCCAGCTTCGCGCTGTCGTTGAACTCGAACGTGGCGTACCGCGCCTTGAACTTGCTGGCGGGCTTGAAGAACGCGACCGCCTTGCCGTCGCGCTTGTAGGCGGGCATGCCGTACCAGGTCGAGGCCTCGAGGTGCGGAGCCGCCTTGGTGATGATCGCGTGGAGGCGCTCGGCCAGCTCGCGGTCCTCCGGGGGCATCTCGGCGATCTTCTCGAGCAGGTCCTGCTCGCCACCGGCGCCCTTGGCCTCCTTGGCGCGTTCCTTCATGGCGGCGCGCTCGTCGGCGGTGAACCCGCTCTTGCTGCCGGCGGTCCTCGTCGCAGCCGTCGTCGTCGCCTTCTTCGCTGTCGTCTTCGCGGTGGTCTTCGTCGTGGTTGGCATCGGGGTCCTCCCGGGTCGTGGTGGGCTGTCGAGACCATTCTCGGAGCGCGGGCACCCCGGGCGCTTCTCGAAAACTGATCACTTCTGGCGCATACTCACCCCATGGGGAGACGAACGAAGCACAC
This sequence comes from Pedococcus sp. P1_H8, assembly GCF_056405175.1. Lineage (NCBI taxonomy): Bacteria > Bacillati > Actinomycetota > Actinomycetes > Micrococcales > Intrasporangiaceae > Pedococcus > Pedococcus sp. P1_H8. The sequence continues at coordinate 166,291 of NZ_JBFUCP010000009.1, forward strand.
GCCACCCGCGCCCGAGCGTGCTCGGGTGCAGCCGGACTTCAGTCACCTGCCCGAGCGGGTCGCGCCCGAGGACATGACGACGACTCATGATGTCGACCCCGGTCCCGATCCGCGCGGTGGACGCGACACGGACACCGAGTTCATGCTGCGGAACGCGGGTTTCTGACCCGAGCAAACCCTGACCCGGACTGCTCACCAGGTCGCTCAGAAGATGTGAACGCGCTCCTCCGGGGCCAGCCACATGCCGTCGCCCTCGGTCACCCCGAACGCCTCGTGGAACTCGTCGCAGTTGCGGACGGCGTTCGCCCGCACCTCGGTGGGGGAGTGCGGGTCGATGGCGAGCAGCCGCCTTGCCTCCTCGGTGCGCGCCTTGCCGGACCAGACCTGCGCCCAGCCGAGGAAGAACCGCTGGGGACCGGTGTAGCCGTCGAGCTCGGGGGCGTCCTGGCCCTGGGTGGCGATCCGGTAGGCGGAGTAGCCGATGGCCAGCCCGCCGAGGTCGCCGATGTTCTCGCCCACCGTGAGCGCGCCGTTGACCAGCTCATCGGGGGCGGCAAGCGGGGAGAGGGTGCTGAACTGGGCGATGAGGGCCTGGGTGCGCTCGTCGAAGCGGGACCGGTCCTCCTCGGTCCACCAGTCGCGCAGGGCGCCGGTGGCGTCGTACCGCGACCCCTGGTCGTCGAAGCCGTGGCCGATCTCGTGGCCGATGACGGCACCGATCCCGCCGTAGTTGACGGCGTCGTCGGCCTCCAGGTCGAAGAACGGCGGCTGCAGGATGCCGGCCGGGAAGACGATCTCGTTCATCAACGGGTGGTAGTAGGCGTTCACCGTCTGCGGCAGCATCAGCCACTCGTCGCGGTCGATCGGACCGCCGAGCTTGTCGAGCTGGCGCTGGAGCTCGAACTCGTTGGCGCGGCGCACGTTGCCCACGAGGTCGTCATCGATGGTCAGCGAGGAGTAGTCCCGCCAGCGGTCGGGGTAGCCGACCTTGGGCGTGAACGACGCGAGCTTGGCCAGCGCCTGCTCACGGGTCTGCGGGCCCATCCAGTCGAGCCCCTCGAAGGACCGGCGGAACGCCTCGACGAGGTTGCCGACGAGCTCGAGCATCCGCTCCTTGGCCTCCGGCGGAAAGAACTCCGCGGCATACAGCTGGCCCACGGCCTCGCCGATCGAACCCTCGACGAGCGAGACCCCGCGCTTCCAGCGCTCGCGGTTCTCCGGAAGGCCCGAGATGACCCGACCGGTGAAGTCGAACTCGGCGTTGACCAGCTCCTTGCCCAGCAGTGGTGCCGCCGACGCGACGACGTGGAAGGCGAGCCAGTGCTTGAAGTCGTCGATGGCGACCTCGTCGAGCGCGACGGACAGGCCCTCGAGGTAGGACGGTTGACCCACGACCACGTGCTCGAACGCGTCGCGGGCCTCGAGCCCGCCGACGAAGTCACCCCACAGCACGTTCGGGGCGAGGCCCTCGAGGGCGTCGTAGGCGTAGGGGTTGTAGCTCTTGACCGCGTCGCGGGTGGCGACGTTGTCCCAGTGGTGGCCGGCCAGCCGCGCCTCCAGGGCCACCACGCGGGCAGCCGGCGAGTCGTCGTCGGTCGACCCGTCGCCGATGCCGGCGAAGCCGAGCATCCGGGCCACGTGCGGCAGGTATGCCGCGAGGATGGCTGCGTGCCGCTCCTCGCGGTAGTAGGACTCGTCGGGGAGGCCCAGGCCGCCCTGACCGAGGTAGAGGACGTACTCCTCGGGGTTCTTGGCGTCAGGGGCGACGCCGAAGTCGAACAGGCCCGGTCCACCCTGGCGCTGCAGCCGCCCGAGCGCGAGGAACAGGTCGTCGGTCCCGCTGATCGCCGCGATGTCGGCGAGGTCCTTCTCGATCGGGGTCAGCCCGAGCGTCTCGGCACGCGCCTCGTCCATGAACGACCGGTAGAGGTCGCCGACCTTGCGGGTGGGCGAGCCGGGAGCGGCACTGTGGTCGGCCGCGGCCCGCTCGATGATCGTGCGCACCCGCTCGTCGGACTGCTCACGGAGCAGGTCGAAGGTCCCGTAGCGGCCCCGGTCGCTGGGGATCTCCGTCGTGGCGACCCAGCTGCCGTTCGCGTGCCCGAACAGGTCGTCCTGCGGGCGAACCGTCTCGTCGCGGTGCCCCGGAAGGATGCCTGACCTCATGCGCTTGTCTCCCTTGGTGCGTCGATGGACCCGCCGTGGGCTGCCGACCGTGGTCTGCGAAGTGCCGACTGCGTGGATGGTGACACCCTGCCACGCAGGGCGGACGCTGGTGCAACCGACACCATGCCGCCCCCGGGAGTGTGGAAGTATTCGGTGACCGCCCGCACATCTCCAGGAGGATCCCTCGTGACTGCTGCCCCCGAGCAGACCGCCCCAGCCGGATCGTCCGCCCCTGGCTCGCCGACCCCGCATCGCCGGGTCCTGCTCAAGCTCTCCGGCGAGGTCTTCGGTGGTGGTCGCGTCGGACTGGCGCCCGAGGTCGTGCGCGGGATCGCCCAGCAGATCGCCCAGTCGGTCAACGAGGGCATCCAGGTGGCCGTCGTGATCGGTGGTGGCAACTTCTTCCGGGGCGCGGAGCTCCAACAACAGGGGATGGACCGGACCCGCGCCGACTACATGGGCATGCTCGGCACGGTGATGAACTGCCTCGCCCTGCAGGACTTCCTCGAGAAGGAAGGCATCGAGACCCGCGTCCAGACCGCGATCACGATGGGCCAGGTCGCTGAGCCCTACATCCCGCGTCGCGCCATCCGCCACCTCGAGAAGGGCCGTGTGGTCATCTTCGGCGCCGGCGCGGGTATGCCGTTCTTCTCCACGGACACCGTGTCCGCCCAGCGAGCGCTCGAGATCAAGTGCGACGCCGTGCTCATGAGCAAGAACGGCGTGGATGGCGTCTACGACTCCGACCCCCGCACCAACCCGCAGGCCCGCAAGCTCGACGAGATCAGCTACCAGGAAGCGCTGCAGCAGGGGTTGCGCGTGGTCGACGCTGCGGCGTTCAGCCTGTGCATGGAGAACAAGCTGCCCATGGTCGTGTTCGGCATGGAAGGCGAGGGCAACGTGGTGCGGGCGTTGCGCGGTGAGAAGATCGGCACGCTGGTCACACCGGGCTGATTCGGCACCTGTCCGATCCACCCACCAGACTGACCACACCACGACCGGCGCCGCCCCGACAGGGAAGCGCCCGAGAAGGAGCAGGACATGATTGAAGAGACTCTCCTCGAGGCCGAAGAGAAGATGGAAAAGGCCGTCGAGGTTGCCAAGGAGGACTTCGCGGGCATCCGGACCGGCCGGGCGACCCCGGGCATGTTCAACAAGCTCACCGTCGACTACTACGGCGCTCCGACCCCGCTCCAGCAGCTGGCGTCCTTCCAGACTCCCGAGGCGCGCACCATCCTGATCACGCCGTTCGACAAGTCGGCGATGCACGAGATCGAGAAGACGCTGCGCGACTCCGACCTGGGCGTGAACCCCAGCAACGACGGCAACGTCATCCGCTGCGTGCTGCCCATGCTCACCGAAGAGCGTCGCAAGGACTACGTCAAGCTGGCTCGACACAAGGGCGAGGACGCCAAGGTGTCGATCCGCAACGTCCGCCGCAAGGCCAAGGACGAGCTGGACAAGCTGGTCAAGGACGGCGACGTCGGCGAGGACGACGGCAGCCGCGCCGAGAAGGAGCTGGACGCGAGCACCAAGAAGTACGTCGAGCTCATCGACGAGCTGCTGAAGGGCAAGGAGACCGAGCTGCGCGAGGTCTGAGCGGCTCGCCCTCCACCTCACCCAGCGCTGGTCATGAACATGCCCCAGTCCCGTCGCGACCGTCGCGCGGCCCGCACCGCCTCCGACGCCGCGGGTTCTGGCGCGCCCGGAAGGTCGCCCTCGCCGGGGCCCACGCACGATGGTGGCGCTCCGAACGGGTCCGGCGGCGCGTCGGCTCGGGGCGGCCGGCCGTCGAAGGCGGGCCGCAATCTGCCGGCAGCGATCGGGGTCGGCCTCGGCCTGGGTGCACTGATCATCGGCTCCCTGGTCCTGCGCAAGGAGCTGATGCTCGGCATCATCATCGTGGCCATCGCCGTCGGCGTGTGGGAGCTGCGTCGAGCGTTGGCCCAGGTGTCGATCAACGTGCCGCTGGTCCCCAGTCTCGTCGGCAGCGTCAGCATGCTCGTCTCGGCCTACGTCGGCGGTGGCGAGGCGCTGGTCGTGACCGTCGGTCTGACCTGTGTCGGCATCCTGCTGTGGCGCATCGCCGACGGGGTGCTCGACGCGGTCCGCGACATCGCCGGGGGATTCTTCGTCGCGGTCTACCCCTCGTTCCTCGCCGGCTTCGCCGCCCTCATGCTGGCCACGCCGCACGACGGCGCCCGCCGGGCCTTCCTCTTCATCCTCGTCGCGGTGCTCAGCGACGTCGGCGGCTACGCCTTCGGTGTCCTGTTCGGCAAGCACCCCATGGCGCCGTCGGTCAGCCCCAAGAAGTCCTGGGAGGGGTTCGCCGGCTCGATGGTCGCGTGCGTGGTCGGTGGCGCGATCGCGGTGGTGCTGACGCTCGACGGGCCCTGGTGGGGTGGCGCGCTGCTGGGAGCCAGTGCAGCGGTGGCCGCCACCGTCGGTGACCTCACCGAGTCCACGATCAAGCGTGACCTCGGTATCAAGGACATGGGCACGCTGTTGCCCGGCCACGGCGGGATCATGGACCGGCTCGACTCGGTCCTGCTCGTCGCGCCCCTTGCCTGGGCGCTGCTCGCCTGGGTCGTCCCCCCTGCCTGAGGGCACGGCATACGCGCTCACCTGCGAGACTGGGGGCATCATGACCACGGACCTCCCCGAGCCCACGAGCGAGCGCCCCCAACCGGGCCAGCTCACCTTCGCCGCCCCTCGTCGGGGCAAGCCGCCCCGCCACCTTGCCGACCTGTCTCCGGCAGAGCGCAAGGAGGCTGTCGAGGCGTTGGGACACAAGGGCTTCCGGGCCAAGCAGCTGTCGACGCACTACTTCGAGCGCTTGGTCGCCTCGCCCGAGGAAATGACCGACCTGCCCAAGGCGATCCGTGACGAGCTCGTGGCCGACCTGCTCCCGACCTTGCTCACCCCCATCGTGCAACGCACCGCCGACGACGGCATGACGATCAAGAACGCCTGGCGGCTGCACGACGGCGCGATCGTCGAGTCCGTCCTGATGCGCTATCCGAGGCGCGTGACCATCTGCATCTCGAGCCAGGCCGGCTGCGGCATGAACTGTCCCTTCTGCGCGACGGGACAGGCCGGGCTCACCCGCAACATGAGCGCCGCCGAGATCGTCGAGCAGGTCGTGTACGGCGCGCGCCTGCTGCGCAGCGGCGAGCTCGCGCAGGGCGCGGGCAGCGTCGGGGGGCGGGCTGCGCACGCGGCCGAGCACCCAGCCGAGCTCGGCGACGAGGACGACACCGAAGGAGACGGCCCGGTCGAGGTGACCGGTCCCACCCGCATCTCCAACGTCGTGTTCATGGGCATGGGCGAGGCGCTGGCCAACTACAAGGCCGCGATCGGCGCGATCCGGCGGCTGACCGACCCTGCGCCGGACGGTCTGGGGATGTCGGCGCGCGGCATCACGATGTCGACGGTCGGCCTGGTCCCGGCGATCGACAAGCTCGCCACCGAGGGGATCCCGGTCACGCTGGCCCTCTCGCTGCACGCGCCCGACGACGACCTGCGCAACGAGCTCGTACCGATCAACACCCGGTGGAGCGTCGACGAGGCGCTCGATGCGGCTCACCGCTATTACGAGGTGACCGGTCGGCGCGTGAGCATCGAGTACGCACTCATCAAGGACATCAACGACCACGCCTGGCGGGCCGACCTCCTGGGCAAGAAGCTGAACGCCCGGGGGCGCGGCTGGGTGCACGTCAACCCGATCCCGCTCAACCCCACGCCGGGGTCGAAGTGGACGGCCTCGCGACCCGGGGTCGAGCAGCAGTTCGTCGAACGGCTGCGCGCCCACGGCATCCCGACGACGATCCGCGACACCCGGGGCCAGGACATCGACGGCGCCTGCGGTCAGCTCGCCGCCTCGACGGCGTAGTGAGCCGGCGCCCCTGAAGCCGTGCTCTCGAGCGTTAATAGACGCGATCGAGGGCGTTTCGTGACGCTCGGCGGGCAACTCGTCCCACCTGCCGGGACCCGTTGCGCTGTGGTGTGCACCACACGCGCTCAGGGGTGCCTGGTGCCGCGATTTCGCACCGGATGGGGGCGTGATCTGCCTATGCTCGTGCGGTGATCCTGCGTGCGCCCATCCCGACTCTCGGGGCTGTCCTGCTGCTCCTCACGGGCTGCGCAAGCGCCGACCCCGGGCCGGTGGCCGCCCCGACGCCGCCCGCGACCGCGACCGCGACCTCGACGCCGGCGACCGCCACGACCTCGTCAGGTCACCAGCACGCTGGCGCCACGGCGCCGCCTGAGGCGCCGCTGCGCTCGGGGGAGCGCTTCGTCACGCTCCGGATGCCCGCGGCCTACACCCCGAAGGCGCCGGCCGCCCCGGGCACCGACGACTACCGCTGCTTCCTGCTCGACCCCGGCCTGACCGCCAAGTCCGTCGTGACCGGCATCAACGTGCTGCCCGGCAACCCCGACGTCGTCCACCACGTGATCCTGTTCCGGGTGCCGCCTGACAAGGTGGCGGCGGCGGAGAAGATGGACAGCAGCCAGGGGGGCCAGGGCTGGACCTGCTTCGGCGGCACCGGTGTGGAGAGCCAGGGCGCCGGCCTCAACGGCGCGCCGTGGCTGGGTGCGTGGGCACCCGGCGGCGGCGAGCGCGTGCTCGCCCCCGATCTCGGTATGCCGGTCGAGGCCGGCTCGCGCATCATCATGCAGGTCCACTACAACCTCCTTGTCGGACGGTCGCCCGACCAGAGCGCCGCCAAGCTGCGGGTGGCCGCTGACGACGGGTCGCGCCAGACCCTGCAGACCGTGCTGCTCCCGGCGCCCGTCGAGGTGCCGTGCCGCCCGGGCAAGACAGGCCCACTGTGCGACCGGGCTGCAGCGATGGCCGACGTGCAGCGACGGTTCGGGGGCGCCAGCCGCGCGGGAGACGCCCTGCACCTGCTGTGCCCCGGCAACAAGGCGGGCCCGACGCAGACCTGCACCCGGCCGGTGAACCAGGGCTCGACGATCCGGGCGGTGGCCGGGCACATGCACCTGCTCGGCACCAAGATCTCGATCACGGTGAACAAGGGCAAGGCCAACGAGCGCACCGTCCTCGACATCCCGATCTGGGACTTCGACGACCAAGGGAGCCGCCCGGTCAACCCCCCCGTCAGGCTGAAGATCGGGGACACTCTCACGGTGTCGTGCACCCACGACCAGAGCCTGCGCGACAAGCTGCCCTCGTTCGAGGGCCAGCCGGAGCGCTACATCGTCTGGGGCGAGGGCACCACCGACGAGATGTGCCTCGGCATCGTGATGGTCACCCGCCCGTAGCCCTCCCGTCCGCCCCTAGGCTGACCGCGTGAGTGCCACTCCTGCCATGCCTGCCGAGACGGGCCGAGAGTTCGTCCTGACCGTCTCGTGCGCGGATCGACGCGGGATCGTGCACGCCGTCTCGGGGGTGATGCTGGACCTGTCGATGACGATCCTCGACAGCCAGCAGTTCGCCGACCTCAGGGCGGGGGAGTTCCACCTGCGGATGCACCTCCTGCGTGAAGGTCCCTCCCTGCCGGTGGCGGCCCTGGACGCCGCGATGGCAGGCGTGGCAACGGAGTTCGCGATGACGTATGCCGCGCACGACCTGTCGCGGCGGCGCCGGGTGCTGGTCATGGTGAGCCAGCAGGGTCACTGCCTGAACGACCTGCTGTTCCGGGTCGAGAGCGGCTCCCTGCCGATCGAGGTGCCGGCCATCGTCTCCAACCACGAGGACTTCCGCGCGCTGGCGCAGTGGCACGGCATCCCCTTCCACCACGTCCCGGTCACGCGCGACACTAAGCCGGCGGCGGAGGCGGAGCTGCGGCGCCTCGTGGAGCACTACTCCGCCGACACGGTCGCGCTCGCGCGCTACATGCAGATCCTGTCGAGCGAGCTGTGCGCCGACTTCCCGGGCCGAATCATCAACATCCACCACTCGCTCCTGCCCAGCTTCAAGGGAGCCAAGCCCTACACCCAGGCCCACGACCGCGGGGTCAAGGTCATCGGTGCGACCGCGCACTACGTCACGGCCGACCTCGACGAGGGCCCGATCATCGAACAGGACTTTCGCCGGGTGGACCACCGGATGAGCCCGGCCGAGCTGGCCTCGGTGGGACAGGAGCTGGAGGCCATGGCGTTTGCCCGGGCCCTGCGGTGGCACGCCGAGCACCGCGTCGTCCTGCGCGGCCGCCGCACCATCGTCTTCGACTGATCAGGCCCCTCCCCGTTCGTCGCGAGCGGCGGACGGGGTGCCAGATCTCGGGCCAGCTGGCCCCAATTCTGTGTGTGGTAGCGGTGTGGGCGAGTGGGGACGAGGTCAGCGGGGCTGGATGAGGTCCCAGGCGTTGCCGTAGAGGTCCTCGAAGACCGCCACGCTGCCGTAGGTCTCGTGCCGCGGCTCCTCACGGAAGTGCACCCCCGCGGCGACCATCCGTGCGTGGTCGGCAGCGAAGTCGTCGGTCGCCAGGAAGTACATGACGCGGCCGCCACCGGGGTCGCCGAGCCTGGCCTCCTGCTCGGGAGTGCTGGCGCGGGCCAGCAGCAGCTGCGTCGCGTCTGACCCAGCCGGGCGGACGACGACCCAGCGGGTGCCGTCGCCGCGGTCGGTGTCCTCGACGAGGTCGAAGCCGGCCCGGTCGCGGTACCACTCCAGGGCCTCGTCGTAGTCGCGGACGAGGAGGGTCACGAGACTCAGGCGTTGGGGCATTCAGCCATCCTCGCGCACGGCTCGCTGCAGGGCGCGCAGGTACGCAGCTGCAGCTACCCGCTGGAGCCACCACGAGACCGGACCGCCGAGTCGCGTCAGCCAGCCGCCGGGTCGCGAGTAGGCGCGCACCACGGCATACACCTCGGCACCGCGGCGCTCCACGAGGAAGCCCTCCTCGCCGCTCTCGATGTGGCCCTCGAGGGTGCCGTAGCCGAACCCGGTGCGCTCGTTGCCGTCCACGGCCCAGACGATCCGGCACGGCACGCCGACGACGAGGAGACGGCTGAGGATCTCGACTCCCACGGCGGCCCGCGGGGCGGTCGCCTGTGGCCGCAAGCCCAGTCCTCGTTGCGCCCCATAGGTCATCACGGACTCACTGGCCCGGCGGTATGCCGCGTCGCCGGCTCCCAGCCGCCGCTCCACCTCGAGGTGGTGGTAGCCCGGGGGCAGTGGGCCGTCCAGGGTGAGGCCGCGCGGCTCGTAGGTGAGCTGCCGCGAGGCCAGGTCAGCGAGCTTCACGGAGCTTCCTCGGTGCGCATGGGGGGCGACGCGAGAACGATCTGGGCGGCCTCCTCGGCCGTCTCCACCAGGTGGATCACCGAACCCAGGCCTCGCTCCTGGCCGAGGGCGCGCACCGCGGCCCACACCGGCACCGTCTCGGACCAGTACTCCTGTCCGACGAGGACGAGGGGCGCGAGCCGGGTCTGTCCCGGTGCGTAGAAGAGCGGGGTGACTGCCTGGAAGATCTCCTGCACGGTGCCCGCGGCTCCCTCCAGCACCACCAACCCCGCGGTGGCACGGGCGAGGAGGCCGTCCTCCCGGATCGCGTTGGAGAAGTACTTGCCGATGCCGTCGCAGAAGACGTTCGGCGGTTCGTGGCCGTAGAACCACGTGGGGATGCCGAGGCTGCCCGCGCCATCGGCACGCGGCAGCTCCGCCCGCACCGCCAGGGCTGAGCTCACCCAGGCGGCGACCGACGGGCGGAACGACGGCACCGAGGCAAGCTCGTCGAGGGCCACCCCGAGGGAGGACTCGTCGCGGGCGAGGGCTCCGAGGTTGGCGGCCTCCATGGCACCGGGTCCGCCGCCGGTGGCGACGACGAGGCCTCCGGCAGCGAGGGAACGCCCCAGTGCCGCCGCCGCGGCATACGCAGAGGTGCCGCGCGCCAGGGCATGGCCGCCCATGACGCCGACGACTGGGCGGGCTGCGACGAACTCGTCCAGGGCGTCAGTGATGGAGTCGTCGTGGATCGCCCTCAGCAGGGTGACGAAAGCGTCGCGGTGCACGGCGCCATCCCGCATCCATTGGTAGGCAAGGAAATCCGGTGTCGACTCGTACCCGCCGTCAGCGAGCCCCGCGTAGAGCTCGTCGGCGGTGTAGAGCGAGGCGCGATAGGGGTCGATCGGAGCGTGCGGGTCTGTGGGAAAGACCAGTGCGCGGTGCGCACCGAGATGGGCGCCCAGGGCGGGAGAGAGGCGCCCACCGAGGACCACGAGCCCTTCGACGTCCGTGCGTGCGAGCAGGCGATCCTCGTAGCCCGTGAGGTCGAGGTCCTGGAAGCGGAGCCCCGTCAGCGGGCGGCCCGAGGAGAGCACGGCGTCGAGGTCGGCGAGGTTTTCCACCTCGGGGTCGGGGGTGCTCCTGCGGGCGCCGTCCATGGCCTGACTCTAGACGCGGCCAGGGCCTGTCTAGAGTCGGGCCATGGACGTCGGGTTCTCGCAGTGGGTGGCCACCGCCGGCTGGCGCAGCGAGGCGACGCGGTGGATCACCGACGAGCTCGCGGCGGTCGGCCTGGGGGTGACGGGCGACATCGAGCAGCCGCGGATCCGACCGTGGTCGACCCAGCTCGTCGTGCCGAGCGACCGGGGCAGGGTGTGGTTCAAGGCCAACTGCCCTTCGGCCGCGTTCGAGCCTGCCGTCCACCTGGCCCTCGCGGAGCTGGAGCCGGCAGAGGTCGAAGCGCCGTTGGCCATCGACGCCGACCGCGGCTGGATGATGACGGCCGACCGCGGGCTGACCCTGGGCGACAGCCACGACGCCACGCTGGCGGACTGGAAGGCCGTCGTCGCCCTGGCGGCACGGGTCCAGCGCCGGGTGGCCGGCCACGGCCGGACGCTGGTCGAGCAGGGTCTGCCCGACTGTTCACCTGCCACCGTCCCGGCCCGCTTCGACTGGCTCGTGGGGGAGCTCGAGGCGTTGCCCACCGACCATCCGTCGCATCTCCCAGCTGACGAGGCGCAGTCGCTGCGTGGTCAGTCGGCAGTGGTGGACGCCGCCGTGGAGGCCCTGCTCGCAGCGCCGATGCCCTCGAGCCTGCAGCACGGTGACCTGCACCCCCGCAACGTGTTCGCCCTGGACGACGGCCTGCGCTTCTTCGACTTCGGTGATGCGCAGTGGGCACACGTGCTGGAGGTCCTGGCGGTGCCCTACGGTTTCGCGACCCGGGTGACCCACCATCCGTGGGCCGAGATCCTCGACGCCTACGCCTCGGTCTGGTCCGACGTCATCGATGCCGATGCGCTCGAGTCCCTGATGGCCCCGGCGATGGTCACCCACGCGGTCAACCGGTCCTTCACGTGGCTCGGCGCCGTCGTCGGTGCGCAGCCCGACGAGCTGGCCGAGTGGGGCGACGCGCCCCTGTACTACCTCAGGCTGGCGCTGGAGCCGTTCCCGCCGACTGACCCCGAGTCCGGCCCGTAGCGGCCGCCAGCTAGACGTTGCCGAGCACGCGGTCGACGGCGATCTCCACCACGACGCGCTCGGGGTTCTCACGCGGCACCCGGTAACGGCCGGCATACCGGTCGACCGCGTCGGCCACTGCCGACGCGTCGGTGAGCACCCGCGCCGTGCCCTCGAAGGAGAGCCAGTGGCGGCCGTCCACCTGGCACACGACGGCCCGACCTCCGAGCGCGGCGTTGCGCGCCTTGCGACTGGTGCCGCTGGTGATCACCCGGACGACGAGGGCCTCGCTGTCCCAGGTGAATCCGACCGGCACGACGTGCGGAGACCCGTCCGGCCGCAACGTCGTGAGCGTGGCCAGGTGTCGGGCCGTGACGAACTCGAGGGCGGCGGGTGACAGGGCTGCTGGGGCGGTCGACACGAGTGGAGTCTTCCCTAGTGACCGGTGAGTGCGCTGAGTAGCCGGCCGAGTCGGGCGGGTCGGCCGGTGCGGGCCTCCTCGCGGTCGGCTGCGTCGGCGAGCCTGAGACCGGCGTTGATGCCCGCCCACCGGAGGGGTTCGGGCTCCCAGCGTCTGCTTCGGTGCCCGACCCACGGCAGCTCGGTGAGGGGTGTGTGCCGGCCGGTCACCAGGTCGGCCAGCGTGCGTCCCGCGAGGTTCGCGGCCGCCACCCCGTCGCCGACGTAGCCACCGGCCCAGCCCAGGCCGGTGGACTGGTCGTGGCCGACGGACGGGTGCCAGTCGCGGGCGATCCCGAGCGGGCCGCCCCAGGCGTGGGTGAAGCGGGCGCCCTCGACCTGGGGGAGCAGGTCGGTGAGGGTCGCGCGGAGGTCGGCGAAAACAGTTGGCTCGTGGTCGAACTCGGGCCTGATGCGCGACCCGTAGTGATAGGGCGCTCCTCGCCCGCCGAACGCCAGTCGGCCGTCGGCGGTGCGCTGGCCGTAGATGATGACGTGACGGTGGTCGCTGAACACCTCGCGATCGGCGAGCCCGATCGACTCCCACTGCGCTGCCGTGAGGGGTTCGGTGGCGACCACGAGCGAGTAGACCGGGGCGACCGTGCGGCGTTCGCCCGGGAGTAGGGGGGTCCACGCCTCGGTGGCCCGGATGACGTGGCGGGCAACGACGTGACGACCGTCGGACAGCGTGGCGCGACCCGGCTCGATGGTGCTGACCCGCACCCCTTCGACCACCTCGGCGCCCTGCGACCGCACGGTCGCGGCCAGGCCGTCGACGAGCAGCCGCGGATGGACCCGCGCGCAGTGCGGGGTGAACGTCCCGCCCTGGACCCGGCTGGCAGCCAGCCGCTCGGTCGCCTCCGCGGCATCGAGCCACCGGGTGCCGGTGCCCCACTGCTCGGCGTGCGCCACCTCGGCCTGCGCCCTGACGGCCTGGGCGTCGGACCGCGCCAGGGCGAGGGAGCCACCCTTGCGGAATCCGCACTCGATCCCCGCCGATTCCGTTGCCCTGCCGACCTCGTCGACGGTGTGTCGCAGCTCTTCCAACATGGCCACGGCGGCGCTGCGACCCCGGCTGCGGGACAGGGCCTCGGGACCGACCGGCCACAGCGCGGACACCCAGCCGCCGTTGCGCCCGCTCGCACCGAAGCCGACCTGCTCGGCCTCGAGGACCAGGACGTCGAGCGAGGGGTCCGCCAGCAGCAGGTAGTGGGCGGTCCACAGCCCGGTGAACCCGCCGCCGACGACGACCACGTCGGCGCGGGCCGGGAGGGCAGGTGAGGAGGGCCCGTCTGCCGGCGACGCGGCATACGGGCCCTCCTCATGTCCGTCACTGGACCACAGGGGTTCGGTCACGGGCCGTCGACGCGCGTCAGAGGTGCTTCTCCGCCCCGGTGAGCACCGAGCGGAGGCGCGACTCGATGTCGTCGAACTCGGTCTGCCCGATGATCAGGGGCGGCGCGAGCTGGATGACCGGGTCGCCGCGGTCGTCGGCACGGCAGTAGAGGCCGGCGTCGAACAGCGCCTTGGACAGGTAGCCGCGCAGCAGCCGCTCGCACTCGGCGTCGTTGAACGTCTCGCGGGTCTCCTTGTCCTTGACCAGCTCGATGCCGTAGAAGTAGCCGGCTCCGCGGACGTCGCCGACGATCGGCAGGTCGAGCAGCTTCTCGAGCGTGGCCCTGAACTTGGGGGCGTTGTCCTTCACGTGCTGGTTCAGGCCCTCGCGCTCGAAGATGTCGAGGTTGGCCATCGCCACTGCCGCGCTGACCGGGTGGCCGCCGAAGGTGTAGCCGTGCGGGAAGTAGGTCGTCCCCTTCTTGAACGGCTCGAAGAGCCGGTCGCTGGCGATCATCGCGCCGATGGGGGAGTATCCCGAGGTCATGCCCTTGGCGCAGGTGATGATGTCGGGCACGTAGCCGAAGTCGTCGCAGGCGAACATCGAGCCGATCCGGCCGAACGAGCAGATCACCTCGTCGGAGACCAGCAGGACGTCGTACTCGTCGCAGATCTCGCGGACCCGCTCGAAGTAGCCGGCCGGCGGCGGGAAGCAACCACCGGAGTTCTGCACCGGCTCGAGGAAGACGGCGGCCACGGTGTCGGGGCCCTCGAACTCGATGGCCTCGGCGATCCGGTCGGCGGCCCAGCGGCCGAACGCCTTGTCGTCGTCGCGCAGGTGCTCCGGGGCGCGGTAGGAGTTGGTGTTCGGGACCTTGAAGGCGCCGGGCACGAGCGGCTCGAACATCTCCTTGGCCGCGGGGATGCCGGTGATGGACAGGGCTCCCTGGGGAGTGCCGTGGTAGGCGACCGCGCGGCTGATGACCTTGTGCTTGGTGGGCTTGCCCATCAGCTTGAAGTACTGCTTGGCCAGCTTCCAGGCCGTCTCGACGGCCTCGCCTCCACCCGTCGTGAAGAACACGCGGTTGAGGTCACCGGGAGCGCCCGCGGCCAGGCGCTCGGCCAGCTCGATGGCGCGGGGGTGGGCGTAGGACCACAGGGGGAAGAAGGCCAGCTCCTTCGCCTGCTTGGCGGCCGCCTCGGCGAGCTCCTCGCGGCCGTGGCCGACCTGGACGACGAAGAGCCCGGAGAGCCCGTCGATGTACTCGTTGCCGCGGTCGTCCCAGATCTTGTGACCCTGGCCGCGGGTGATGATGGGGACGCTGTGGCCCAGTCCGCCCTCGCTGCGGTCCTCGAAGACCGAGTGGCGGGTGAAGTGCATCCAGAGGTGGTCGCGGGCGGCCTCGCTGTGCAGCGTGCCCAGCGGGGTGTGCGTGTCGCTGGACGGTTCGAAGATGGACAGGTCAGTGGTCATCGAGTACCCCAGTTGTAGTGCTGTTTGTTGAGTTTCAGGTAGACGAACGTCTCGGTGGTCTGCACCCCCGGGAGGGTGCGGATGCGCCGGGTCAGCAGGTCGAGCAGCTCGGCGTCGTCCTCGCAGACGACCTCGGCCAGCAGGTCGAAGGAGCCTGCCGTCGTGACGACGTAGGACACCTCCGACATGGCGGTCAGGGCATCGCCGACCGGTAGCAGGTCGCCGTCGACGCGGATGCCGATCATGGCCTGACGGCGAAAGCCCACCTGCAGTGGATCGGTGACCGCGACGATCTGCATGACCTCCTGGTCGAGGAGCCGCTGCACGCGCTGGCGCACCGCTGCCTCGGACAGGCCCACGCGCTTGGCGATCGTCGCGTAGGACTGCCGACCGTCCACCTGCAGCTGCTCGATGATCGCCTTCGACACGTCGTCGAGGCGCACATCGCTGCTGGTGCTGGCGGGCCGGGTCACGGTGGCCATGGTGTCCTTCGGAAGCGCTTCGCGCAAGTCCCAACACGACGGAATCGGTCGCCTTCGCACCAAAATCGCAACGCTTTCCGCATTCCAAGGGTCCGAACCTATTGAAATCCGCCGTGGGGCGGCTACAGTGCCAGACACCGGAATCAGTACCCGATCCGCATTGGAGCATCAGTGACTGCCACGTCCGCGGGCCCCCGCGTCCTGCGCAACTTCATCAACGGCGAGTTCGTGGAGGCGCGCAGCGATGCGACTTCCGACATCGTCAGCCCGGTCACCGCCCAGGTGGTTGCCACGGCCCCCATCTCGACCGCGGACGACGTCGACGCCGCCTACGCCTCCGCAGCCAAGGCCTTCGAGGAGTGGGGGCAGACCACGCCGAGCGAGCGGCAGCAGGCACTGCTCAAGTTCGCCGACGCGATCGAGAAGCGCGCCGACGAGTTCGTGAAGCTCGAGTCGGAGAACACCGGCAAGCCGCACGCCCTCACGGCGAGCGAGGAGATCCCGCCGATGGTCGACCAGCTGCGCTTCTTCGCCGGCGCAGCGCGGGTGCTCGAGGGGCGCGCCGCGGGTGAGTACATGAAGGGCCACACCAGCTGGGTCCGCCGTGAGCCGATCGGGGTCGTCGGCCAGGTGACCCCCTGGAACTACCCGATGATGATGGCGGTCTGGAAGATCGGTCCGGCACTGGCCGCCGGCAACACCATCGTCCTCAAGCCGTCCGACACGACTCCCGAGACGACCTTGCTGATGGCCGAGATCGCCTCCGAGTTCCTGCCACCGGGCACCTTCAACGTCGTTACCGGTGACCGTGACACCGGCCGCGCGGTCGTCGAGCACAAGACCCCCGCCCTCGTCGCCATCACCGGTTCCGTCCGGGCCGGCATGCAGGTCGCCGAGAGTGCCAGCCGCAACCTCAAGCGGGTCCACCTCGAGCTGGGCGGCAAGGCCCCTGTCATCGTCTTCGACGACGCCGACATCGAGGCGGCGGTCGAGGGCATCGCCATCGCCGGCTACTTCAACGCGGGGCAGGACTGCACGGCCGCGACCCGGGTGCTGGCCGCTCCGCGCATCCACGACGACTTCGTCGCGGCCCTGGGGGAGTACGCCAAGAACTCCGCGACGGTCGGTCTGCCCGACAACGACGACGCGCTGCTCGGCCCCGTCAACAACCGTGGCCAGCTCGAGCGCATCGAAGGGTTCCTGTCGCGGCTGCCCGACCACGCGTCGGTCGCCGCCGGCGGACACCGGATGTCCAGCCTGGGCGACGGCTTCTTCCTCGAGCCGACTGTGCTCTCGGGGCTGCAGCAGGACGACGAGGCCATCCAGGACGAGATCTTCGGCCCGGTCATCACCGTCCAGCGCTTCACCGACGAGGCGGAGGCGCTGCGGTGGGCCAACGGGGTCGACTACGGACTGGCCTCGAGCGTCTGGACCAAGGACTTCGGCCGGGCGATGCGGGTGTCCAAGTCGCTCGACTTCGGCTGCGTCTGGATCAACACGCACATCCCGATCGTCGCCGAGATGCCCCATGGCGGGTTCAAGAAGTCCGGCTACGGCAAGGACCTGTCCATGTACGGCTTCGAGGACTACACCCGCATCAAGCACGTTATGGCCAACATCGACAGCTGAGCCACCCGCGCGCACCATGACGCGGTCCACGCCCCCGACGCACACCCTCACCCCGCAGGAGAGATCGATGAACGAACAGACCCCCGTCACCCCCATGCAGGCAGCCTTCCTGCGTGGCGTGCTGAGTCGGCGCACCCTGATGGTCGGTTCCGCCGGTCTCGGAGTCACCGCCCTGGCGGCGTGCGGCTCCAAGGGCAAGACGGCCACGAACTCGGGCAGCAGCACCACCGCGCCCACGGCCAAGGCAGCGCAGGACATGTCCGACACGGACAAGGTCATCAACTGGTCGAACTGGCAGCAGTACATCGACGTCTCGGAGGACGAGAAGAGCCGACCGACCCTTGATGCCTTCACGAAGGCCACCGGGATCAAGGTCAACTACACCGAGGACTACAACGACAACGACGAGTTCTACGCCAAGGTCCGGCCGCTGCTGGCCGGTGGTCAGGACACTGGTCGCGACGTCTGGTGCTCCACCGACTGGATGGTGGCCCGGCTGATCCGACAGGGTTACGTGCAGCCGCTCGACAAGGCCAACATCCCGAACGCCAAGAACCTCGAGGCCGCCTTCCAGGACGTGTCCTTCGACCCCGGACGCAAGTACTCCCTGCCGTGGCAGGCCGGCTTCGCCTGCATCGGGTACAACACGAAGGCGACCGGCGGCAAGAAGATCGAGACGATCACCCAGCTGCTGACTGACCCGTCGCTCAAGGGCAAGGTCACCCTGCTCTCGGAGATGCGCGACACCGTCGGCCTCGTCCTGCTCGACCAGGGCAAGGACCCGTCGAACTTCACCGATGCCGACTTCAAGGCCGCGATCGACATGATCCAGAAGGCCAAGGACGCGGGCCAGATCCAGAAGTTCACCGGCAACGAGTACACCGACGGGCTCAGCGCCGGTGACATCGCCGCCTGCGTCGCCTGGTCCGGTGACGTGGCATCGCTCGGGCTCGACGCCCCCGAGCTCGGCCTGACGCTCCCCGCCGCCGGATACACCCTGTGGTCGGACAACTTCGTCATTCCCGCGATGGCCAAGCACAAGAAGAACGCCGAGAAGCTCATCAACTACTACTACGAACCCAAGGTGATGGGTGAGGTCGAGGCCTGGGTCAACTACATCTCGCCGGTGGCCGGCACCAAGGACGCGGTGGTGGCGATCGACAAGAGCCTGGGTGCCAACCAGCTCATCTTCCCTTCGACCGAGACCCTGTCCAAGGCGAAGAAGTTCCGGGACCTCAGCGCCAAGGAAGAGTCCGAGTACACCCGCATGTTCACCAACCTGGCGACGGGCTGATGGCGACGGAGACGTCCGGGGACCTGCGGCTGACCGGTCTGACCAAGCAGTTCGACACCTTCACCGCGGTCCATCCCATGGACCTCGTGATCCCTCAGGGCTCCTTCTTCGCGCTGCTCGGCCCGTCGGGCTGTGGCAAGACCACGACGCTGCGGATGGTGGCCGGGCTCGAGCAGCCCAGTGGTGGGCGGATCCACATCGGCGACAAGGACATCACCGACACCAAGGCGCACCAGCGCAACGTCAACACGGTGTTCCAGTCCTACGCGCTGTTTCCGCACATGAGCGTGATCGACAACGTCGAGTTCGGGCTCAAGCGCCGGGGCGACAAGGCCGCGAAGACCAAGGCCAGGGAAGTCCTCGAGCTCGTCCAGCTCGGCGAGGTCGCGAGGAAGAAGCCGGCGCAGCTGTCCGGCGGCATGCAGCAGCGCGTCGCGCTCGCCCGCGCCGTGGTGAACCGTCCCGACGTGCTATTGCTCGACGAGCCCCTCGGCGCCCTCGACCTCAAGCTGCGCCGCCAGATGCAGATCGAGCTCAAGCGGATCCAGCAGGAGGTCGGCCTGACCTTCATCCACGTCACCCACGACCAGGAAGAGGCCATGACCATGGCCGACACCATCGCGGTGATGAACGCCGGCCGCATCGAGCAGCTCGGCGACCCGGCCACGCTCTACGAGCGTCCCGCGTCGACCTTCGTGGCCAACTTCCTGGGGCAGTCCAACCTGCTCAAGGCAACGGTGACAGGTGGTGCGACGGGCGCGGAGGTGCCGGTCACGGCATACGACACGGCCCTCACGGTGGCGGCGGACCACTTGCCCGAGGGCACCAAGGAGATCTGGCTCGGGGTGCGCCCCGAAAAGCTCCGACTGGGGGAGCACGGTGGACCGAACCGCCTCAGCGGCACGGTCACCGACGTGTCCTTCTCGGGGGTGGCGACGCAATACCTCGTGCGTATGCCGTGGGGCCAGGAGCTCACCGTCGTGCAGCAGAACGACGGGTCGGGTCGGGCGCGACGGGGTGACGACGTCACCGTGTCGTGGGCGGCCGAGCACGGGTTCGCGCTGGACGCGGCGCAGGCGGCCGACGCCGGCGTCGAGGAGGAGGGGTAGTGGCCGAGGTTGCGGCGATCGGCGGGGGGACACCCGTCAACAAGCCGGTCCGCCGGGGTCGCTGGGTTCCCTACGCACTGCTCGCCCCCGGTCTGCTGTGGCTGATGGTCTTCTTCGTCGCGCCCATGATCACGCTGGGGTCCCAGTCGCTGCAGGAGGGCAACGTCGACGAGGGCTACACGTTCACGGGCAACGTGGGCATCTACGCCGACGCCTTCCAGCGCTACTGGCCACACCTGCTGCGCTCGATCGGCTACGCCGGCACTGCGACGATCCTCGCGCTGCTGCTCGGCTACCCGCTGGCGTACTTCATGGCGCAGAAGGCCGGTCGCTGGAAGAACATCCTGCTCGTCCTGGTCATCGCGCCGTTCTTCACCAGCTTCCTGATCCGCACGTTGGCGTGGCGCAACATCCTGTCCGACGACGGCCCGGTGGTGGCGTTGGCCCAGTCGACCGGCTTCACGAGCCTGTTGCAGGCCGTGGGCCTCACCGACAACGACACGCTCCTGGCGTCCAAGTTCGCCGTGATCTGCGGACTCACCTACAACTTCCTGCCCTTCATGATCCTGCCGCTCTACGCGTCACTGGAGCGCCTCGACAGTCGCCTCGTCGAGGCGGCCGGCGATCTCTACGCCTCTCCCCGAGAGGCCTTCCGACGGGTCACGTGGCCGCTGTCGTTGCCCGGGGTCGTGGCCGGCACGCTGCTCACCTTCATCCCCGCCGCGGGTGACTTCATCAACTCGCGGCTGCTGGGCAACACCCAGACCGTGATGATCGGCCAGGTCATCGACAGCCAGTTCCTGCGGGTGCTCGACTATCCCCTGGCCGCCGCGCTGTCGTTCATCCTGCTCATCCTCATCGTCGCCCTGGTCGCGGCCTATGTGCGCAAGGCCGGCACCGAGGAGCTGGTCTGACATGGCCGTCCTCGCCTGGGTTCGCCGGCACCTCGTCGCCTTCGCGGCGTTCGCCGTGCTGCTCTACCTGCTCATCCCGAACGTCGTCGTGGCGGTGTTCTCCTTCAACGACCCGGTGGGCAAGTTCAACTACAACTGGGCACGCTTCTCGACGGACGCGTGGACGAACCCGTGCGGGTCTCCCGGGATCTGCAGCTCGCTGGGTCTGAGTCTGCGGATCGGGGTGACTGCCTCCGTTGTTGCCACCGTCCTCGGCACGATGGTCGCCCTCGCTCTCGGCCGCTACCGGTTCCGCGGGCGGGCTGCGACGAACCTGCTCATCTTCGTCCCGATGGCCACGCCCGAGGTCGTCATGGGCTCCAGCCTGCTGACCCTGTTCCTCATGCTGGGGATCCCCTCGGGTGCGACGGCGATCCTCATCGCGCACATCATGTTCTGCGTCTCGTTCGTGGTGGTCGCGGTGAAGGCGAGGGTGGCCACGCTCGACCCGCGGCTCGAGGAGGCGGCGGCCGACCTGGGCGCCACACCCGCCCAGACGTTCCTGCGGGTGACCCTGCCGTTGGCGGCCCCCGGGATCGCTGCGGGAGCGCTGCTGGCCTTCTCGCTCAGCTTTGACGACTACATCATCACCAACTTCAACGCCTCACCCAGCTCGATCACCTTCCCGATGTTCGTCTGGGGCGCGGCCCAACGCGGGGTCCCGGTCCAGGTCAACGTCATCGGCACCGTCATGTTCCTGGCGGCCCTCGCGTTCGTAATCGGCGGACAGCTCCTCTCCAGCCGACGTCAGAAAGCAGCCTGATCCAGCATGCGCATCCTGATGATCGGCGCCGGCGGCGTCGGTGACGCTGCCGCACGCATCGCCGTCGAACGGGACTTCTTCGAGTCCTTCGTCGTGGCCGACTACGACCTCGGTCGCGCTCAGGCCACGGTCGCGGCGGCAACGGCCAGGCGCCACGGCGAGCAGCGGCTCGTCGCCGCGCAGGTCGACGCGTCCGACGGGGACGCCGTGGCGGCGCTGGCGCGCGAGCACGGCGCGACGCACGTCTTCAACGCCGTCGACCCGAGGTTCGTCATGCCGATCTTCCGCGGCGCCCTCGCGGCCGGTGCGGGCTACCTCGACATGGCCATGAGCCTGTCCCGTCGGCACCCGGAGGAGCCCTACGCCAAGGTCGGCGTCAAGCTCGGTGACGAGCAGTTCGCCATGGCGGGGGAGTGGGAGGAGTCCGGGCAGCTGGCCCTGCTCGGGATCGGTGTCGAGCCCGGGCTGTCGGACGTCCTTGCGCGCTATGCGTCCGACCACCTCTTCTCGAGGATCGAGGAGCTCGGCACGCGTGACGGGGCCAACCTCGCGGTCCTCGACGAGGACGGCAACGAGACCTTCGCGCCGAGCTTCTCGATGTGGACCATCATCGAGGAGTGCCTCAACCCGCCGGTGGTGTGGGAGCGCTCACGGGCCGACGCTGGTGGGGGAGCCGTCGAGGCTGGCTTCTTCACCCTGCCGGCCTTCAGCGAGCCGGAGGTCTTCGACTTCCCCGAAGGCATCGGACCCGTGGAATGCGTTCACGTCGAGCACGAGGAGGTGCTCCTCATGCCCCGCTGGCTCGACGCGCAGCGGGTGACCTTCAAGTACGGCCTCGGTGACGAGCTCATCACCATCCTGCGCACCCTGCACACGCTCGGCCTCGACGGCACCGATCCCGTCACGGTCAAGGGCCTTCAGGTGTCGCCCCGCGACGTCGTCGCCGCGGTGCTGCCCGATCCGGCCACCATCGGCCCGCGGATGAAGGGCAAGACCTGCGCCGGTGTCTGGGTCACGGGCACCGGCAAGGACGGTCAGCCGCGCAGCACCTACCTCTACCACGTGGTGGACAACGAGGAGACGATGCGCGAGTACGGCGCCCAGTGCGTCGTCTGGCAGACCGCGGTCAACCCCGTGGTGGCCTTGGAGCTGTTGGCGAACGGCACCTGGAGCGGGTCCGGCATCCTCGGCCCGGAGGCTTTCGACGCGGTGCCGTTCCTCGAGCTCCTGTCCGCGCCCAAGCCCGACGGGTACGGCTCCCCCTGGGGCCTGGAAGACCGCTGATTCCATGACCTGCAAACGGCACTAGGGTCGAATCATGACGCGATACGGGCAGCAGTACGGCCCCGACTTCACCTTCCTCGGCGTGGACCGCTGCGACCTCGATGACGAGAGCACGTATGCCGATGCGGACGTCGTGATCCTCGGTGCGCCCTTCGACGGGGGCACCTCGCACCGTCCCGGGACGCGCTTCGGGCCCCAGGCGATCCGGATGACCGACTACCTGCCCCACGACGGGTCGCGCCCTTCGTTGGCGCTGCGGACCGACGGCCTCGTCGACCTCCGGGTCGTCGACGCGGGCGACGTCGAGATGTACTCCGGCGACATCGAGCGGTCGCTGCCCAAGTTGGAGGCCGCTGTCGAGCGCGTCACGCGAGCGGGCGCCATACCCGTCGTCCTCGGAGGCGACCACTCGATCGCCTTCCCGGACGCCAAGGGCGTCGCGAACGTCCTGGGCCACGGTCGCATCTCGATGATCCACTTCGACGCGCACGCCGACACCGGTGACATCGAGTTCGGTTCCCTGTGGGGGCACGGTCAGCCGATGCGCCGGCTCATCGAGTCGGGTGCGCTGCGAGGCGACCGGTTCCTGCAGGTCGGGCTGAGGGGCTACTGGCCGCCGCCCGAGACGCTCGACTGGATGGCCGGTCAGAAGATGCGGTCGTTCGAGATGACGGAGATCGTCCACCGGGGCCTCGACGAGGTGCTCTCCGAGGCGTTCACCATCGCCGCGGACGACTGCGACGGTGTCTTCCTGTCGGTGGACATCGACGTCTGCGACCCGGGCCATGCGCCGGGCACGGGCACCCCTGAGCCCGGTGGGCTCTCGGCCCGACAGCTCCTCGACGCCGTGCGGCGGATCTGCCTGGAGCTGCCGGTCGTCGGTGTCGACATCGTCGAGGTGAGCCCGCCCTACGACCACGCGGACATCACTGCCGCGCTCGCGAACCGCGTTGTCCTCGAAGCCCTTTCGGCCATCGCACGCAAACGGCAGGACGAGCGGGAGGGGACTCGCTGGGACCCGTCGCAACCGCTGCTGGCGGGGCGCAACGGAGCCATTCCCGAGGGACACATCCCTCAGCACCACCACACCCACGCAACGCACGACCACGCACCGGAGGACCACGGCTGATGGCCACCACTCAGAAGTCACTCATCGACTCGGTCCCCAAGGGACTGTTCATCGGCGGGGCGTGGCGCGACGCCACGGGTGGGGGGACCCTTGCCGTCGAGGATCCATCGAACGGTGCCACGCTCGCCCACGTCGCCGATGCGACGGTGGCCGATGGCAAGGCCGCGCTCGATGCAGCCGTTGCGGCCCAGGCGGACTGGGCCCGGACCCCGCCCCGCGACCGGGGCGAGATCCTTCGTGCCGCGTTCGAACGGATCACCGAGCGGGCCGAGGACTTGGCCACGCTGATGACCCTCGAGATGGGCAAGACGCTGGTCGAGTCGCGCGGTGAGGTGACCTACGGCGCCGAGTTCTTCCGCTGGTTCTCCGAGGAGGCCGTCCGCATCCACGGTCGTTGGTCCACGGCGCCCAACGGCGCGACCCGCCTGCTCACGATGAAGAAGCCCGTCGGTCCCACCCTGATGATCACGCCGTGGAACTTCCCGCTGGCGATGGGCACGCGCAAGATCGGTCCGGCCATCGCGGCCGGCTGCACCATGGTCGTCAAGCCGGCCAGCCAGACGCCGCTGACGATGCTCGCGCTGGCAGAGCTGTTGCGCGACTGTGGGCTGCCCGCAGGTGTCCTCAACGTCGTGACCACTTCCCACACCGGTGACGTGATGGAACCCCTCATCCGCGACTCGAGGCTGCGCAAGCTCACCTTCACGGGGTCGACCGGGATCGGTCGCCGACTGGTCGAGCAGTCGGCCGAGCAGCTGCTGAGGGTCTCTATGGAGCTCGGTGGCAACGCCCCCTTCATCGTGTTCGAGGACGCCGACCTCGACCACGCGGTGGACGGCGCGATGCTCGCCAAGATGCGCAACATCGGCGAGGCGTGCACGGCGGCCAACCGCTTCTTCGTGCACGAGAGCGTCGCTGACGAGTTCGCGAAGAAGTTCGCCGCGCGGATGGCTGGTCTGACGCTCGGCAAGGGCACCAGGAAGGGCGTCGACGTCGGTCCGCTCATCGACGCCAAGGCGCGTGACGGTGTCAGCGAGCTGGTCGAGGACGCCAGGGCCAAGGGTGGCACGGTCCTGACCGGCGGGGGGCAGGTCAAGGGCCGGGGCTACTTCTTCGAGCCGACGGTGATCAGCGGGGTGCCCATGACGGCGCGGGTCATGAGCGAGGAGATCTTCGGACCGGTGGCCCCGATCGCCACCTTCCGCACCGAGGCCGAGGCGATCGCCAAGGCCAACAGCACCGAGTTCGGCCTCGCGTCGTACGTCTACACGAACGACCTCGGCCGGGTGATCCGGGTCAGCGAGGCGCTGGAGTACGGGATGATCGGCATCAACCAAGGGATCATCTCGAACCCGGCCGCCCCCTTCGGAGGCGTCAAGGCCTCCGGCTTCGGCCGCGAGGGCGGCTTCGAGGGCATTGAGGAGTACCTCGAGACCACCTATGTCGGAATTGCCCCTTAACAGCCGAACTGGGGTCATCCGTTCGGTGCCAAAGTTGACCGAACCGGTTCCACCGGAGGCACATCGAGGGTTCAATCTGTCGCATGACCAGCGCTGAACCAGCGGGAGCGAGTGTCTTGTCCATCACGGGTGAACAGCCAGTGCAGTCGCGCAACGCAGGACGACTGCGATCGCTCGCCGATGTCCTGGTCGAGACGGACGAGAAGCTGCGGCTGGGGCAGACCGCCGGAGCGCGGGTCTGGCCGACCGGTTTCGACGCCCTCGACGTGGCCCTGACCGGTGGCTTCCGCTCGGGTGAGCTGGTCCTGCTCGGCGGGCCCCAGGGCCTGGGCAAGACGGCGATGGCACTACAGATGCTGCGCAACGCCGTCGCCGCCAACCGCAGCGCGGTGCTGTTCTCGTACGAGCACGACGCCCACAGCATCCTCGAACGACTCATCGCGATCGAGGCGGGAGCCATCGCCGGCACCGACGCCGTCGGCCTGAACAAGATCAGGGCCGGCTTCGAAGCCAGGCACAGCCGCACCAAGTCGATGCGCGAGCGCTTCGGTGAGACCGTGGGCGGCATGGAGGCCGTCGAGGCTCTCGAGAGCTATGGCCAACGACTGCACGTGCACACCTCGAGCGGGATGCACACCACGCTCGACGAGATCCGCGCCGCGGTGGCCGAGATCATCGAGATCGATGGGCGACCGCCGCTGGTCCTGGTCGACTACCTCCAGAAGGTGCCCGTGGCTGGTGCCAGTGGAGAGGAGGAGCGAGTCTCCATCGTCGTCGAACGACTGAAGGACATGGCGCTCGAGCTCGGCGTCCCGGTCCTGGCGATCGTGGCCGCCGACAAGTCCAGCCTGGTGGCCGGTCGACGGATGCGGGTCAACGACCTGCGTGGCTCGTCGGCGCTTGCCTACGAGGCCGACGTCGTGCTCATCCTCAATGACAAGTACGACATCGTCGCCAAGCACCACCTCGTCTACCACCTGGGCAACGCCGAGCGGTTCCGCCACTGGGTCGTCATGTCGATCGAGAAGAACCGCAACGGCGCCGACCACCTCGAGCTGGAGTTCCAGAAGCGGTTCGACCAGGGCCGGTTCGAGCCGGCTGGACGGGTCGTCGAGGAGCAGCTCATCGAGGAGCGCGTCTTCCAGGAGTAGGCGTGCCCTCACCCGCGAGAAGGTGACCGGTCAGGGATGATCGGGCATCGAGCGCCGAGTCGCCGGGTGCGGGGACGTCGAAGGCTGCCTTATGGTCGGGAGCATGTCGGCCGTCCAGAGCAGACCCGTGCGCCTCGCGCTGGTGCTGCTCGCGATGAGCTTGGTGCTGCTCGTCTGCTGGACCGGTGACCATGCGTCCTTCCGCGTCCTCCAGGGTGGTGTCCGGTGATCCGCATCCTGGGACCTGACGTGCGCGTCGCCGAGGTCGTGCGGGACGCCCAGCGCTACGGTGACGATGTCTGCGTCGTCCCTGCCGGCGCCACCAAGGCGGAGAGCCTCGACCTGTTCGCGGAGGTGTTGGACTTCCCGGACTGGTTCGGCCGCAACCTCGATGCCCTCGCCGACTGCCTCCACGACTTCGCCGAGCAGCCGTTGGACGGCGCGCGAGCGCGCCACCTCGTGTGGGACGGCGCCGCGAGCCTGCGCCGAGACCACCACGAGACCTTCGAGGACATCGCGGGCGTCCTCGACGAGGTGAGCCAGGACCACGCCGGTTTCGTCGTGACGATCCTCGACCGCTGACCGCTGACCGCATCCTCGACCGCTGACCGCTGACCGCATCCTCGACCGCTGACCGCGCCGCTACCGTTG
Organism: Pedococcus sp. P1_H8; assembly: GCF_056405175.1. Taxonomy (NCBI): domain Bacteria; kingdom Bacillati; phylum Actinomycetota; class Actinomycetes; order Micrococcales; family Intrasporangiaceae; genus Pedococcus; species Pedococcus sp. P1_H8. Next base: position 193,003 of record NZ_JBFUCP010000009.1, read on the forward strand.
GGCGCGTGAAGCCCACCTCCGCCAGGGCGGTGCACGCCGTGGTTGCAGTCGTCGCCCTGGTCGCCGTCCTGTGGCAGCTCGCGCTCATCGTCAACGGTGAGGCGGTCCTCAACGAGTCCTCCAGACCCGATCTGCCCGTTCGCCTGGCGAGGTTCGTCTCGTACTTCACCGTGCTGTCCAACCTGCTCGTCCTGGGCTGTTCGGTCGTGCTGGCCCGCGACCCGGCCCACGACGGGCTGCGCTGGCGGGTCCTGCGGCTGGCCACCGTGGTGGGCATCGCTGTGACCGGTGTCGTCCACTGGTTCTTGCTGCGCCCCCTGCTGCACCTCAGCGGCAGCAGCTTCGTGGTCGACAAGCTGCTCCACGTCGTGGTCCCCGTGCTCGCGGTGTTCGCCTGGGTCGCGGCGGGGCCGCGCGGACAGGCTGCCCGCCCCCAGGTGCTCGGGTCCCTGCTCTGGCCGCTGCTGTGGGGGGCGTTCACGCTGGTTCGTGGGTCGGTCACCGACTGGTGGCCCTACCCGTTCCTGAACGTCGACACGCTCGGCTGGGGACGGGTGCTCCTGAACCTCGCCGGTGTCGCCGTCCTGTTCGCGGCCTGCGGCGCCTTCTTCGTGGCCCTCGACAGGTGGCTGGGCCGACGGCCGACGCCCACCTCCTGAGCAGGCTGGGACAGTGGTTGTGCGGTCATGCGCGACAATGAACCAGTGACCAACCCGCGCAGCGTCGCCGTCCTCGGCTCGACCGGCTCCATCGGCACCCAGGCCCTGGACGTCATCGCGCGCAACCCGCAGCTCTTCCGTGTGGTCGCCCTCTCCGCCGGGTCCAACCTCGACCTCGTCGCCGAGCAGGCCGTCGCCTTCGACGTGGACCTCGTCGCGGTCGCCCTCGGCACCTACGAGCAGGTCGCCGAGGCGATCGGTGCGTATGCCGCGCGAGCCGGCCGCGCGGCATACCGGCCTCAGGTGGTGGTGGGGGACGATGCGGCGGTGGTGGCGGCTGGGTGTGGCGCCGATGTCGTCCTCAACGGGATCACGGGGGCCATCGGGCTGCGCCCGACGCTGGCCGCGCTGGCGCAGGGGTCGACGCTGGCGCTGGCCAACAAGGAGTCGCTCATCGTGGGCGGCCCACTGGTCAAGGCTGCCGCGAAGCCGGGCCAGCTGGTGCCCGTCGACTCCGAGCACTCGGCGATCGCCCAGTGCCTGCGCGGTGGTCGCGCCGACGAGGTGCGCCGACTGGTGGTCACGGCGAGCGGTGGACCGTTCCGTGGGCGCAGCCGCGAGTCGTTGCGCGACGTGACCCCGGCAGAGGCGCTCGCGCACCCGAACTTCTCGATGGGGCGGGTGATCACGACCAACTCGGCGACCCTGGTCAACAAGGGGCTCGAGGTGATCGAGGCGCACCTGCTCTTCGACATCCCGTTCGACCGGATCGACGTCGTCGTCCACCCGCAGCAGCTGATCCACTCGATGGTGGAGTTCGTGGACGGATCCACGATCGCGCAGGCCGGGCCGCCCCGGATGCTGGTGCCGATCGCGCTCGGGCTGTCCTGGCCGGAGCGGGTGGCGGACGTCGACGTTCCGGTGGACTGGACGCAGGCGCAGTCCTGGGACTTCGAGCCGCTCGACGACGAGGCGTTCCCGGCCGTGCGACTGGCCCGACAGGTCGGCGAGGCGGGTGGCACCAGTCCAGCGGTCTACAACGCAGCCAACGAGGTCGCCGTCGACGCCTTCCACGACGGCCACATCGGCTTCGTCGAGATCGTCGACACGGTGGCCAGGGTCGTGGAGATCCACGGGTCCGGCGGCGCGCGGGGGATCGAATCAGGGACACTGTCCGTTGAGGACGTGATGCGCGCCGACGGGTGGGCGCGCGAGGAGGCACGGAAGGTGCTGGGTTTGCAGACTGGCTCGATGACCGACGCGTCGCTGGCGGACACACAGGGGGCGTTGCGCTGATGACGGTCCTTCTGTACCTGCTCGGCGTGCTCTTCGTGGTCCTGGGGGTGGGCCTGTCGATCGGGCTGCACGAGGTCGGTCACCTCGTCCCGGCCAAGAAGTTCGGCGTCAAGGTCACCCAGTACATGGTGGGCTTCGGTCCGACCGTCTGGTCGACGAGACGGGGCGAGACCGAGTACGGCATCAAGGCCATCCCGCTCGGCGGCTACATCCGGATGATCGGCATGTTCCCGCCGCGACCCGGTGACAAGCCAGGCACGTTGCGCGTGTCGAGCACGGGGCGCTTCACCCAGCTCGCCGACGAGGCACGCCAGCTCAGCCTCGAGGAGATCAAGCCCGGCGACGAGGACCGCGTCTTCTACAAGCTGTCGGTGCCCAGGAAGGTCGTCGTCATGATGGGCGGCCCGGTGATGAACCTGGTCATCGCCGTCGTGCTGCTCACCGGCCTGGTGACCCTCTACGGCATGCAGGTGGAGAAGGACGGGGCGATCGTGGCCTCGGTCAGCGAGTGCGTCGTGCCCGCCAGCCAGGCGGCTGCCAAGACGACGTGTGCCGCCTCCGACCCCAAGACCCCCGCCTTCATCGCGGGCATCCGGCCGGGCGACCGCATCGTGTCCATCGCCGGCCAACCCATCAAGCGCACCACCGACGTCGGAAAGCAGATCAGGCCCAGGGTCGGCGAGCAGACCGAGATCGTGGTGCTGCGCGACGGCGCCCAGCAGAGCCTCCAGGTCAGCCCGATCCGCAACACCGTGCAACAGGTCGGCCCCGACGGCACCCCGCTGGTGGACGCCGACGGTCAGCCCGTGGTCCTCGAGGCCGGGTTCCTGGGGGTCTCGTCGGCCCCCGTCCGCGCCCTCGAGCGCCAGAGCGTCACGGTCGTCCCCGGCATCCTGGGCGAGCAGGTCTCGCACATCGCCGGAGTGCTCCTGCACATCCCGCAGCGGATGACCGACGTCGCACAGGCGGCCTTCGGCTCCGAGGAACGCGACCCCAACGGCCCGGTGTCCGTGGTCGGCGTGGGCCGGATGGCCGGCGAGATCTCGTCAGGCTCCGTCGAGGGACTCGACGAGAGCCTTGCGGGCAAGATCGCGATCCTCGTCAACCTGATCGCCGGGCTCAACCTGGCCCTGTTCGTCTTCAACCTGATCCCGCTGTTGCCCCTGGACGGCGGCCACGTGGCGGGAGCGCTGTGGGAGGGGCTCAAGCGCAACGCCGCACGCCTGCTGAACCGCCCCGACCCCGGCCACGTGGACGTCGCCAAGGCCTTGCCGGTCGCCTATGCGGTGTCCTCGGTGCTCATCGTGATGTCAGCCCTGCTCATCTACGCCGACTTCGTCAAGCCCGTCAAGCTCGGCTGACCCACGCCGCAGGTCGGCCGCACGCCGGCTTCGAGCCGACGTCGGCTTCCACCCCTCCCTGGGAGATACTCAACGCATGACTGTTGGACTCGGTATGCCGGCCCTGCCCCCGCCCGTGCTCGCGCCCCGCCGCAAGACGCGCAAGATCAAGGTCGGCAAGGTCGAGGTCGGCGGTGACGCCCCCATCTCGGTGCAGTCGATGTGCACGACGCCGACGACCGACATCAACAGCACGTTGCAGCAGATCGCCGAGCTCACCGCCTCGGGCTGCGACATCGTGCGCGTCGCGTGCCCGAGCCAGGACGATGCCGAGGCGCTGCCTGCGATCGCCCGCAAGTCCCAGATCCCCGTCATCGCGGACATCCACTTCCAGCCCAAGTACGTCTTCGCGGCCATCGACGCAGGCTGCGCCGCAGTGCGGGTCAACCCCGGCAACATCCGCAAGTTCGACGACCAGGTCAAGCAGATCGCTGCGGCGGCCAAGGACGCCGGCGTCTCGATCCGGATCGGCGTCAACGCTGGCTCGCTCGACCCGCGACTGCTGGAGAAGTACGGCAAGGCGACGGCCGAGGCGCTGGTCGAGTCGGCCGTCTGGGAGGCGTCCCTCTTCGAGGAGCACGACTTCCACGACTTCAAGATCTCGGTCAAGCACAACGACCCGGTCGTGATGGTCAAGGCCTACGAGATGCTGTCCGAGCGGGGCGACTGGCCGCTGCACCTCGGGGTCACCGAGGCCGGCCCGGCGTTCCAGGGCACCATCAAGTCCGCCACTGCCTTCGGTGCCCTGCTGTCCAAGGGCATCGGCGACACCATCCGCGTGTCGCTGTCGGCGCCTCCCGTCGAGGAGGTCAAGGTCGGCAACCAGATCCTGCAGTCGCTCAACCTCAAGCCGCGCAAGCTCGAGATCGTGTCCTGCCCCTCGTGCGGTCGGGCGCAGGTCGATGTCTACAAGCTGGCCGATGAGGTCACCGCCGGGCTGGAGGGCATGACGGTCCCGTTGCGGGTCGCCGTGATGGGCTGTGTCGTCAACGGCCCGGGCGAGGCCCGCGAAGCCGACCTCGGCGTCGCGTCGGGCAACGGCAAGGGCCAGATCTTCGTCAAGGGCGAGGTCGTCAAGACCGTGCCCGAGAGCCAGATCGTCGAGACCCTCATCGAGGAGGCCATGCGCATCGCCGAGGAGATGGGCGAGCCGATCGACGAGGAGAGCGCGGGAGCTCCGTCGGTCACCGTCGGCTGACCGGCTCTCGGGTCCGCCCCCACCCACGGACCCGAGAGTGACCTGTGTCGCCCGGCTCGCCGCTCAACTCACCCCTCAGCTCAGCCTTGCGGGAGCAACCGCGGGTCGACGCCCAGCGGCTGGTCGAACGTGACCTCGATGTACTCGTTCGGGTCGGGGATGGTTGCCGAACGGCCGCCCGTGTTGGGGAAGTTGTTGTCGTTCATCGCGGCGATGGTGTGGTCGTCGAGGACCGCGAGGTCCTCGATGGTCTCGAAGGCGAACGGGAAGAACGCGCCGAGCTTGCCGACGTTGGCCGGGTCCGGAACGGCCAGGAGGTTCACGAGGAGCTGCTTGTCGGCATACCCGTCGTGGTCCCGGTCCTTGAGGTCCACGGTGAAGACCGCCTTGAAGCGCGCGGTCGGTCCCGCTCCCGCATCGCGTTCGACGACGAGGAGCTCGTGGTCGTTGATCGCGATCGCGTCGCCGATCGAGTCCCCGGGGCTCTCGAGGCGGTAGCGCCAGTAGGTGCCGGTGAACTGCGCCCCGAGGTCCTGGTTGACCTTGACCTCGAAGATCCGCAGGTCGGAGGCGAGGCCGGCGGCCTTGTCCTCGGCGAGGGAACCCTCGAGCATCGGGTAGAGCCGCTGGCCGTTGGGCGAGATCGGCATGCCCTCGAATCCCCGAGAGGACGCGAGGTTGGGCGCCTCCCCGGCTGCCAGGGTCGGGTTCTGCGGTGCATTCACCCCCGGCGCCGGGACGGGCGCCTCCAGGAGGCGACCGTGGTCGTCCGCGTGGAGCAGGAACGGTCCGAACTCGTCGCCGAACCAGAACGTTCCGTCGGGCGCGACCTGCATGGACTCCGGGTCGAAGTCCCAACCCGTGAGGACGCGGTCCGGCGCGGGGCAGGTGTAGCCCGCAGGCAGCGTCGAGGCTGCGGCGCAACCGCCGTCGCGCCAGATCGTCCAGTCAACGTGGTGGTCGGGGTCGCTGAGGACGAACTGCAGGCCGAGATAGGCCGTCGCCCCGGTGGTGGTGTCGGGCCGGATGCGGTTCACGACGAGCTCGAAGTCCTGGCTGTTCCCCTTCTGGCCGTAACCGTTGTCGGTCATGACGAGATAGCTGCCGTCGGCGTTGCGGTGCATCGCCGAGAAGCCCTGCACCGGCTGCGCAGGGTACGGACGAGGCACCGCCGTCGTCCCCGTCTGGAAGTACCCCGACGGCGCAGTTCCCGGTCGATAGGTCTCCGCCAGGAGGGACGAGCGCCCGACGAGCCGGGCCTGAGCGGCCGTCGTCGCGGGGTCGGGGTCGACAGTGGCGCCATCGACACCGGGAGTGGCGCCGCTGGGCGATGAGGCGAGGGCGGTGGCACAGAGGGCGCCGGCCGCCGCAGTTCCCGTCGCACGCTTCCAGGCACGCTTCCAGGCACGGCTACGTCGGGCGGGAGAAGGGCCCGAGGGGGTTCGGTCGTTCGTGGACATGATGGTCTCCTTGGTGAGGCTGGTCGTCGCTGTCGCACGTGCGGTGGCTCGTGGATCCGCAGCAAGCTGCGGCAAACTCGACGATCCCGGTGCAGACGCCCGGACGTCGTCCGCCGGGGAGTCCGAGTGCGTCGCCCTCCCGGCCACAGCTGTGGACCGCAGGACGACGGGAGGGCGGCGTTCTGCGGCGCGGCGCCCCAGCGGGCCCTAGGCTGGATGCGTGCTGCGCACTCGAAACCCGGTCCACGCGCTGTCGCCCTCGGACCGCGACGCCGCCCTCGAGGTGTGTGCGCGGAACCTGCCGGCGAACGTCTTCGTGGCCGCCCGCCTCCTCGAGGGAGTGCTGAGCAGCCAGCCCGGAACCGTTCTCGGCCACAAGGTCGGTGGCAGCCTCGAGGCGCTGTGCTGGTCCAGCGCCAACCTCGTCCCGGTCGAGGCCGACGAGCAGACCCTGAGCTTCTTCGCCGACCGGGTCCGCCGCTGGCGCCGCCACTGTGCCTCGATCCTCGGGCCTGCGGACCAGGTCGCCGAGCTCTGGCGGCACCTCGCACCCGCATGGGGACCGGCTCGTGCCGTGCGGGCGACTCAACCGTTGATGAGCACCATGGACCGGCCCTCCGCCCTGGGTGTCGAGCTCGACGCGCGGGTGCGTCCAGCCCGCGAGCACGAGGTGGACCTCGTGATGCCGGCGGCAGCGCACATGTTCGAGGGAGAGATCGGCTACCCGCCCTACACGGGTTCGGGCGCGGCATACCGGTCGGCGTTGTTGGCTCTCATCGATCGTGGCCACACGTTCATCGCGGTCGAGGACGGGGCGGTGATCTTCAAGGCTGACGTCGGTTCCGTCGCGCTCGGCTGCGCCCAGCTCCAGGGGGTCTGGCTCGCACCGCACCTGCGGGGGCAGGGGCTCTCCGTGCCCCTCATGGCGTCCGTGGTCGAACAGGTGATGGAGACCCGCGCGCGCTGGGTCACGTTGTATGTCAACGACTTCAACGAGAGCGCCAGGGCCACGTATGCGCGGGTCGGCTTCGAGGACGTCGGCACCTTCTCGACCGTGCTGCTCTGATGACCGGCGTTCGCTCCTGATGAGCCGTGCCTGATGGACCCCGCGCTGCAGTCGGAACCGCGCCCGGAGACCCCGGCCGCCGGCAACGCGCTGCTGTGGATGACCGGATCGCTCGCGGTCTTCGGCGCCTTCCTCGTCGCCGTGCCGGGGCGGGAGGCTGCGGGCCGTACGTGGCTGTGGGTCGGCCTCGTCCTGCTCGTCGTGGGTGGTGCCACCTTCGCGCTCGCCCTGCGGGCCCGGTTGGCCTACCTGCGCGAGCACGGCAGCGACTGAAGCCCGGCCTGCATACCACGCCATACTGACAATCGGGCTCTTGCTATCGGTGAGCCAATTCTGTTGTCCGGCAACGGAATTCGTCGCCGATGGAGGTTGCGCTAGGGAGCCCCTTTGGCTAGAGTGGACATATGTTCGAACTGGCCGATCTCCAGCTCACGCTCCAGTCGGAGCTGGGTCGGGTGCGCGCCATCGGGGCTGAGGCATCGGCCGCGGAGTGGGTGGAGCTGGCGGGTTCGTGCCAACAGCTGCTCAACGTCCTTGCGGCGATGCAGACGGTCGCCCTCGCGCACGTGGCCGCGACCGAGGACGTCGTGTGTGAGGACGGCACGATCGAGGAGGAGTTCCGGGGGCTCGGACACCAGCGGTTGGACGCCCCGGCCCTCGTGCAGGACCGGTTGGGACTCACGGCCTCCGGAGCGACTGACCGGGTCGCGACCGCGGTGGACCTCGTCACCCGTCATCCCGCCCTGGTCGAGGCGATGGCGGCAGGCCGGCTCGACGCCTACCGCGCCGGGATCGTTGCCGAGGAACTGGCCGACGCGACGCCGGAAGTCTGCTCCGAGGTGGCTGTGCGGATCGGCGAGCGGCTCGGCGCCGAGGCGGGCGGTGCGTTGCGCCGCCGCACACGCCGCGTGCTGGCGTCGGTGGACGCAGACCTCGTCCGGCGCAAGGCCGAGCGTGCGCGGGCCGAGCGGTCGCTGCGGCGCAGTGCCTTCGCTCCCGGAGTGGACGAGTGGTGTGCCAAGGTGCCCGTCGAGGAGTCCCGGACCGCGTGGTCCGTGGTCGACGGGTTGGCCCGGAGCTATGTCACGGACGGCAAGTGCACCGGCATCGAGCAGGCCCGGGCAGACGCTCTGATGGATCTCATTCACGCACGGGCCACCGGTGCGGTCACGGTTCACCTGACCGTCCCGGCCAGCGAGGTCGCACGCGAGGCCGCGGCAGTCGAGGCGGCTCGAGACGAGGGCGCAACGAGCGACACGGATGCTGGTCCACGCGCCGCCGAACTCGTGCCCGTGACGGGCTTCGGCATGCCGGGAGTGACCCACGTGCGCGCCTGCTGGGTTGCGTCCGTGGCGCAGCGGCCGAAGAGGCGAGGCGCCGCCAGCGGGCCGATGGGGGCTGGCGACGCGGACAGGCTGGCAGCTCCGGAGTCCACGGCGTCGGTCGATGTGGTGGCGTGCGACGACAGGTCGGGGGCGCTGGCGTCCCTGCCGATGAGCGCGCAGCGTCCATCCCGCAGACGTCGAGGCCCACGGGTACGGGCGACCAGTCCGGTGCCGACACGGGCGAATCAGGTCGCTATCGACCGCCGCCATGGATGATCGAGTTCGTCAAGGCCAGAGACGGGCAGTGCCGCTTCCCGGGGTGTGCGATCAGTGCGAGGTTCTGCGACGTCGACCACGTGGTCCCATGGCCAGTGGGCGCGACCGATCCGACCAACCTGGTCTGCCTCTGTCGACGCCATCACCGCATCAAGCAAGGGCCCCGTTGGCGATCGCGTCTCGACGCGGACGGCACACTGGTCTGGACCGACCCCACTGGCCGCCAGAGCACGACCATGCCCCTCGACCTGCTCCTGGGTGGATCTGAGACTGCCTCAGCAGCCCCCGCAGTGAGTGGTGACGCCTCTTCCAGAGTGCCCGTGAACGTGGGCGGGGACGCCGGATTGCCGTCGGTGCTGGTCGAAGCCTTGGAGCACCTGACCGAGAGCCACCTCGTCGAACTCGCCTGCCATCCCAGCAACCTCACCGCCCGCAACCGCCGCGCCCTGCGGACCGGGCAGCGGGTCGACTTCAGCCGCGTCGAACGGTTCGAGACGAGAGGGTGCTCGAGGGTGGAGATCGTCCGGGTGTGCGATCGGCTCGACGTGGATGAACTCCTCTTCCACGGCCATCGCTCGACCTCGCGCCGGATTCGGGGCCCGTCCTCGGATGACCCACCTCCGTTCTAGGCGACGAGGTCGGTCGGGAGCTGTGCCTGACAGGATGGCGGCATGCCCCGCTCCGTCGCGCCTCTGACCAAGGACATCGTCGGCCTCGCCGGCCTGTTCATCACCTCGGGGACGACCCACCTCGTCAAGCCCGAGGTCTTCGAGCCCCTCGTGCCGAACTCCCTGCCGCGCCGACGCGAGCTGATCTACCTTTCGGGTGTGGCCGAGCTCGTCTGCGCGGCCGGGCTGCTCCACCCCCGCACCCGCCGGTATGCCGGGTGGGCCAGTGCTGGGCTGCTCCTCGCCATCCTGCCGGGCAACGTCCAGATGAGTGCCAACTACGGCAAGCGCGCACAGCGCGTGGGGACCCCGGCTGCGCAGGCCGCCTTCGCGGGCACCGTCGCGCGGCTGCCACTGCAGCTCCCGCTGATCCGCACCGCCCTCAAGGCCGCGGGCCGCTGACCCACGCGGGCGGTTCTCGTCGCCCCATGGCGTGGTCTGCGTCGCCCTATGCCGTGGTCTGCTCTGCCGGCTGCCTTGCGTTGTTCTCGGCGCGATCCCGCGCCGCCTTCGCCTTGGCAGTCCTCAGAGCCTCTTGCTCTCGACGATCCATCGATCGCCTTCGTGTAAACGGCCACACGCGGCCATCACCCCCACCCGCTTGGGAACCCCCGACCCGACACACAGACTGGCGCAAAACGGACAGGCTCACAAGCCTCTCGGACACATATCTGCAGGTCACGCACCATCGCCTCGATTCCGGACAGGGGTTGTCCGCGGCTCCCGTCCCCACGACGGAGGCAAGGAGGGAAACCGTGGTGAGCAGGCGGCATACCCACCGATATCCTCTGGGGGTTGTCCGCCAACCGAGGAGTGCCACGTGGCCCTGCGCATGTCGTCCCTGTTCCTGCGAACCCTTCGCGAGGATCCGGCCGATGCCGAGGTGCCGAGCCACCGGTTGCTCGTCCGGGCCGGCTACATCCGGCGGGTCAGCCCCGGCATCTACACCTGGCTGCCCCTGGGTCTGCGGGTGCTGCGCAAGGTCGAGACCATCGTCCGCGAGGAGATGGACGAGATCGGCGCCCAGGAGCTGCTCTTCCCGGCGCTGCTGCCCAAGGAGCCGTTCGAGGCGAGCGGTCGCTGGACCGAGTACGGCCCCAACATCTTCCGCCTGCAGGACCGCAAGGGCGCCGACTACCTGCTCGGGCCGACCCACGAGGAGATGTTCACCCTCACGGTCAAGGACCTGTACTCGTCCTACAAGGACCTGCCCCTGGCGATCTACCAGATCCAGACCAAGTACCGCGACGAGGCCCGTCCCCGGGCAGGGGTCCTGCGTGGCCGCGAGTTCGTCATGAAGGACTCCTACTCCTTCGACATCGACGTCGCCGGTCTCGACAAGGCCTACCAGCTGCACCGCGACGCCTACATCCGCATCTTCGACCGGCTCGGCTTCCACTACGTCATCGTCCAGGCGATGGCCGGTGCCATGGGCGGCAGCAAGTCCGAGGAGTTCCTCGCCACCGCCGAGAACGGCGAGGACACCTACGTCCGCTGCCCGAACTGTGGGTACGCCGCGAACGTCGAGGCAGTGCGCGTCCCCGCCCCCGACCCCGTGTCGTATGCCGAGGTGCCGGCCGCGCACGCCGAGGCCACTCCCGACACCCCCACCATCGAGACGCTGGTGGCGCACCTCAACGCGCACTTCCCCCGCGAGGACCGGCCCTGGGCCGCGGGCGACACCCTCAAGAACGTCATCGTCACCCTCGTCCACCCCGACGGCACGCGTGAGCCGCTGGCCATCGGTGTGCCCGGCGACCGCGAGATCGACGAGAAGCGGCTGGGCGCCCAGGTCGACCCGGCCGAGGTGGAAGCCTTTGACGAGAAGGACTTTGCCGCCAACCCCGCGCTCGTCAAGGGCTACATCGGGCCCGGTGCGCTCGGTTCCGAGTCGGCGTCGAAGATCCGGTACCTGCTGGACCCGCGGGTCGCCGAGGGCACTCGCTGGGTCACCGGCGCCGACGAGGCCGGCAAGCACGTCATCGACCTGGTGGCCGGCCGAGACTTCACCGGGGACGGCACGATCGAGGCTGCGGACGTGCGGCCCGGCGACGCCTGCCCGAGCTGTGGCCACGGACTGGAGTCCGCCCGCGGCATCGAGATGGGACACATCTTCCAGCTCGGCACCAAGTACGCCGAGGCGCTCGACCTCAAGGTGCTCGACCAGAACGGCAAGCTGCAGACCGTGGTCATGGGGTCCTACGGCGTGGGCGTCTCGCGTGCCGTCGCCTGCGTCGCCGAGGGCAACCACGACGAGCTCGGCCTGCGCTGGCCCCGCGAGATCAGCCCCGTCGACGTGCACGTCGTCGCCACCGGCAAGGACGTCACCCGCGACCCCGAGGTCTTCGCGAAGTCCGAGGAGATCACCCGGGCGCTGGAGGCCCAGGGCCTGTCGGTGCTCTACGACGACCGCCAGAAGGTCAGCCCCGGCGTGAAGTTCAAGGACTCCGAGCTGATCGGTGTCCCGACGATCGTCGTGGTCGGCAAATCGCTCGAGAACGGCATCGTCGAGATCAAGGACCGCGCCACCGGCGAACGTCGGGAGGTCTCGGCCGACGACGTCGTCGCCGAGGTCATCCGCGAGATCCGCGGCACCCCGGTCAGCGGCACCCAGGTCAGCGGCGCCGAGTCCTGATGGGCGGCTCGGCTCCGCTCGAAGCGCTGATCTTCGACTGGGGAGGGACGCTCACGCCCTGGCACGACGTCGACCTGCCCCAGCAGTGGCGCGTCTTCGCCCGCGAGGTGCACGGCCTGCCGGTCGAGGACCCGCGGATGCCCGTCGAGGAGCTCGCCGAGGCGGACTCGCTGGCCATGCGGATCCACGAGGCCGAGGAGAAGGCCTGGTCGCGAGGTCGTCAGACCCACGAGAGCGCCTCCATCGAGGCGATCCTCGCGGAGGCGGGAGTCGACGCGGACCACGACCGGCACCTCCTGGCGCTCGCGGCATACCGGAGGTTCTGGGAGCCGCACACCCACACCGACCCCCAGGTGCGTCCGCTCTGGGAGGGGCTGCACGACCGCGGCCTCAAGGTGGGCGTGCTGTCCAACACCATCTGGAGCCGCGCCTACCACCGCGAGGTCTTCCAGCGCGACGGTGTCCTCGACCTGCTCGACGGCGACGTCTACTCGTCGGAGATCCACGTCGTGAAGCCGCACCCCGAGGCGTTCCTCGCGGCGTGCGCGGCAGTGGACGTCGCGCCGGAGGCGGCTGCCTACGTCGGCGACCGGCTCTTCGAGGACGTCCACGGGCCGCAGCAGGTCGGGATGCGCGCGATCTGGATCCCGCACAGCGACATCCCGGTCAACCAGCAGGTCGCGGTGGACGTGACCCCGGACGCCCAGGCCCACGAGCTGCTCGACATCCTCGCGATCGTCGACGGCTGGCTGGGGCAGTAGGTGCCGGACGCCGACCTGACGACGGTCCTGCTCATGGCCCTGGCGGGGTTCGGTGCAGGATGGATCGACGCGGTCGTGGGCGGTGGCGGGCTCGTGCAGCTGCCCGCCCTGCTGCTCGGCTTCCCCGGAGCGTCTCCCGCCCAGCTGCTCGCCACCAACAAGATCGCCTCGATCTTCGGCACGACGACGAGCTCGATCACCTACTGGCGCAGGGTGCGTCCCGACCTGCGCACCGCGCTGCCGATGGCGGCCGTCGCCTACCTCGGCGCGGTCGGGGGTGCGCTGCTCGGGCTGCACATCCCCAAGAGCGCCTTCAACCCGATCATCCTCGGGATGCTGGTGGTCGTCGGCGCCTACACCGTCGCCAAGCCCTCCCTGGGGGTCGAGACGGCGCTGCGCTTCGCCGGTCATCGGCACACCGTGATCGCGATGATCACGGGCTTCGTCATCGGGGTCTACGACGGGGCCCTCGGCCCGGGCACCGGCTCGTTCCTCGTCTTCGCGCTCGTCGGGCTGATGGGTTACGCCTTCCTCGAAGCGAGCGCCAAGGCCAAGATCGCGAACTTCGCCACCAACCTCGGGGCGCTGACCGTGTTCGTCCCTGGTGGTCACGTCATGTGGAAGATCGGGGCGGTGATGGCCGTGGCCAACATCGCGGGAGGCTACGTCGGGGCGCGCACCGCGGTCGCTCGGGGCAGTAGGTTCGTGCGCGTGGTCTTCGTGGTGGTGCTCGTCGCCTTCATCGTCAGGATCGGCGGCTCGGTGCTCGGCTGGTGGAGCTGACGACGTGGGCGCAACCCGAGATCCGAACGGCCCGGAGGTCACGGACGGGCCGGCCCTGACCGCGCTGCCCGAGCTGCTGGACCGGTGCGCCGGCCTCGTGTCCGAGGCCGCCGGCGGACGCCGACGGGTTCTGGGCATCGCCGGGCCCCCCGGTGCGGGCAAGACGACGCTGGTCGTCGCGCTGCTGCGTGCCGCGGCGGCCGACTCGCGACTGGCCGGCCGCGTCGCGCACGTGCCGATGGACGGCTTCCACCTCCCCGGTGCCGAGCTCGGTCGACTGGGTCGGCTTGGCCGCAAGGGAGCGCCCGACACCTTCGACGTCGAGGCGTATGCCGCGCTGCTCGCCGCCGTCCGCGGCTCGCCGCGCGTAGTGGTCTGGGCTCCGGCCTTCGACCACGCGATGGGGGAGCCCGAAGCCGGGGCCATCGAGGTGGGTACCGGCGCGGGCCTGGTCGTCACCGAGGGCAACTACCTGCTGCTCGACGACCTGGCGTGGCGCCCGGTGCGTGCACAGCTCGACGAGGCGTGGTTCTGCGCGCTGGCGGACGACGCCCGCCGCCAGCGCCTCATCGACCGCCACGTGGGGACCGGCCGGCCCCTCGAGGACGCGACGGCCTGGGTCGACCGGTCCGACGAGGCCAACGCCCGGCTCGTCGCCGGTGGCCGCGACAGCGCGGATCTGGTGCTGGTCGACGGCCGCATCGTCGGTGGCAACGCGACTCCCTGACGCGCGGGTCTTTGAAGGATCTGCCGCGCCCTGACGTGTGTGCTGTCTACCTAGATGTGGGACACGGATGTCCGGGTAGATGTGGGACATTTTAGGCGGCTTCTCGCAGGCGGCCTTGGTATCGCTTGGTGGGGTCGAGTCGGTGGTGGCCGAGCAGGGTTCCGTCTGGAGCGTAGATGTTTAC
>NZ_JBFUCP010000010.1:0-166565 GCF_056405175.1 Pedococcus sp. P1_H8
GTGACCCTGCGCGGGGTCACGGTCGCGGACCAGCTGGTCGCGCCGGCCGGTCCCGCGGTCACGGGTGACCCTGCGCGGGGTCACGGTCGCGGACCAGCTGGTCGCGCCGGCCGGTCCCGCGGTCACGGTGACCTGCCCGCCTGGTGACGTGGCACCGGGTGACTTCGTGACCTGCACCTCGAGCCCCTACGTGGTGACCCAGGCCGATGTCGACGCTGGTGCGGTCAAGAACACGGCGACCGCGTCCGGGACTCCGCCGACCGGTCCGCCGGTCACGAGCCCGCCCTCGGCCACAACCACCTCGACCCCGAGCGATCCGGGTCTGCTCCTCAAGAAGAGGGTGTCGTCGATCCGCGACACCAACGGCAACCAGGTGATCGATCTCGGTGACGAGATCATGTGGACGTTCGCGGTCACCAACACCGGTGACGTCACCCTCCATGACGTCGGCATCGATGACGCACTCCTCGCCACTGCCGGCATAGCCGTCAGGTGCCCGCGGAGCACCCTCGCGCCGACCGAGTCGATGACGTGCGTGAGTGAGGGGTACTCCATCACTCGGGCTGACGTGGACGCCGGACATGTCGCGAACGTCGGGCTCAGCAAGGGCATCACCCCGACGGGAGATCCGATCGAGTCGCCCACCAGCGACACGAACACCCCTCTCGATCCCGACGGGGAGCTCCCCTTCACCGACGGTGAGCTCCCCTTCACCGACACGACGCCAGGAGGCGACGTCCTCGCCTTCACCGGCACCGACGTCGGACGCCTCGTCGGCGCGGCTCTGGTGGTGCTGATGCTGGGCGTCCTGCTGATCGTGGCCAGTCGTCGGCGACGGACCAACGCCTGAGTGGCCTTCGGTTGGGCAGGACGCACTCGGGGATCAGCAAACCCTGGCCCTGCCTCTCGGGTTCTCCGAGAGGCAGGACCTGGGTTTCCCGAGAGGCAGGCCAGGGACGAACTGCTTAAAATCCGGGACATGACCCTCGGTGACCTGCTCGTCGATGCGTTCACCCGGATCCGCGAGGGTGCCGAAGGGGCCGTGCGCGGCTTGTCGCCGGAGCAGCTCGCGCAGCGACCGACGCCCAACGCCAACTCGATCGGATGGCTGGTCTGGCACCTGACCCGCATCCAGGACGACCACATCGCGGAGGTCGCCGACCACGAGCAGGTGTGGGTGAGCGGGCGCTGGCACGAGCGGTTCGGGCTGCCGTTCGACCCGGCCGACACGGGCTACGGCCACACCCCCGACCAGGTAGCCCAGGTGCAAGGCCTCGATGCGGACCAGCTGGTCGGCTACCTCGACGCGGTGCACGCCGTCACGGTGAACTACGTCCGGCCGCTCACGCCCGACGACCTCGGCCAGGTGGTCGACGAACGCTGGGACCCGCCCGTCACGCTCGGGGTGCGGCTGGTCAGCGTGGTCAACGACGACCAGCAGCACGTCGGCCAGGCCGCCTTTCTCCGCGGTCTCCTGAACGGTTGAGAGCGACCCGCCACACGACATTCGAACTAGCGGTAGCGGCGAGCCAGCTCCACGGCGCGGTGGGGGTAGTCGGCACCGAAGAGCACGGCGTGCACCATCAGCGGGTGCAGCTGGTGCAGCGCCGCCCGCTGTGGCCACTGCGAGTCGAGGCGGTGCTGCTCCAGGTAGCCGCCGATCACGAAGTCCCAGTGCGGACACCCGAACAAGGCGAGCATCGCCAGGTCGGTCTCCCGGTGGCCCCCGTGCGCCGCGGGATCGATCAGCACTCCCCCGCTGGGCGTCCAGGCGATGTTGCCCGACCAGAGGTCGCCGTGGATGCGCGCCGGGGTCGCCCCGTCGTCGAACTCGCCGTGGGCGACGCGACGCATCACTCGCTCGAACAGCGCAATATCGGATCGGTGGTAGATACCCCTATCGACCCCCATCGACAGCATGGGCAGCAGGCGCTGCTCGGCATAGAACTCGCCCCACGTCTCGCTGGCCCGTAGCGAAAGGGGCAGCAGCTCGGTCGCCGGACCGAGGAAGCCGTCCCCCTCCCACCCGGCCGGAGGGCTCCCGTATGCGGCGGCGCCGGCATCGTGCGTTCGCGCCAGTGCGGCGCCGAACGCCTCGGCCATCGCCGGGTCCGGGTTGGCGAAGGTGAGCTTCTCCAGGTCGAGGTGGTCGGAGGCGACGTCGAGCACCGTGACCACGTCCACCCCGCCCGGGGCGCTGGCCAGCCAGGCCAGACCGGCCGCCTCCCAGCGGAAGTAGCCGTCCGGCGCCGACCGGCTGCCCTTGCGGAAGACCGCCGGGGGCTGCTCGCTCACCGGGGCCCCCCGGGTCGGAGCCGCGCGCCTGCCATCCCGACATCTAACCGCGCTGCGACATCTCACCGCGCGTGGGCACCCGGCCCGCCACGCGGCATACCGGGAAATTTGCCAAGCCCGGCACCAGCACTGACCGCCCGGCCACCCGCTGTATGCCGCGCGGCTGGCACCTTGCCAGCATGCAGCTCACGATCCGGGTGCGTCCGCGCCTCGCGGCCCTGGCCGCCCTCCTGCTCGTCGCCTTCCTCGCCGTCACCGCACGGACGGCACTGGCGGCCACCCCGCTGACCGTCGCGCAGGCGATCGCCACCCAGAACGGCACGAGCCAGACCGTGACGGGCTACGTCGTCGGGGAGCCGGTGGCGACCACCACGGTGAACCGGTCCAACTTCACCGGCGACCTCGCCATCGCACTCGCCGACTCGTCCGGCGAGACCGGCACCTCGAAGATGCTGTACGTCCAGCTCACCACGCAGTGGCGCTCGGCCTGGGGGCTGAAGACCAACCCCTCGAAGCTCGGGACGAAGATCACCGTCACCGGAAGCCTGACGGCCTACTTCTCCCACGCGGGCCAGAAGTCCCCGACGGCCATCACCGGTGCCACCCCGGATCCGGACCCCACGACCACGCCGCCGCCGACCTCGACCACCTCGGCACCGGGTCCGTATGACAGCACCTACTACGCCAGCGCGATCGGGAAATCCGGCTCGGCGCTGCGCACCTCGCTGCACACCATCATCAAGACCCAGACGGTCCTCACGTACGACGAGGTCTGGGACGCCCTCAGGGACACCGACCAGGACCCGAACAACACTGCCAACGTCATCGAGATCTACTCGGGGCGCTCGATCGCCAAGTCCGACAACGGCGGCGGCGGCGACCAGTGGAACCGCGAGCACGTCTGGGCCAAGAGCCACGGGGACTTCGGCACCGCGAACGGACCCGGGACCGACGTCCACCACCTCCGTCCCGAGGACGTCACCGTGAACTCCGATCGCGGCAACCTCGACTTCGACAACGGGGGCTCGGCCGTCAGCCAGTGTCCCGACTGCTGGCGCGACGGCGACTCGTTCGAGCCGCGCGATGCCGTCAAGGGCGATGTGGCGCGGATGATCCTCTACATGGCGATCCGTTACGAGGGCGACGACGGCTGGCCGAACCTCGAGCCGAACGACTCCGTGGCGAATGGCAGCGCCCCCGCCATCGGCAGGCTCTCGGTCCTCAAGGCATGGAGCGCCGGCGACCCACCGGACGCGTTCGAGGTGCGGCGCAACCAGGTCATCTACGACACCTGGCAGCACAACCGGAACCCGTTCGTGGACCACCCGGAGTGGATCACCTCCATCTGGCCCTAGAGGTCTGGCCCTAGAGGGCTGAGCGGCGGGTACGGTGAGCGTGAACACCACGTCGCCTAGGAGCGCCCATGGCCGAGCTGGCCTCCGTCCCGGACCTCACTCCGGACAACACCCCGAGCACCCCGGGCACCCCGAGCAGCGTCGATGGGGCGAACGCCGAGGACTTCTCGGACTCCCCGCCCTCCTCGCGGATCACGCAGGAGGACGCGCGGGAGGCCGAGGCGCTCCTCGAGGACGCCGGTGACCGGAGCCTGGCCGCGGCTCAGCGGTTGATGTCCGAGCTCGCTGGCTCGCTCGAAGGTCTCGACGACCTCGCTCCCTACCTCGACCGGCTGGTGGCGGCGGTCAACGCCAACATCGACGGCTGCGACGCGGTGGGGGTGACGGTGGTCATGGAGGACCGGCCGCGCACGGCGGCCTACACGACGGCGGGGACGCTCGAGATCGACGCCGTGCAGTACGCCGTCGGCGACGGGCCCTGCCTGGACGCCTTCCGCAACGGGCGGGAGAACCTCGTCGACTTCGCCGGCGGGGAGGAGCGCTGGCCCGCGTTCATGGCGGGGTGCGAGGCCGGAGAGGTGCAGTCCCTGCTCGCCCTGCCCCTGGAGTCGGGGGGCCGGCGGTTCGGAGCCCTGAACCTCTACGGCTACGCGCGACACGCGTTCGACCACAGCGACCTGGTGCTCGTGCGGATGGCGGCCGCTCGCGCGGCCGATGCCCTGGCAGCTGCGGTGCAGGTTGCCGGGGCCCGTCAGGTGGCCGCCCAGATGGAGCAGGCGATGGCCAGCCGTGCTGTCATCGAGCAGGCCAAGGGCGTCCTGATGGGCCGTCACTCGATCAGCGAGGTCGTGGCCTTCGAGCTGCTCCGACGGCAGTCCCAGGAGCAGAACCTCAAGCTGCGCGTGCTGGCCGCCCAGATCGTCGGTGAGGCACGATCCTCGCGTTCCGAGGCGCTGTGAGCTAGTCTCGGCTCCACCTGAAGCAACCGGGTTTGGCCACACGGCCATCCCGGTTGCTTTTTGTTTGACCGGGACTGCATCCACGGGCAGTGGTCTTGGCCCCAGGAGGTTTGCGAGATGAAGGGTGCCCCCTGCACCTGCCGCGGCGGCTTCACCTGCTGCGGCACCCCCCACCCGGCGACCCGACTGGGACTGCGCTGCAGCCACCTGCGCGGTGGACGCGAACCGGGCCGAACCCCCGGACTCGGGATGCCAGGCCGGTTCGCCACCGGATGGACAGGACATGGGCTGCCGTCGACCGCCGACTCGTCGACCCTGCTCGTCTACGTCATGGACATCTACGACCCCGCGTCGTGGGCCTACCTGCCCTCGGTCAGCGCCGTGCTCAGTGCCGCCTGCTCGCTCGTCGACGTGGAGGTCGTGCAGTCCGGCCGGTATGCCGCCAACGCACCAGCCGCGTGCCTCATCGCCCTGCTCGCGGCGGGCGAGCTGCCGGTGTCGACGGTCCTCGGTGCAGTGCAGCACGCGTACTTCGTCGACGGACGGCCGCTCGACGCGCCTGGAGTCCTCGAGTCGATCTGTGCGGGTCTCGGCCTCGACGGTCCCGCGATCGAGCTGTTCGCGGCCAGCCAGCGAGCCCGTGAGCTGGCCGCGGAGGACTTCGAGCTCGCCCGGGACTTCGACCTCGGCGGCGGTCCCCTGCTGATCGCCAGCCGTGGCGAGCAGATCTTCGAGTTCGACGGGCCCGGCGCGACCAGTGATCGACTGGTCGACCAGTTCAGGACGGTCCTCACGAGGCCATAGGGTCTGTTCATGGCCAGACCGCATCGCGCTTCCATCGTCGAGGACGCCTGGCACCGTCGGGTCGACTCGACGCTGCGCCGCCGGGGATGGCAGACCCGGATCGTGGCGCACACGGGCTACGGATCGCAGGAGTTCGCCCGGGTCCTCGGCAGGGTGCTGCTGACCCGGCGCCCCGAGTCCGGTGAGCGCGCCGACGCCGGTGCCTCGACCGCGGAGCTGCGGTCCGCCGAGGACGAGCGCCGTGGCTGGCGCGCGTTCCTCACCGCGCCGGCGATGAACGTCCCGGTGACGATCACCGTCGGCACCAAGACGGTGCACACGCGCAGCGACCGCAGCGGCTACATCGACACCAAGATCAAGGGCCACGGGCTCGAGCCCGGCTGGCACGAGGTGACCGTGACCGCGGTCGATGCCGAGGACGTCGTTGCTGCGGTCATGATCGTGGGCGACGACGAGACCTTCGGCCTGATCAGCGACATCGACGACACGGTCATCTCGACCTCCCTGCCCCGCCCGATGATCGCGGCTTGGAACACCTTCGTGAAGAGCGAGAACGCCCGCCACGTCGTGCCCGGTATGGCGACGATGTACCGCGAGCTGCTCGAACAACACCCGAACGCGCCGATGGTCTACGTCTCCACCGGCGCGTGGAACACCGCGCCCACCCTGACCCGGTTCCTGCGGCGGCACGGCTACCCGCCGGGACCCCTGCTGCTCACCGACTGGGGGCCGACCAACACCGGGTGGTTCCGGTCAGGGCAGGAGCACAAGCAGGCCTGCCTGCACCGGCTCGCCAACGAGTTCCCGCACATCCGCTGGGTGCTCGTCGGTGACGACGGGCAGCACGATCCCAAGATCTACGGCGACTTCGCCGAACAACGTCCCCACACCGTCGCAGCCATCGCCATCCGCGAGCTGACGCCGGGCGAGCAGGTGCTGTCGCACGGCATACCCGTGTCGTTGGAGGAGTTCGCCGCGCCTCGTGGCCGCCACGAGCGCGAGGTGCCGGTATGCCGCGCCGGCGACGGCTACGGGTTGGTGCGCCTGCTGCGCCTCGCCCTCGACCTCTAGGCCGCACCGGACGCCTGAGCCGCAGAGCTAGCGGCCCGTGACGTCGAGGTGTGGGGCGTCGGCACAAGGGGTCTCGCGCTCGGCCAGCCCGAACGCCGTCAGGGCCGCGCCGCCGACCAGCAGCCCGGCGCAGATCAGCATGGCGAGCCGGTAGGCCGGTGCGAGGGCGTCAGCCGACGCGTAGTCAGCGCCGCCCAGGCCGACCAGCGGGGGAAGGGCTGCCACCGCCAGCAGTCCGGCAGTGCGCGCCACGGCGTTGTTGACGCCACTCGCCGTGCCTGCGAGCTCGTCAGGGGCGGCGGCGAGCACGGTGCCGGTCAGGGGGGCGACCGTCATGGCCAGGCCGAGCCCGACGAGCGTGATCCCCGGAAAGACGTTGGTGACGTAGGAGGCGTCTCTCGGTGAGAGGGCCAGCAGCACGAATCCCGTTGCTGCGACGAGGGTTCCACCGATCATGTACGGGCGGGGGCTGGACCTGGCCGCGAGCCTCCCGAAGCGGCCCGCGAGGACCAGCATGACGACACTGAGGGGCAGCGTCGCAGCGCCCGCGGCGAGCGCGGACCACCCCGCCACGGTCTGGAGGAAGAGCACGAGGAACAGCAGCGCGGCCGACAGTCCCGCGTAGACGAGGAGCGTGACCAGGTTGATGGTGGTGAACACCCGGTTGGCGAACAGCGAGGGCGGAACCATCGGGTCATGGGTGTGCATCTCCGTCCGGACGAACCCGCCGAGCGCGATCACCCCGATGCCGCCGATGGCCAGGGCAGAGACGCTGAGGCCGTCTGACAGCGACGTCAGACCATAGGTCAGTCCGGCCAGTCCGACCACGGCCAGCGCGACCCCGGTCGCATCGATGTGCTTGCTGGCCAACGGATTTCGCGACTCTGGCACGAACTTGAGACTCAGCACCACGACCACCACCGCGAGCGGAACGTTGACCCAGAAGGCCCATCTCCAGTCACGCTCGACGAGCCAGCCGCCGATCACGGGTCCCGACGCCGTGGCCACGCCGAGCAGGCCGGTCCAGGCGCCGATCGCCGCCATCCGGTCGTCCCGGTGGAACGACGCCTGGAGGATCGCGAGGCTGCCCGGCACCAGTAGCGCAGCGCACAGACCCTGGACGGCGCGCGCCGCAATGAGCACCTCGACCGTCGGCGACAGGGCGCAGAGCACCGAGGCGATGCCGAATCCACCCACGCCCACGGCATACATCGCCCGTCGCCCGAACCGGTCACCCAGCGAGCCGCCGAGCAGGATGAAGGAGGCCAGCGTCAGCGCGTAGGCGTTGACCACCCACTGCAGCCCGGCGAGGTCGGCCTCGAGGTCGCGTCCGATCGTCGGGAGCGCGACATTGACGATGGTGCTGTCCAGCAAGGCGATCCCGCTCCCCAGGACCGTGGTGGCGAGGGCCAGTCGTCCGGTGTGCGACTTGAGCCGCAGCAGCTCATGGGGCGCGGCCGTCGTCGTCATGGCTCCATCGTCGCACCGCCGCGCAAGGGTTCCGGCGTGCTGGGGATTCCCGCGGGTTTGCGGCGGATGTCTGACAAACTCGGCCTTGTGCCGGAGCTGCCCGAGGTCCAGGCGCTCGTCGACTTCCTCGCCGAGCGGACCGTCGGGCTGGCCGTGACCGGGGTCGAGCTGGGGTCGTTCTCGGTGCTGAAGACCTTCGACCCGCCGCCGCAGGCGCTCACCGGAGCTCCCGTCGACGCGGTGTCGCGGCACGGCAAGTTCGTCGACATCGACTGCGACGGCGTCCATCTCGTCTTCCACCTCGCGCGCGCGGGCTGGTTGCGCTGGTCCGACGCGATGCCCAACACCGTGCTGCGTCCGGGCAAGTCGCCGATCGCCCTGCGCACCCGGTTCTCCGACGCGTCCGGCTTCGACCTCACCGAGGCGGGCACCAAGAAGCGTCTGGCGGCCTACCTCGTCCGTGACCCGCACGACATCCCCGGTATCGCCTCCCTCGGACCCGACCCGATGGCCGAGGAGTTCACCCGTGAGGCGTTCGGCGCGCTGCTGTCCGGCCGACGCTCACAGATCAAGGGGCTGTTGCGCGACCAGGGGTTCATCGCGGGCATCGGCAACGCCTACTCCGACGAGATCCTGCACGTCGCCAGGATGTCGCCGTTCGCGATGGCCGCCAGCCTCGACGACGATGCCGTGGACCGGCTGTATGCCGCGTTGCGCGGAACGCTGTCCGCTGCCGTCGCGACCGCCTCCGGCAAGCCGGCCAAGGAGCTCAAGGACGCCAAGCGCGCCGGGATGAGGGTGCACGGCCGCACCGGGGAGCCCTGCCCGGTCTGCGGAGACGTGGTGCGTGAGGTGTCGTTCGCCGACTCGTCGTTGCAGTACTGCGCGACCTGCCAGACCGGTGGCAAGCCGTTGGCCGACCGACGGATGTCCCGCCTCCTCAAGTAGCGGTGCCGTGGTAGGTCGCCGTGGGCGCCGCGACTCTCAGCAAGGGTGGCGCGGCTACGCCGTGGCAACGAGCGCCACTTCAGGGTCGTGGTCGAAATGCGAATCTGCCTTGCACATTTGCGAAGGCGCGTTACGCATTTTGCACCTCACCCCTGGGAGCGTGCCGGGCCAGGGTGCCCGGTCACCTGACCGGAGACGTTGGCAGCGCGCCGACAGGGTGCGCCGCTCACGGAGTGGTGTCGTCGCTGCCGTCCGACCGGGCTCTCGATCGCACGGCCAGGGCGGCGAGCTGGATGCGGCTCGACGTGCCGGTCTTGTGGAGCAGGTTGGAGACGTGGACGCTGACCGTCTTCTCGCTGATGAACAGGCTGCGCGCCACCTGGGCATAGGTCTCGCCGGCGACGATGTGCTGCAGGACCTCCGCCTCCCGTGGGGTCAACGTCACGCCCGCCAGCCCGGTGACCGAGTCGGTGGCGGGATGGTCGTCTCCGGGGGCGGTCAGGGAGAGGTGCGCCTGGAGGGCAAGCTGGTTGACGAGCGCTGCCAGCGGGGACGCTCCGAGCTCCTTCGCGATGGCGGCCGCCAGACCCAGGGCGCCGGCCGCCCTGTCGCGGCCCTTCGGCTCTGCCAGGAGCGACCGACCCAGGAAGTACAGCGACCTGGCCTCGTCGAACCGTAGTCCCGCACGCTCGGTCGCCTCAGCCGCCGCCTGCCAGAGGGGGAGCGATGTCGGGGCGTCCCCTTGGCATCGGGCGCGGTCGGCGGCGTAGAGCGCACCCCATGCCGGGTGGACTGCGTCCTCGAGACCAGAAGGCAGGTAGGGCGGGGGCGAGCCGCCACGCAGGGACTCGATCCGCTCCAGCCAGGAGATCGCGGAGAGCCTCGGCTCGTCGGAAGCGCCCGCGCCACCCTCCGCCAGGTCGGCTGCCGCCCGCGCCGCCAGCAGGAGGAGCTCGTCTGCCACGAAGTGGTCGAGGGCCACGGCCTGGGTCATCCACGAATCGACCAGTTCGAGGGTGCGTCGAGGTCGTCCCAGCTCGAGGGCGACGATCATCTCCGACAGGAGGAACTCGTCGCCCAGTCCGCTGACAGGCATCAGCTCCCTGGCCCGCGCCAGATGCGCGTCGGCCGCGGCAACGTCGCCCTCCAACGCGCTGAGCACGGCCGCACCGCAGCGGGCGGCCGCGCCCCAGCGGGTGCTCAGCCGCAGAGCCAGCGTTTCGCGGATGACGGAGCGCGCAACGTCCCACTGGCCGAGCTGGACCAGCGTCAGGGCCGCGCGAGCACCGGTGCACGAGATGCCCTGGGCGCTGCCGCGTGCCCGCATGAGGGCGAAGACCTCTCGCGAGAGCGAGGCCGAGGCGGCAAGCTGTCCGACGGACTCGTAGCTGTTGCAGACGTTGACCGAAACCCTGATGAGCAGCTCGGTCTCGTCGACCGCTCGGGCAAGGGCCCAGGCACGCTCCGCGTCGACAACGCCGTCGTGGGTGCCCCACAGCGTCTGCGCGCGCACCACCAGAGCCCAGGCAAGGACATCATCGGCACCGAGTGCCTCGGCGAGGCGAACTGCCTCCGCGGCGTGCTCCACGCCGGCGTCGATCCCCTCGAAGACCTCGAAGTTGGCCAGGTGCGCCAGTGCGAAGGCACGTTCCTTCGAGTCCGGGAAGCGGCTGGTCAGGGCGACGGCACGCTCGAAGTCGGCGACCACCGCCGTTGAGCTGCCCGTGACGTTGGTTCCTTTCGCGAAGTTCAGCGCCATCAGGACGCGGCAGGCGGCCAAGGGCTCCTCCTGCGGGTCGACGGCCGCGAGCGCCCGCTCGTAGAACTCCAGGGCCCGAGCCGGTCTGCCGGCGGCGATCAGGCACCGGCCGGCTCTCGTGAGCAGTTCGGGAGTGGACGGCCTCGATTCAGCCGACACCAGTTCGAGCAGGTCGGCCGCCGTGGCGAGGTGCGTTGCCTCCTCGCTGACTGCATGAAGCGTGCGGGCTTCGTCCGCCGCCAGAAGTGCCCACCGGAAGGCCGGTTCAGGGTCCTCGGCGGCGGCGTAGTGCAGGGCGAGGTGGGTGGCGCGGTCGGCGTCGGTGACGCCGTCGGCGACCTCCCAGGCCTCAGCGAAGGCGCGGTGGACCTCCGGGAGCTGCCACGGGGGCAGCGTCGTGGCGACCACCTCGGCCAGCAGGGGGTGGCGGAACCACACGTCGTTGGGTTCCTGCAGGATCACGATGCCCTCGCCGACCGCCTCGCTCACGGCGGCAGTGACGTCGTCGCCGGCCACCCCACGACGCGAAGCAAGGTCCTGCAGCACGCGGAACGCCACGGGGCGCCCGGCGACCGCCATCAGCTGGGTGACCGCCCTCGCCGCGGGACCGAGCCGGTGCCACGACGCGAGGAGCGCTTCAGCGAGGCGGCTCCCCCCGCCATCGGCATCGCCGATTCCTTGCGCCATCAGCTCAGCGAGGTAGGGATTTCCCTCGGAGCTGGCAAACACTGACTCTGCCAGAGCCAGGTCTGTGCGCACTCCTGGGAGCCCCCGCACGAGCTGCTCGGTCTCGCCGGCACTGAGTCGCGAGAGGGGGAGGCGGTCGACCACCGTGATGCGTCGGACGTCCGCCAACCACCCGTGCAGCGGGTGGCCGTCGCCGAGCTCGGTGTCCCGGTAGGTGAGGGCGAGGGCGAGGTGCTGACCAGGGTGCAGTCCGGCGACGATGAAGGAAAGGACATCGAGGGAGCTCGGGTCAGCCCACTGGAGGTCGTCGACGACCACGAGGGTGGGCGCGTCATCGGCCAGCCGGTCGACGGCCCCAGCCAGTCGGAACAGCAGTCCCTGTGATCCGGTTTCCGCAGTCTGGCCGAGCGAGCGGCCGAAAGGGTTGGCGAGGGAGCCCAGGACGCCGCGGCTGGAAACAGCCCGGGGAAACACCCGGTCCAGGGTCTCGGGGCTCACGCCTCGCACCCAGCGGTCCAACCCTTGGGTGAAGGGCAGGTGGGTGGTGACCTCGGCCCCGAACCGGAGGCACTGGCCGAACAGGACGTGAAAACCGCGCGCCTGCGCCCGCTCGACCAGGTCGCGGACGAGGGTGGTCTTGCCGATGCCGGGTTCGCCGTGGAGCAGCGTTGCCCGGGGTTTCCCGGCAACGGCTCCGTCGAGCGCGCGGAGCAGCTGCGCCTGCTCGGCAGAGCGTCCCACCAGTGGTCGTGGGGGGTCCATCCACCGATCATCCACCCGGGACGGTCGCGACGTCGTCCGCAGCGCGGCGGAGGGCCCGCCGCCGTCCCGGGAAGGCCCCCGTCTCAGTCGAGAAGGGGGAGGTCGAGGTCGTAGGCCAGGACGATGGCGCGGGCCAGTTGCCGCTCCTGCTCGGGGTTCAGGTATCCGACCGTTCGTCCGAGGGTGCCCGTCGGAACAGTGAGGACGTTGTCCAGCGAGATCACGCAGTCGGCGTCAAGGCCGTTGGCGGGTCCAACGCCCACTTCGCTCGACAGACCCTTGATCGTCGTGGTGATCGGGGCCACCGACACCTTCGTCATTGCACCTCGGGCAGCTTCTCGAGTGAGGACCAGCACCGGTCGCGTCTTGTCCAGGCGCGCCAGACAGATTTCCCGCACGCGATCAGTCCTCGATCACGGCGTGGGCGCCGGTCCATTCGACGAGGATGTCCAACTCGTCCGCCGAGCCATGGGCCCGAAGAATCTGGGCGTCGTGTTCAGCGACCAAGCGGCGCATCTCTCGTTCCAGGGCGGACGCGACGAGCGCAGCCCTGCTGGGCGCCCTGCCGGCTGCGACGCTGCTGTCGAGGAAGGCGACCATCTGGTCGGGAAGGCGCACCGCGATCTGCGTACTCATGCGACACAGCATACCGCAGTGAATCCCGAAATGGGATGCGGGGAGGTGCCGCTGATTCAGTCGGGCAGCAGCACCGTTGCTGCGTCGAGGAAGCACTCGGCAGCCTCGTCGTCGTCGAACCACCGCAGGTAGAGACCGGTCGTCACGCGCTCGACGAAGGCCCACTGCCCCACCCGGTCCGGGTCCGTGCCGGTGAGCTCCGCGGCGTGCAGGCAGAGGGCCTCGTGCCGCTCACGCGCCAACGCGTGGTGACGGCTGGCCAGGATCTCCCTGCTGAAGTCGCGCAGGGTCACCCCGACGTCGTACTCCGGTTCGCAGCGGAAGCCGTCGGGGTCGACGAGCTTGTAGCGCGGGATCCCATTGGCCTGCAACGCATTTCCAGGGTGGGGATCGCCGTGGCAGAGGACGTCACGCGCGGAGTCGCGGGTCGCCGACAGGTGCCGGGCCAGCTCGTGGGCGCGATCCAGTGCCGCGCCCCAACGCTCCTCGTCGTCGTCCTGGCGGAACCGACGCACGATCCCAGCCAGCACCGCGGCCTTGTCCTCACCGGCAGCCACCTGCGGAGCCAGGGACACCGGCACCTCCCAGGCCAGCCGCAGCGCGGCCGCCAGGTGGTCGAGCTGGTTGGCCGCCGCCATCCGCGAGGAGGCGAGGCTCGGGCCCAGGCGTTCCAGCAGCACGGCGCCGCGGGCGGCGTCGGAAGCCAGCACCGCGGCATACCCCCGTCCTTGTCCTGCCTCGAGAGTGGCCACCTGGGCGGTGAAGCTCGGGCCCACCTGCTCGATCTTGAGGACGGCCGGAGTTCCGGCGGCGTCAACCGCGACGACGGGGACGCCCAGCCCTTCGGCGAACAGCTCGCCGAGAGTGAGCGACCAGCGTTCCACGAGCTCGGCGAGCAGCTCGGGCAGGCCGTCGAGCACCGGGGTGAGCGCGGGGTGGTCACCCACCTGCGCCCGTGCGGTGGCGACCACGCGGGCGATTGCCGCGGCGCTGCTCGTCATGGCCACACTGTGCCGCCCGGGAGGACGGTCTGCCCACTGGATTTCCGCGTGGTCGGGGCGGGGGTGTTTCATTGGGGGCATGACCATCCCCCAGGTGCCCGTCACGGACGTCCACGACCACGCCGTCCTCCTCGACGTGCGGGAGCAGGACGAATGGGACGCCGGCCACGCGCCGGGTGCCCTGCACATCCCGTTGGGCGAGCTGCCGTCCCGGCTCGACGAGCTGCCCGACACCGATGCGGGCACGCTCGCCGTGACGTGTCGCGGGGGTGGACGTTCATCGAGGGCCGTCGCCTGGCTGTCCCAGCAGGGATTCGACGTCGCCAACCTCGACGGCGGCATGAAGGCATGGCACGGCGCGGGCAAGCAGCTCGTGGCCGACTCGGGCTCCGCCACGGTCAAGTAGGCCGTGGCCATGGCGTGGTTCGGTCGTGGCCGCGACGACTCCGCCGCGGAGGTGCCCGAGGCGCCGGAGCGCACGCTCCCCGATGCCGGCGACACGCTCGACCCGGGAGCCTCGCTGCGCCCGTTGGTGGACCCGCTCGGCGACGGTGAGCGCAGCCGGATCACCGCGGCGCTGGAGTCGCTGACCGCCGACGGCGTCGACGTCGACGACCTCGACTCGCTCAGCGCCGGCCTCGACCGGGAGTATGCCGCGTGGTCGGCCGCGCCCGAGGACGCCCGTCCCGACCACGCCGCCATCGTGGAGCGCTATGCCGTGGGGATCGGTGAGCACATCGACCGCCACACCGATCTCGACTGGCAGGTGGTCACCGATGTCTTCGGCACCGACCTGTCGCTGACCGAGGGTTTCAAGGGTTCGTTCGTGGTGGTCCCGCACAACCTCGTGGCGGGCCGTTGGATGCGGGGCGAGACCGGCTGGATCCCGGCGGTGGTGGGCCACATCGTCCGCCGCCGCACCCGCCGCTGAGCGCGGGGGCTGACCCCGGGGCCCTGGGCCGGGGCGCACACCGCGGGCGCTCACCCCACGAAGGTGGGCCGGCCTTCTTGTGGTCGGTTCCGGTGTAGACGACGTCGTCCTTGTCGAAGTAGGCGTTGACGCTGAGGCTGGCGTCGATGATGTGGGCGCACGCCTCGCCGGTGGTGCTGACGGTCAGCTCTTCGCCGGGGCTGACCTGCAGGACGGCCTGGACGTCGACCGGCTCGCAGGCACCCGGGGTGGTCGGGAAGGTGCCGTCGGAGGCGGTGACGACCAGGTCGAGCGCGCCTCCGAGTGGCCCTGCGGTCAGCCCGTCGAAGTGCCAGCTCGAGGCGGATACGCTCGGGGTGCTGTCGAAGAGGCTTCGGTCGAGACGCTCGACGGTGGCGGCGTGAGCGCTGGCAGGGACGAGCGCGACCAGCGCGAACGTGGCGCTGGCGACGGCGGTGATGGTGCGGACGTTCATGAGATGACTCCAGTGATCCGTGGTCTGGCCGGGAGGTCCGGCGCTGTGGGTGAGGCAACAGTGGCCAGCGCCACTTGGGCGGCACTTGGGCTCGACTTGAACCACGACTTGAGGCACGACTTGAGGTACCACTTCAAGCACGACCGGAACTGGTCCCTGAACTCGTGGGAGGGCGACACGATCGGCGCGTATCGCGAAATCTCAGGGAAACGCTAGAAACCCCCATACCCTGCGATCGTGGACCCGATACGCAACCCGTACGCGCCCGGAGCCGGCCAACGCCCACCCGAGCTCGCCGGTCGTGACGAACAGCTGCACGCCTTCGACGTCGTGCTCGAACGCATCGCGCGCGGTCGACCCGAGCGGTCCATCGTGCTGACCGGGTTGCGCGGGGTCGGCAAGACGGTGCTGCTCAACGCCCTGCGCTCCGCCGCCGTCCGCGCCCACTGGGGGACCGGCAAGCTCGAGGCCCGTCCCGACCAAGGTCTGCGCCGGCCGTTGTCCGCGGCACTGCACGTGGCGGTCCGCGAGCTAGGTCATCCCGCGGGCGACGAGGTGGATCACGTCCTCGGCGTCATCAAGGCCTTTGCCCAGCGCGACTCCGCTCCGGGCGCCAAGCTGCGGGAGAAGTGGAACCCGGGCATCGATGCTCCCGTGGCCACCGGCCGGGCGGACTCCGGAGACATCGAGATCGACCTGGTCGAGCTGCTCACCGACGTCGGTGGGCTGGCTGCCGACGTGGGTCGTGGCGTCGCCATCTTCATCGACGAGATGCAGGACCTGTCGGCCGACGACGTCTCGGCGATCTGCGCGGCCTGTCACGAGATCTCCCAGTCGGGCCTCCCGGTCATCGTCGTGGGGGCCGGACTGCCGCACCTCCCCGCGGTCCTGTCGGCGTCGAAGTCCTACTCCGAGCGCCTGTTCCGCTACCAACGCATCGACCGGCTCGACCGCGCCGCGGCCGACCTCGCGCTCGTCGCGCCCGCCGCCGACGAGGAGGCCGAGTTCACGCCCGAGGCCTTGGACGCGATGTATGCCGCGACCGCCGGCTACCCCTACTTCGTCCAGGCCTACGGCAAGGTCGCCTGGGACGTCGCCCCGCGCTCGCCGATCACGGCCGAGGACATCACCGTGGCCGCGCCCGAGGCAGAGGCCGAGCTGGCGGTGGGGTTCTTCGGGTCGCGGTTCGAGCGGGCGACACCCGCCGAGCGTGAGTACCTCCGGGCCATGGCGGACGCCGCGGTGTCGCTGGCCGAAGCCGGCGAGGAGGTCGACGAGACCGAGTCGGTGCCGACCGCTTCTGTCGCGCAGGTGCTGGACCGCAAGCCCCAATCCCTCTCTCCCGCAAGGGATGCGCTGCTCAAGAAGGGCCTGATCTACTCAGGCGAGCGAGGCCGGATCGCGTTCACCGTCCCCCACTTCGGTCGCTACCTGCGCTCCGCCGGCTGAGGTGGGTCGGCACGACCTGACGTGGGTCAGCACGACGCCAACCGGTCTACCGTGATGGGCAGGGCTCGCCCGTCCTGGGCCTGAGCTGAGCGATGTGTCGGGTGGAGGGGCCTCGATGAGCAGAGTCTTCACGGCGGCTGCGGTGCAGGCGGCGTACGTGCTGATGGATCGCGAGGCGACGACCGAGAAGGTCGTCCAGCTCATCGCGGAGGCGGCCGCCCGGGGCGCCGAGCTGATCGTGTTTCCCGAGGTCTTCGTGCCCGGCACGCCGATCTGGATCGACTCGGTCCCCATCTGGGACGGCGACGAAGCCTGGTTCGCGCGCCTCGTCGACCAGGCCGTCGTGGTCCCCGGTCCGACGACGGAACGGATCGGGGCAGCGGCTCGGGAGGCCGCGGCATACGTGGTGGTCGGTGTCGACGAGCGGGAGCCGCACGGGACAACGATCTACAACACGCTCCTGTACTTCGGGCCGGATGGGCGACTGCTCAACAAGCACCGCAAGCTGATGCCCACGGGGTCCGAGCGAACGGTGTGGGGGATGGGTGACGGATCGATGCTCGACGTGGTGCCCACGGACCTGGGTCGGGTGGGTGGCCTCATCTGCTGGGAGAACTACATGCCGCTGGCGCGCTTCCACCAGTACGCCCAAGGTGTCGAGATCTGGGTCGCGCCCACCCTGGCGCAGGGTGACGGCTGGATCGCGACGATGCGGCACATCGCCCGGGAGGGGCGGGTGTGGGTGCTCGGGGTGAACCCCTGCCTGCGCGTCGACCAGATCCCGGCCGACTTCCCGGACCGCGACCGGGTGTGGCGGGCGCAGGAGGGCCCCGAGGCCGAGTGGGTCGAGCCCGGCAACAGCGTGATCTGCAACCCCAATGGCGAGATCGTCGCGGGTCCGCTGCGCCACGAGGAGGGCATCCTCACTGCCGAGATGGACCTCGCCGCGGTGGCGTCGGGGCGACGGATGTTCGACCCTGTCGGTCACTACCACCGCCCGGACGTCTTCCAGCTGACTGTCGACACGCGGCGTCAGCGCGCCGTCACCGTCCTGTCCGAGGAGTCCGCCCCCCAAGGAGGGTGACCCCGTCAGACGGCGGCGAAGGGTGGCGGGCCGAGCAGCACGATCCCGCCGTTCGCCTGCGCGGAGGCGCGGATCCGGTCGAAGTCCACGACGCCCTCTGCGCCGTCGACGTTGTCGGCTGACTGTGGCTCGCTCGCGCCCCAGTAGAAGGCCTCGCAGCAACCCGGCGTGTGCAGGAACAGGATCTTCGCGCTCGCCGACAGCACCAGAAAGGCGTGCGGAACCCCCCGCGGTGCGACCGCGACCCCGCCCGCGCCGACGTGGTGGTCGACTCCGTCGATGTGCATCAGGATCTCGCCCTCCAGCACCACCGCGGTCTCGTCGGAGTCCGGATGGGTATGCAGCGGGGTCGCCTTGCCGCCGGACATGGAGTCCTCGAACAGCAGGAAGGCGCCGTTGCTCTCGTGGGCGCGCACCTTCCACGTGTGGACCCCGCCGCCGAAGAACCAGCGACGCTCGCCTTCGCCCTCGGCCCTGATGACGGCTGCGGGAACCGTGCTGGTTGTGGGAACCGTGGAGGTGCTGGACATGACGCCCACTTTCGTCGGACACGCCGTTGTGAGACTGGAGTCTCATGATGAGACTGACGTATCATGAACGGTGTGTCAATGCCCTACGAGACCCACGGCCGGACGGGGCAGAAGAGCCGCACCCGCAGGGCGCTCGTCGACGCCGCGCGCGACATGGTGGCCAGGGGTGAGATCCCGACCGTCGACCAGGCCGCGGTCGCGGCATCGGTGTCGCGCGCCACGGCATACCGCTATTTCCCCAACCACGGGTCCCTCCTGGCGGCAGCACATCCCGAGACCGGCGCGCAGTCGCTGCTCGGCAGCGACCCTCCCGCCGAGCCTGCCGCGCGACTCGACATCGTCATCCGCGCCTTCACGACGTTGATCGTGCAGACCGAGGCCCAGCAGCGCACCATGCTGCGGCTGTCCCTCGAAGCCCGCGACGCGGGCGACTCGCCGCTTCCGCTGCGGCAGGGTCGGGCGATCGGCTGGATCGCCGAGGCTCTCGAACCGCTGCGCGGGCAGCTCAGCGACCACGCGTTGCACCGGCTCGTGCTGGGCATCCGCAGCGCCACCGGGATCGAGGCGCTCGTCTGGCTCACCGACATGGCCGGACTGTCCCGGGACGAGGCTGCCGACCTGATGCGCGAGTCGGCCCAAGCGCTGCTGACGAGGGCGACGTCAAGCTCCAGGGCGGCCGTCTCCACAAGCTCCAGCGCGGCCGTCTCCACGTCGGGCCCCTAGCCAGAGATCTTGCGTTGCCGGTCCGCAGGGCCGGGTGTAGCGTCCCAAGGTCCGGACAAAGTAGTCCGAAAACCTCGGGCGAACCGTCCAGACCACCCAGGCGACGCCGGCCGGCGCCGCTCCCCCTTCTGGGTCGGAGGACGACGATGTCTCGAACTCATGTTGCCGGTGCCACAGCGCTGTTGCTCGGAGCGGCCGTCATGGCGGCACAGGTGCCAGCCACTGCCACGCCAGGGGGAGGAGGAACCGCAGCGGTCGCGGCTGCCGGCGACGAGCTGTCGGTGAGCACCCGCCTCGCCGACCGGCGCGAGGTCTCGGCCGGGACGCGGGCCTACTCGGTCGGGTTCGAGGACGGCCGGTTCTACGCGAACGGCTGGCACATCACCGGTGAGATGGGTGGGGTCTGGACGCCGCCGATGAAGATGGTCGACGGCGTGTGGTTCGGCCTGGATGACCAGTGGGTCGGTCCCGCGACGAAGTTCACCAGCGGGTGGGGCTACAGCCGCTACGACCTGCCGGACACCGCGGGCCTCAAGGTCGCACGGACCGACTTCGTGCCCGACGGCGTCCGAGGAGCGCTCTTCGGCCTGACCGTGACCAACCCGGGCCCGGCCCGCACGGCCAAGCTGTCGGTCGACGCGCACTCCGAGCTGATGGGCCAGTACCCGTGGGGGTTCGGCGGCGTGACCCCGAACGCCAGCGACAACCTCCCGGACACCGGTGCCTACGACGGCAAGAACCTCGTCTTCGCCGATGATGGTGCGCTGCCTGGCGCGCCCGTCCACCACTACGCGGCCGTCGTCGGCACCGCAGCCACCCCGACCACCGGGCAGATCGGCACCCAGTTCTACGGCGCCCAGCCGGGCCACCGCTGCACCGGCACCGAGACCGGTGGCCCGGCCGACCCCAAGCCCTCTGCCTGTGACGACGGACCGTTCGGAAAAGGCACCGGCGGCCGGCTGACGTACAACCTCGACCTTGCTGCCGACAGCTCGAAGACCATCTGGTTGGCCGTCGCCGGCTCCGACCAGGGGTCGACCTCGGCCGCAAGCCTGAACTCCGCCCGCGACGAGCTCGCCAAGGCACTGGCCGACCCCGACGCTGCGCTTGCAGCCAAGAAGGCCTCACGCCAGGCGCTGTCGCAGCTGACCCAGCTGTCCCTGCCCGGCGACCCGCTCGTGCACGACGCGGTGCAGTGGGGCAAGCAGAACATCGCCGACCTCACCCAGACGGCGACCGACCTGCAGATCCGCTGGACCAACCAGGGCAAGCAGTTCCCCGCACCGTCCGGGACCGTCGCCAAGGCGACCTGGATCGGGGCCGGCTTCCCGGACTACCCGTGGATCTTCGGCACGGACGCCGAGTACACCGCGTTCGCGTCGGTGTCGGTCGGGCAGTTCGAGGCGATCAAGGACCACCTGCGAGCGCTGCGCGAGGTGTCCGACATCCTCAACAACCGGTCCGGCGTCGTGACGCACGAGGTGATCTCGGACGGCTCGATCTGGTACGGCCAGGACTCGCGCAGCACCAACCCGGACGGCACCACGGCATACAACTTCAACACCGACGAGACGGTGAAGTTCCCGAGCACCGTCGCGCTGCTGTGGCGCTGGACCGGCGACAACCGGTTCCGCGACGAGATGTACGACTTCTCGGTGCGCAACCTCAGGTACGTCACGCGCACCCTCGACGCCGACCACGATGGCTTCCCCGAGGGCCTCGGCAACGTCGAGCGCGGCGGTATGGGCACTGAGAAGCTCGACAACACCGTCTACTACATCCGCGGGCTCTACGACCTGGCCGACATGGCGAAGGCCAAGCGCGACGGCACCACCTTCGCGTGGGCCAACAGCCTTGCGCGCGAGATCAGCGACCGCTTCGACGGCGCATGGTGGTATGCCGCGGCGTCCCAGTACGCCGACTCGCTCACCGACCCCGGCGACGTCCAGTCGTTCCAGAAGCACTGGATCGGCCAGACGCCGATGGAGGCTGAGCTGCAGGTCAACGGGCGAACCGTCCCCGGGCTCGCGCCGTTCGCCCACGGCAACACGGCGCTGGCCGGCCGCGAGGACCCCTGCTACAGCGGGACGGCGCCCCTGTCGACCGGCCTGTTCCACACGGGCTGCGGCGGCGGCCAGACCGGCGCCGGCGAGAAGGTCGTCTTCGGCCTGACCACGTCGATCCAGTCGATCGGGGAGGGCAACTACGGCCGCCTCGGAGCGGGACAGCAGCAGCGCTACACGCACGCGCTGGCCGACCCGATGTTCGCCGAGCCCGCCACGGCCGGGACCCCGGACGAGCAGCCGGGCGCGATGCCGGAGATCTTCCCCTCGCCCGACCAGGGAGCCAACATCGACCGGTGCTGGACCTGCCGTTCGATGTTCATGCAGGCGTGGGGCAACTACGGCACCGCGTGGGCGGTCGTGCACCAGTGGCTCGGCATCCAGCCGGACCTCGGCAACGGCCAGCTCGTCGTGGTGCCGCAGGTGCCGGCCGGGCAGCCGTCGGCCTCCGGTGAGCACATCCGGCTCGGCGGCGGGTTCGCCGATGTGTCGGCCTCGGTCGCGGGTACGCGGTACACGACGACGCTCGCAGTCAATGGCGCCGTCGGCGCCGACAAGGTCTGGATCGGGCACACCGTCCCGCGTGGCAGCACCGTGACGCGGGTCGTGCTCGACGGTCAGGTGCTGTCCGACTGGACCAGCCGCACGACGAACCGTGGCCTCGAGGTGACCGTCCCGACCAAGGCCGGGTCGCACACCCTGGTGGTGACGACTTCCTGAACCACGACCTGGCGGCGCCGTTCAGCGCAACGGCGTCGCCATGGTCGTGGTGAGCCTCGGCCGAGGCGCTGGGCTGTGGTGAGCCTCAGCCGAGGCGCTGGGCCAAGGAGACGATGATCCCCTCCGGCCCCCGGACGTAGGCCATCCGCCACGTGCCCTCGTACTCGCCGATGCCCCCGACCAGCCCGTAACCCTCTGTCGCAGCCCAGTCGACGGCCTGCTGCACGTCGTCGACCTCGAAGGCCACGTTGCGCAGGCCCAGCTCGTTGGCCATGGCGTCCGGTGAGCCCGGCACGGAGTCGGGCCGCACGAAGCGCGCGAGTTCCAGCCGGGCGCCATCGCCGGGGGGCTTCAGCATCACGATCTCGGTGCGGGAGTTGGGAATGCCGCAGACCGTGTCGAGGAACTCGCCCTCGACGAACGTCCTGCCCTCGACCTCCAGGCCCAACGCCACGAAGAAGTCGGTCACGAGGTCGAGATCTGCGACCGTGACACCGATGTGGTCGAAACGCCGTACGTGTGACATGGGCCCGTCCTCTCGTCGCACCGACCGCACACCCGCGACCCGAGCGCGCCTTCGCAACGGTAGGGCACCTCGCGCCGGACTCAGACACCTGACAGAGTGATTCGATGCTGAACGAGGTGGCCGACGGCGTCTGGGTCCGACAGAGCGAGTGGGTCTGGAGCAACGCCATCGTGGTGCGCGGGGACACCGGGTTGACCCTCGTCGATCCCGGCATCGACGGCTCCGATCTGGACGCGCTCGCCGACGAGGTCGACAGGCTCGGCATTCCCGTGGTCGCGGGGTTCTCCACCCATCCCCACTGGGACCACCTGCTCTGGCATCCCCGGTTCGGTGACGTGCCGCGCTACGCCAGCGCCACCGGTGCGCAGGTTGCCGGTGATGCCCGAGAGCGGGCGCAGGCGATGGCAGCGGAGAGCGCGTCGGGCATTCCTCTCGAGCTGGTCGCGCTCCTTACCCCGCTGCCCTCGGACGGGGCGTCCGTGCCGGGCGAGATCATCGAGCACCAGGCGCACGCCCCCGGCCACCTCGCGATCCTTCTGGCGGACCGTGGCGTCCTGCTCGCCGGCGACATGCTCTCCGACGTCCTGATCCCGCTCCTCGACGCTCGCCACCCTGGTCAGGTGGGTGCCTACGAGGCGGCGCTCGACCGGCTGGGTGAGGCCGCCCGGCAGGTCGAGGTCATCGTCCCCGGCCACGGCGCTGTTGCCGAGGGTCCCGAGGTGGCGGCCCGCCTGGCCGCCGACCGTGCCTACATCGACGCGCTCCGGCGAGGAGACGAACCGGTCGACGCGCGTCTCGAGCAGCACGACTGGCTCTCCGGCCCGCACCAGGCCAACCTGGAGCAGGCGCGACACTCGTCCAGCTGAACTCTTCGGGGTTCGGACGGCGCCGAGCGGCTCAACCCGTTGGGCTGAGCCGCGAGCGGGTGTCAGGGGCGTACTGTTCCCGTCATGGCGACCTCCGGAAGGTCCACGGAGCTCCTCGGTGGAGTGCTGGACGCCGCGGAGAACGCTTCTCCGTTGCAAGCCGTGGAGGCGGTCACCGAAGCTCTCGCGCATGCCCTTGGCGCGTCTGCGGCGTTCTTCCTGATTGCCGACATCTCCGGGCGCGGACTGGTGCGCCTTTCGCACGGGGCCTCATCCGAGGAACTGGCGCAGCTGGGCCTGGGCGGCCAGGAAGGTGTCGTTCGGGTAGATGACCACGAGCAGGCCGTCGTGGTGCCGTTCGACGGTGGGCCGGTCGAGCAGGCGCTGCGCACCCAGAGCGTCCAGGTCATCCCACCCGCCGCGGACCCGGGTGCAGGCGGGAGCCCGGCCCGATGGGTCGTTCTGGCGCCGGTGACCGAGCGGGGTGAGGTCCTCGGACTGCTCCAGCTGTCGCTGCCGACGGCTCCCGACGCCGACACCCTGGGCCAGATCTCCCGCATCGGGCACGTGCTGTCGTTCGTGGTGATTGCGAACCGGCGCCACACAGACCTCTTCGAGTGGGGTCAGCGCAGCACCACCTTCACCCTGCCCGCCGAGATTCAGCGGCGGTTGCTGCCCGCGGCCTTCACGTGCGAGGCGGGAGCGTTCACGCTCTCGGCCTGGCTGGAGCCCGCCGCGTCCGTGGGCGGCGACACGTTCGACTACTGCCTGGGCCGCGACGTGCTGCACCTGTCGCTGACGGACGCGATGGGACACGGAGTGGCAAGCGCCCTCACCGCCACCTTGTGCGTGGGCAGCCTGCGCAACAGCCGACGTCAGGACTCCTCACTGCTCGCCCAGGCCCAGGCCGCGAACCTGGCCCTGTTCGAACATGCCACGGCCGTCGGCTCGGAGAGCTTCTCCACCGGCATGCTCGGGCGCCTCGACCTTCGCACGGGGACCCTCGCCCTGGTCAACGCCGGACACGTGGCGCCGTACTTGTGCCGCGCAGGCGCCACGCGGGCTGTCCCGCTTCCGGTGGACGTTCCGCTGGGGATGTTCGCCAGCGCCGTCTATCGCAGCACCCACCTCGCCCTCGAGCCGGGAGACCGGCTCGTCCTGGTCACCGACGGCATGCTCGAGCGCGACGCCGCCACCCTGGACCTGATCGCCGAGATCACGCGGACCCGGGACCTGCACGCCCGCGAGACCACCCGCCAGCTCACCGACCTGGTCCTGCAGGTCTCCGGCCGGGCCCTCGCCGACGACGCCACCCTCCTGGTCCTGGACTGGCACGGTTCGCACGGCCGCGACCGGGACACCACCTCCGGCTCCCAGAAGCTGCACCCCGCACAAGCTGGCGTGCAGCGGTGACCCCGGCGAACAGCCCGGACGCCACGCCCCGCGTCGACCTCGGCCACGGGCGGAACGACTGGCTCTCCGGCCCCCACCAGTCGAACCTGGAGCAGGCCCGACAGTCGTCCGGCTAGAACCTCCGCGTCATCGCGCTCAGCTGGTCAGCCGGGGGGTCAGCTGTCCTCGTGCGTGAAGAGCAGCACGCGCAGCCCGTCCGGCTCGATGGTCCCGGCATACCCGCCCTTGACGGCGCCGGGTTGGGGCGTGCCGTCGAGGGCCACCACCTCCGGCACGCCGATCATCGATGCCCCACCCCATGCGGAAGGGTCGATGCTGGCGGTCGCGTGGGAATCCTCGTCCGTGGGATTGACGAGTACTGCGAGGACGTCGTCTCCGTGCGTGTAGAGGCGGGCGTGGGAACCGGTCGCGATGAGGCCCTCGACGTGGTGGTACTGGCCCTCGCAGAAGAACCGGAGGAAACGTCTGCGCAGCGCGGCCAGCCCTCGCAAGGTCGCCACGAGCTCCGGGCAGTCCGCGAGCAGGTAGCTGTGCATCTGTCCGGGCATGACGTTGATCAGGCCCCCGTCCGCGAAGGCGAGCAGCGAGCCGCGCGGGTGCTCGTTGACGTTGGCGTTGAGTCGCACCTGCGGAAACACGTACCGGAACGGCGCGTCCTCCTCGAGGTCGGCGCCGTTGCGCCAGTCCCACGTGTAGTCGAGGATCGGCACCTTCTGCTCGGTGATCATCTCGCCGGAGAACGTGCCGCGTGGGTCGTTGCGTCGCACCATGTCGTGAATGGCACGGCCCACCTCGAGCAGCCGGTCGCCTTCTTCATCGGGCGCGCCGTCGGCGCTGGGGTTGTAGTTCGGCTCGAACCACGCCCAGTACTGATCCCAACAGGTCGAGGTGGCGCCGAGCTCGAGCAGACGCGCGTGCTCGGCGAGGATTGCTTCGCGCATCCCCGACGCGAGGAGCGAGCCGCGCACCATCGCGTGGGTGCCCATGAAGGGGACTCGAAAGCGAGGCAGGAAGTCCAGTCCGTAGGTCCAGTCGTCACCGACGACCTGACCTGCCGCGTTGTGATGCTTCCACTCGTCTGGTGACTCGTCGGTGTCCCGCAGCAGGTGGTGGCTCACGAACAGGGACACCGGCACGCCCGTCTCGCGGCACCGAGCCAGGGCGGTCCGCAGGTCGTCCTCGGTGCCCAGCCGGGGGTTCATGAGGACCGGCAGCCCGTTCTTCTCCCACCAGTGCCACACGCAGAGCTCCGCCAACCCCAGGTCGGGGTCGGCGAGCTCCTCGGCATAGCGGGGGAGCTGGTCGATGGCGAAGTTCACCGGCGCGTGCCGGATCGCCGGCCACACCGACCGGATGCCGAGCGCTTCGCGGATGTGACGCGGTGCGTCATAGGGGTATGCCGCGTGGGCGAATTCCTGGAAGGCGCTGGCCCCGGTGTGCCAATCGCCCTCGTGAAGGAGAAGCACGTAGTCGCCACTGTCCCAGCTGGAGCCCGGCGCGATGGTCGGGAAGTGCAACCAGCGCAGGGCGAACTCGTCGGTCGCCCGCTCCGGGCGTTCGAGCAGGAGCCCTTGCGCGGCATACCTCGGGTCGCGGGAGTAGAGCGTCAGGCCGCCGCGTGAGTCGCCGTAGTCGAGCCACTTCATGCTGAACTCGAAGGCGCCGTAGCCGAAGTAGCGCTGCAGAGGCGTCTCCAGGAACGACGCGTCGTCCGGGCCCATGGCGAGCTGGCGCAGCGGCCACACGGTGCCCCGGCTGAGGCGCAGCCGTGTCTCGTCGGAGCCCGTCACGGCGACCCGCGGCGGGTGTCCGGCAGCCGATGCGCGGAGGGACACGCGCGCATCGGGATCCTGCCCACCTGCGCTGAGGCCGAGCACCTGGGGAAAGGCGACCTGGGGGACGAGCAGCTCGCCGTCGTTCTGCACGCGAGCCCGGACGACCAGAC
Organism: Pedococcus sp. P1_H8; assembly: GCF_056405175.1. Taxonomy (NCBI): domain Bacteria; kingdom Bacillati; phylum Actinomycetota; class Actinomycetes; order Micrococcales; family Intrasporangiaceae; genus Pedococcus; species Pedococcus sp. P1_H8. Next base: position 26,473 of record NZ_JBFUCP010000010.1, read on the forward strand.
CTTCCGGGGCCGGCCTCAGCTCGATCTCGACCCGGATCGCGGCGACGTGATCAGCCGACTCGAGCCGAGGGTAGGTGAGGCTGAGGCCGCCGCCCTGCTCCCGCACGACCTCCGGCCGTCCGTGGGTTCCCGTCTCGAGGTAGTGCGAGCCGTAGCCCGGGAGGGGCAGGGCGAGCCGAAGCAGTCCGGCTCCCGGCGCACCACCGATCAGCTCACGGCCATCCGCGTCCAGTCGTGCGCAAACCAGGGCCCCGGTCGCCAGGTCCACGCCGACCCGTCCGCCACGGACGTCGACCCACTCGGTCGCGCTCTGGGTCATGCGGGGCTCCTCGGCGCGAGACGGATACAGACGGATTCAGCGAGGTAAGGCATTATGCATACTATGAAAACTTTGGCCGCAGCTCGCACCGCGACGCGCGGACGCCGTCGACGCTGCATCACGTCTCGAACCGCTCGACCCGTTGCGCCGGCCGGCGGCTCGTCCAGATACTTGGAGCCATGACCGACCTCGGAGTGCTCCAGACGCTCTCGGACCGCGGCAGCCTCGTCGACCAGGTGCGCGAGTCGATCCAGGCCGCGATCACGTCCGGTCGGCTGGATCCCGGGGAACGGTTGCGCGAGATCCCCCTGTCCAAGCACTTCGGCGTCTCCACGACCCCCGTGCGCGAGGCCCTGCGCCGGCTGGAGAGCGATGGGCTGGTGCAGGTGCACCCCCGCCGCGGCGCGGTGGTCACAGCCCTCCAGGACGGGGTGGTGGCGGACCTGTACGACCTGCGCCTGGTTCTCGAGGCCGAAGCGGTGCGGCTGGTCGCTACCCAGGCGGAGCTGGAGCTGGGCCGGGTCTACACCCTGCTGGGCGAGCTGGAGGGCCTGGTCGACGAGGGTGACGCAGCCTTCGCAGAGGTCGACGTCCGGTTCCACCGGGCGATCAACGACCTCTGCGGCAACCGCGAGCTCGCCGCCGAGGCTGAGCGGGTCCACCGCAGGATCCAGGCCGCTCGCGTCCGCGCGTCCGTGCCGGGTCGGCTGCGGACCGCCCAGGATCAGCATGCAGAGATCGTGGAGACGCTGCGCAAGCGGGATCCAGACCTTGCCCAAGAGGCGGTGCGCCGGCACATCGTGTCCGCCAAGGAGAACGTCATGGGCTTCCTCAGGGCTCGGTCCGTGGGTCCGGAGGAAGATCCCTCGTCGGCGTTCGAAGAGGCCGCCCCGCTGGGAGGACTCGGGGGGGCAGTGGCGCCACAGACCGCCTGAGTGCGCTCTAAGGATTATGCAGAAAATGCCGTGACTTCCCCCTGACGCGTGGTTCGGGTCGTTAGTCTGGGCCGGACGGGACCCCAACGCAGGAGTCGGCCCACAGATGAGGATCACGAAGATCACCGCCTATGCGGTGAAGTCGGAGAACGCCTACGCGATGTCCGGGGCGGTGCGCCCGGGGGAGCGGTTGCCCGGGAGTGACTACCGACGGTTCGCGCCCCACCGGCAGCTCTACTCCGACCGCTCGGAGGCCGCGCTCGTGCGGGTGGACACCGACGAGGGTCTCGTCGGCTGGGGCGAGGCGCAGGCGCCGATCGGGCCCGAGGTGGTGCTGGCCGTCGTCGAGAAGGTCCTCGGACCCACGCTCCTGGGCCTGGACCCACTCGCGACGACGGCGCGTGCGGTCGACATGTACGAGACGTTGCGGGTGCGCGGTCAGGTGGGCGGGTTCCAGCAGGACGCCATCGCGGCCCTCGACACCGCGCTCTGGGATCTGCGAGGCCGGGCAGCTGGGTTGTCGCTTGCCGAACTCGTCGGCGGCAGGCTGCGGGACACGCTGCCTTGCTACGTGACGGGGCTGCGTGAAAGGACGCCGGAGGGTCGGTGCGAGGAGGCGGCGCAATGGGCGCGCCAGGGCTTCGGGGTCAAACCCTGCCTGGGCTTCGGGGGGCCCCAGGACGCGGACGAGGTGCGTGGACTGCGGCAAGCCATGGGCCAGGATGCGTGGTTGGCCGTCGACGGGATGTGGGGCTACACCCTCCCCGAGGCCAAGGCGTTGGGGCGGGTCCTGGTCGAGGCCGGCGTCGCGTTCTTCGAGTCGGCGCTCGCACCGGAGGACGTCCTGGGGCATCGCGAGCTGGTGCGCAGCCTGGACCTCCCGGTGGCGATCGGTGAGCCGCTGCGCACCCGCCACCAGTTCATGCCCTGGCTCGCCGCCCGGGCGATGGACGTGGCGCAGCCAGACCTGATGCGCAACGGCGTGGGGGAGACGCTCGCCATCGCCACCTTGGCGTCGGCGCACCACGTCTCGGTCGCGCTGCACACCGGAGTCGTGACCTCGGTCGGGATGGCTGCCTCGTGGCAGGTGGCGGCCGCCCTGCCGAACTTCCTCGTCCAGGAAATCCAGCCGGTCATGCTCCAGACCTTCGGCCATCTCGTGGAGGAGGAGCTGACCGTCGCCGATGGGGTCGTGCACGTCCCGACCGGGCCCGGGATCGGCGTCACCGTCGACGAAGGGCGCGTTCGCGCGATGGCTGACTCGGTTGTCGAGATCGGACTGTGACTTCGCCCCATCCCGCTCGCCCGGACTGGCAGGAGCTGCCGCTCGGAGACCACCTCCTGGCGGAGAGTCCGCGATGGGACGTATCCCGGCAGCGCCTCTCCTGGGTGGACATCCTCGCCGGCACGGTGGCGAGTGCGCACTGGGTCGACGGTCGCTGGAGCGATGTCGAGCGCCGCCAGGTGGGCCGGGCGCCCACTGCCGCCCAGCCGCTCGCTGACGGTGCTCTTGCCGTCGCCGTCGACGGGGCGGTTCGCATCATCGCCCCGGACGGCTCGACGACGCAGACAGTTGAGGTGTGCCAGCGCTTTCCGGCGGTGCGGACCAACGACATGACCGTCGACCGCGCGGGCCGGCTCCTGGTCGGGCTGTTCACCGAGGACCGCGTCTCGCCCCGTGGGGGCGTCGTGGCGGTCGACCTGGGGACACGGCTGGTCACTCCGGTGCTGCGGGGCTACATCACCTCCAACGGGCTCGCTGTGACCCCGGAGGGAGAGGAGTTGTATGCCGTGGACACGGCCCGGGGAACCCTTTCACTGCACCCTCTCATCGGGAACCGGAGCGTCCTGGAGAGCCAGGAGGCGGGACAGGTGCTGGTGCGCCACCGGGGGCCTGGCGTCCTCGACGGGATCGCCCTCGGACCGGACGGCGACATCTGGGTGGCCGTGTGGGGCGCGGGGGTGCTGCACCGCTACTCGAGCACCGGACGGCTGCGCCAGGTTCTCGCAGTGCCTGTGGCCCGTCCGTCGGCCGTCGCCGTCGTGCCCTTCGGCCTCGTGCCGCACCTCGTGGTGACCACGGCACGCTCAGGTCCGCCCCACCGCGCAGGGGGAGGCCGGCCCCCGGATGCCCAGCGCGAGGGGCGCCTGTACGCCACGACCCTCACGAGCTGACCCACAGGACGGATCCAGGAACACCAGGAGACCAGGACATCAGGACATCAGGAAGGACTGTGGATGGACCCCCTCGAGCTGCTCGTCGCGGAGCGGGACTGTGAACGTCTGACGTACCGGTACTGCCGCTTCGCCGACCTCGGCGAAGCCTCCAGGCTGGCCGAGCTGTTCACCGAGGACGGCATCTTCGCCATGCCGGGCGTGACGCTACGTGGTCGGGCCGAGATTGCCCGCACCTTCGCGGAGCGTGAGGTCCTGGCGGACCTGCAGACCCTGCACCTGTGCACCAACATCGACATCGAGGTGTGCGACCGGACGACTGCGCGAGGCTGGGTCAACGTGTGCTTGTTCCGGCGCTGGCGGGTCGACGGCACGACGGATCCCGTGCCAGTCACCACGCCCTCGCTCGTCGCGTCGTACGACGACACGTATGCACGGGTGGACGGGCGTTGGCTGATGGCGACGAGGACCCAGCGGGTGGTCTTTGCCGACCCTTCCGACACCGGGTGGAAACGACCAACGGATCGTTGACACCACATTATGCATAAGATATAACTCTCCTAAGTTTCAGCAACGGCGCTGGGAGGCACTCGTGGATGCACAGGCTGGTCTCGACCGCAGGACGTTTTTCAAGGGAGCAGGGCTCGTCGGGGCGACGATTGCCGTCCCCACGCTCTTGACGGGGTGTGGCGGCGACGCCGGCTCCGGTGCCACCGCTGGCACCCAGAAGCTGGCCTTCTGGTGGAACCCCAGCGTCGAGTCGGCGGTCCCGATGACGGCCTGGATGGACGGGGTGATCAAGCAGTTCACCGCCGCCAACAAGGGCACCACGGTCGAGTCGACGACCCAGCCGTCCGAGCAGCTGGCGAGCAACTTCCGGACGGCTTGCCAGTCCAAGTCCGGATCTGACCTGCAGCACGAGTACTCCGGCACCTACACGATGCAGTTCGTCTGGGAGAAGTGCGTCGTCCCGCTCGACGGGGCCCTCGACGCCGAGGAGATGAAGCACGTACTCCCCCCCAAGGCCCTCGACATCTACAAGTTCAAGGGCAAGACGTGGGCGCTGCCCTGGTACAACGCCCCGATCCCGCTCATGTACAACAAGGCGCTGTTCCGCAAGGCTGGTCTGGACCCGGAGAAGGCGCCGGCGACCATGGACGAGATGATGACTGCGGCCACGGCGCTGCGGAAGGTCGGGGTCACGCCCTGGGGCTACGGCGTCAAGAACCTCACCGGGATCGGCAACTTCTCCGGCATGTTCAACACCCAGAACCTGAACGACCCGCGTGAGTTGTTGCCGGTCGTCCTGGGCGAGGAGAAGTACACCGACGGACGGTTCTCCGAGTGGCTCGGTTGGGTCAAGGAGATGATCGACGCCAAGGTGTTCAACCCCGACGTCACCTCCCTGGAGTACTCCGACGCCATGAACATGTTCTTGGCCGGCAAGTGCGCTTTCGCCATCACGAGCAGCCTGACGAAGTTCCAGAAAGCGCTCGGCGACGACCTCGGGGTGATGGCGCCACCCAAGCGGGGGACCGGCTCACTCGCCGGGAAGGTGCACTTCAACTCGCACCCGCTGTTCATCACGGCCTTCTCCGAGCACAAGGAGCTCGCGGCGAAGTTCCTCGCCTACCTGCACCGTCCCGAGGCCCTCAACGGCATGTACAAGGCCACGGGCTTCTTCCCGGCTGACGACCGCTTCGACAGCAGCACCATGAACTCTCCTCAGGACAAGAGGTTGTGGGAGTTGCAGAGCAACCAGTCGACGATCGGCTACCAGAACTTCTGGCCCTCGAAGATGGACCGGGAGAACAGCTTCCTCGCTGTCCAGGCCGTGTTCTCCGGAACGGCCCCCCAGAAGGCAGCAGCAGACGTCGAGAAGCGGCTTGATGCCTGGCGCAAGTCGTCGGCGAACGAGCTCAAGAACTTCAAGGACTGGTCGGGCAGCTGATCACGGGCCGGACGGCCGTCAGGCAGGACTGCACACGACCGACCCCGAGGTGGCCTGACCCATGACATCGATCCACGCACCCCGATCGCCGCGCACGACGCGGCGTCGGGACGCGCGGGCAGCCACGCTGTTCCTGCTGCCCGCGGCGCTGTTCCTGGCCTTCGTCTTCCTCTACCCGATCGCATCAGTGGTGCGGACCAGCTTCCTCGACCCGTTCACCGACGAGTTCTCGGGACTCGCCAACTACCGCGCGTTGTTCGCCGACCCGATCTTCCATGCGGCAGTGGTCAACAACCTCAAGCTGTTCGTGGTGCTTCCGGTCCTGGTCCTCACCTCCATCGTGATCGCCCAGGTGCTGCACGACCAGATCCGCGGCTGGCGCGTCTACCGGGCCATCATCTTCATGCCCTACGTCGTGCCTGTCGTGGTCGCAGCCCTCGTGTTCGGCCAGATCCTGCAGAGCCGTGGCCTGGTCAACAGCCTGCTCGGGTCGGTGGGTCTGGGGGCGCTGGCGCAGAACTGGCTGGGCGACACCAGGACCGCGGTGTGGTCGCTGGCCGGGGTGATCGAGTGGCGAGAGCTCGCTTTTGGCGTGATCCTCTTCCTGGCTCGGATGACCCAGCTGCCCGAAGAGCTCTACGACGCGGCCAAGGTCGACGGCGCGAACTGGTGGCAGCGCCTGCGCCACGTCACGGTGCCCCAGATGGCCACGATCATCGCGTTCTACGCGGGCATTGTCGTCGTTGCCCTCTTCAACTGGGTCTTCAACTACGTCTTCGTGCTGACCAAGGGTGGACCGGGCACGAGCACCTACGTCATGGAGTACTACATCTACAGCCGCGCCTTCATCTACGGGGACTTCGGCAACGCCGCCGCCCTCTCGACGCTCATGCTCGTCACGATCCTCGCGTTCATGGTCACCTTCCTGACGTGGCTCAACCGCCGGGAGGCGCTGTGAGCATCGCGACGAAGTCGGCGACCGAGCCGGCCAGCCAGCCCCTGACCAAGCCCTGGACGACCTCACCGGCAGTCCTGGTCGGGGCCGTCACCAAGCACGGAGCCGTCCTGCTGGTGACCCTGTCCGCCATCGTCCCGATCTACTTCATGGTGTCGACGTCGTTCAAGACCGAGGTGCAGTACGCCGACAGCCAGCTCAGGCTGCCGACGTCGCCCACGCTCGCCAACTACCAGGAGATCCTCGGGAACCCCATGTTCCTCACGTGGATCCGCAACAGCTTCCTGCTGACGGTGCTGTCCGTGACCATCGGGATCACCATCTCAGCGCTGGCTGCCTATGCCTTGGCGTGCATGGACTTCCCTGGCCGACAGGCAGTGTTCATGGTGTTCGTCGCCCTGCTCGGGGCGCCGGCCGTCACCGTGGCGATCCCACTCTTCCGGGTGATGGTCGAGACCAAGCTCATCAACACCCTTCAGGGCGCGGTCGTGGCCTATGTCGGCCTGATGATCCCCTACACGACCTACTTCCTCACCGGCTTCTTCCGGAGGCTGCCCTCAGCACTGTTCGAGGCTGCCCAGCTCGACGGCGCCAACCACCTGATGATCTTCCGCAAGATCGCCCTGCCGCTGTCGCGACCGGGCGTCATCACGCTCGCGATCGTCAACACCCTCTGGGTGTGGAACGAGCTGTTGATCGCCATCATCTTCCTGCAGCGCAACGACAAGCGGACCCTGATGGCCGGGCTCACCCTCTATCAGGGCGAGTTCTCGAGCAACGTCCCTGCGATCATGGCGGGGCTGACCATCGCGGCGCTGCCGATGTTCGTGCTCTACGTGACGGGTGTGCGGTACTTCCTGTCGGGCTTCATGGCCGGTTCGGAGAAGTGACCGTGAGCTACGTGCTGCCGGCCGTCATCGTCTTTCTTGCCGGGATCCTCACCGGCGTGACGGGTTTCGGCTTCAGTGTCCTGTCGGTGCCCCTGCTGCTGCTGGTCTTTGAGCCGCACCAGGTGGTGGTGATCGCGTTGTGCCTGGTGCCGCTCACCAGTGCAGTGCTGCTGCTGGCACCGGGGCTCCGCGGACAGGTGCGCGCAGGCACCTTCGGTGCGCTGACGGGATTCTCGGTCCTGGGACTTCCAGTCGGCATCCTGCTGTTCGAGCACGTCGACCCCCTGTGGGTCACCAGCCTGATGGGCCTGGTCCTGCTGGGGTATGCCGCGTATGGGCTCACAGGTGCCGGCACCGTGGCCTTGCGTCGGCACTGGGTCGCTCCCAGCGGGATCCTCGGCGGGATCCTCGCCACGAGCACGGGACTCAGCGGCCCCGCGGTGGCGATGTACGTCCATGGGCGGCGGGTGTCGACCCAGGGGCAGACAGCCACCATGTCGGCCTACGTCGGCGCCATCAGCGCGCTGGGCCTCGGGCTCCTTGCGTGGCGAGGTGCGGTCTCGGGCGACGACCTCCAACCCGTGCTCAGGCTTGCCGGGGCAGCGGTACTGGGGACGGTCGCGGGGCGCTGGTGGGCATCGAGCAGGCACGAGGCCCTCGACCGGGTCATCCTCATGGCGCTGGGGTCGATGGGGATCTGGACGGTGGGACGGTCAGTGGTGTCGTTGACGAGAGGAGTTTGGGGATGACTGACACGAAGGCGGATGCCGCCGTCGGAAGGTCGCTACGGGGGGTCGTTCCCATCCCGGTGACGACCTTTGAGCGCGACGGGACGCTGGACCTCGGCGGACTGCGATCGCAGGTGGAGTTCTGCCTCGGGCACGGCGCGGACGGGATTCTGTACCCGGGCGTGGTGAGCGAGTTCTACACGCTGACCGACGAAGAGCGTCGGTCAGCCGTCGAGACCGTGGTGGACGCGGTCGGCGGACGGGCTCCCGTGGCGGTCGGTGTCACGGGAGCCAGCACCGAGAGCGCGGTGATGTTCACGCGGCACGCGGCCGAGCTGGAGGTCGACGCGGTGATGACGATGGTGCCGTACGTGCAGCACTTCTTCGGTCCCTCCGCGCAGTTCATCAGTGAGCACACTCGTCGGGTGGCCGAGGTGGGGGTGCCGGTGATCATGCAGAACGCCCGCGTCGGCTTTCCGCTCGGTGCCCAGGCCCTTGCGGAGGTCGTGGCCGCGGTGCCGGGAGTGCGCTACGTCAAGGAGGAGAGCAACCCGCCCACCCACGGCATCTCCGCGGTCGTCAAGGCCCTCGGCGACTCGATCGAGGGGGTCTTCGGCGGGATCGGGGGTGTCTACCTCGTCAACGAGCTCGAGCGGGGAGCGATCGGGACGATGCCGTCACCCGCCTTTGTCGACCGCGTCGTGGGAGCCTACCGCGCCTGGGAGGCCGACGGTGCGGACGCAGCCCAGGAGCAGATCGACTCGATGGGTTCGCTGTTCACCCGCGAGGTGCTCTACAACGTCGCGTTCCACAAGGAGGTCCTGCGACGGCGAGGTGTCATCGCCAACGTCACGGTGCGCATCGCCAGCCCCTGCCTCGACGACGTCGACCTTGCCGACCTCCAGCGGATGATGCGACGGGCCGGGCTGTGACAACGGAGCACACCGGGCGCAACGTCGTGGTGGTCGGATCGAGCTCGGCGATCGGGCTCGCCATCGTGGCCCGGTTCCTGCAGTCCGCGGACCGGGTGGTCGGCGTGAGCCTGGCCCCTGCAGAAGGGCTGTGCGACCACCTCGTGGCCGACTGCTCGGACCCCGTCGAGGTCCGGCGGGTGTTCGCCGAGATCCTGCTGCGGTTCGAGGGCCGCATCGACGTCCTGGTGACCGCGGCTGCCCTGAATCCCAGGGCCCGGGTGGTCGAGCAGACCGACGACATGTGGCGCACTGCGCTCGGAGCCACCCTGGACACCGCGTTCTACAGCGCGCGGGCGGCGCTGCCCCACATACCCCGTGGCGGTTCAGTCATCGCCGTGTCGTCGGTCATGGCCCGCCTTGTCTCACCTGGCGTCGCGGGATACGCCGCTGCCAAGGGCGGTCTGGAGGCGCTGGTCCGGGTGCTTGCGCTCGAGCACGGCGCGGCGGGCGTCCGTGTCAACGCAGTGGCCCCGGGACTGATCGGAGGGTCTGACCTCGAGAACGCCACCGAGGGGTACCCGTTGGCGCGCACGGGCACACCTGAGGAGGTGGCGGCTGTCGTGGGATTCCTCGCCTCTCCCGACGCGTCCTTCGTCACGGGGGCCGTGGTGCCGGTGGACGGCGGACTCTCGGTGGCGCAGACAGGGGCATGGGCGCGTCCCGATCTCCGGTCCCTGATCGACCCAGCGTCACCGAGTCGGTGGCCGGGCGGCCCGGAGGGAGAGCAGTGAGACGAGCGATCGTGACCGGGGGCATGAGCGGGCTCGGAGCCGCGTGTGCCAACCGCCTTGCCGCAGAGGGGCTTGAGGTGGTGCGCCTCGACCTCGCGCACGGCGCGGACGAGGTGGTCGACGTCACTGACGAGGACGCCGTGCAGGGCGCGCTCGCGCGCATCGGCCCGGTCGACGTCCTGGTCAACAGCGCGGGCATCGTCGGACCCAACGCGCCACTGTGGGAGGTGTCCACGGCGGACTGGGAACACACCTTCTCCGTGAACGTGACGGGCGCTTTCCGGATGTGCCACGCCCTCGTGCCGGGCATGGTTGAACGAGGGTGGGGCCGGATCGTCAACATTGCCTCGATCGCCGGCAAGGACGGCAACCCCCGGCTCAGCGCCTACTCCGCCTCCAAGGCGGCGGTGATCGCGATGACCAAGTCGCTGGGCAAGGAGCTGGCCACCACCGGGGTCTTGGTCAACGCCGTTGCTCCGGCGGTCTTCGAGACGCCCATGAACGCCACGACCGCTCCGGCCGTGCTGGATCGCCTGGTCTCGTTGATCCCCATGCAGCGACTGGGCCGGGCGGAGGAGCTCGCTGCGCTGGTGGCGTGGCTGACCTCCGACGAGTGCAGCTTCTCCACCGGCGCGGTCTACGACATCAGCGGCGGCCGTGCAACGTACTGACAGCGGTGCGCCGCCGCGCCCCACATGAGGAGGTCGGCAGCATGCGACTGCTGAGAGTCGGACCCGCGGGTGCCGAGCGACCCGCCGTCCTGGTGACCGACACCACCTACGTCGACGTCGCGGACGTCGTGGGCGACTTCGATGCAGAGTTCTTCGAGAACGGCGATGTCCACAGACTGCGCGCCATCGTCGACGAGCGAGCCGCCACAGGAGTTGTGTCGACCCTTGCGGGTCTGCGGGTCGGCGCCCCGGTCGCGAGGCCGCATCAGATCTTGTGCATCGGGCTGAACTACCGCGACCATGCAGCCGAGACGGGGCAGCCGGTACCCGACGAGCCCATCGTCTTCACCAAGTCCCCCAACACCCTCGTCGGCCCCCATGACGACGTGCTGCTGCCCAGGGGCTCGACCAAGACGGACTGGGAGGTCGAGCTCGCGATCGTCATCGGTCGAAGGTGCAGCTATCTGCCCGACCGTGAAGCCGCCGAAGCCGCGATCGCCGGGTACGCGGTCTGCAACGATGTGAGCGAGCGCGCGTTCCAGCTCGAGCGTGGCGGGCAGTGGTGCAAGGGAAAGTCGGCTGCCACGTTCAACCCGATGGGACCCTGGCTCGTGACAAGGGACGAAGTCGACGACCCGACCTCTCTGACCATGTGGCTGGACGTCAACGGAGTGCGTCGACAGACGGGGTCGACCGCCACGATGGTCTTCGACCCGGTGACGATCGTCCAATACCTGTCCCAGTTCTTCGTGCTGGAGCCGGGAGACGTCATCAACACGGGGACGCCGCCTGGTGTCGGGATGGGTATGCATCCGCCGACCTTTCTCTCCGCGGGCGATGTCATGGAGCTCGGCATCCAGAGTCTGGGTACCCAGCGCCAGACGGTCCGAGCCTTCCCCCCTGGTGCCTAGGACGGTCCATCCGGTTCGGCCCGGGAAGGATCCCTCGGGCCGGGGGGTTGGGAACGAGTGGACCGAACAGGGAGGACACCCATGAGCGAGACCACCAACCACGTCGACCAGAGCGCCGACGCCACGCCCCGCGTCGACCTCGGCCATGGCCTCGAGGTCAGCAGGCTCGGCTTCGGCGGCATGGCGATCACGCACGTCTACGGCGAGACCGACCCCTCCGAGGGGCTCCGAACCCTCCACCACGCCGTCGACGCCGGCGTGAGCTTCATCGACACGGCGGACGTCTACGGCCGTCCGCGTGAGGGCGAGTCCGGACCTGCCGGCACCAACGAGGAGCTCGTGGGCGAGCTGCTGCGAACCCGCCGCGACGAGGTGCAGCTCGCGACCAAGTTCGGCATCACCGGCGTCCCCACGCACGGACCGGGCGGCACGGGCGTCCGCGGCGACGCGGCATACGTCCGCAGCGCGGCGGAGGCGAGCCTGCGACGACTCGGGACCGACGTCATCGACCTCTACTACCTGCACCGCCGCGACGTGACCGTTCCCATCGAGGAGACCGTCGGCGCGATGGCCGAGCTCGTCGCAGCCGGCAAGGTGCGTCACCTCGGACTGTCCGAGGTCACCGCGGACGAGCTGCGTGCGGCCGCCGCGGTCCACCCCATCACCGCGGTGCAGAGCGAGTGGAGCATCTGGTCGCGCGACGTCGAGGACCACGTCGTCCCGGCGGCGCGCGAGGTGGGGGCTGGTTTCGTGCCCTACTCGCCGCTCGGGCGCGGTTTCCTCACCGGGGCGATGACCAGGGAGGCGGTGGCCGGGTCGATGCTCAAGGGTCACCCTCGCTTCGACGCCGGCTTCGAGGCCAACCAGCGGGTCGTGGAGGTCGTCACAGCTGTCGCCGCCGAGCTGGGGGCGACCCCGGCCCAGGTCGCGCTGGCGTGGCTGTTCGCCCAAGGTGAGCGCCTCGGTATGCCGGTCGTGCCGATCCCCGGCACCCGTCGCCCCGAGCGGGTGGACGAGAACCTCGGAGCCCTCGCGATCCGCCTCGACGACGACCAGCTGGCTCGACTGGAGGGCGCTGCCGACCTCGCCGAGGGTGGTCGCAACCTCAGCGCGGACCCGGCCTGGATCTCGTCCGGCCGGGAGTAGCCGCGCTACCAGCGAGGAGGCGGGCACGGGGTTAGGTTGGCGCCCAGAGCCATCAGCCTGAGGGAGCCACCGTGTTCGTACAGCTCGTCGCCGCAGCACCGCAGGGAGTCGTCGACGACCTCCTCCACCTGGACATGCCCCCGGTCGAGAAGGTCATCCGGACCGTCGTGATCTATCTCGGCATCCTGCTGATAATCCGCGTCGCGGGCAAACGCCTGATGGCACAGATGAATTCGCAGGACCTCGTCGTCGTGCTGTTGCTGTCCAACGTCGTCCAGAACGCCATCATCGGCAATGACAACTCGCTCGTGGGCGGCCTGCTCGGCGCGGCAGTCCTCGTCGTCGTCAACGCGGGACTGGACCGCTGGTCACTGCGCAGCCCCCGGGTCGCCTGGCTGCTCGACGGGCGGCCCACCGTGGTCGTCAAGGACGGGCTGCTCGACAACCGAGCCCTTGCTCACGTGGGCATGAGTCCCGAGGAGCTCCACAACGCGATCCAGACCCAGGGAGCCGACTCGCTCAGCGAGGTGCAGCGCGTCGCACTCGAACCGGGTGGTTCCATCACCGTCGAGCTGAGGCCCGATGCGCGCAGCGCCACCATCGGCGACCTGCGGCGCGCGGTCGACGCGCTCACCGCCCGCCTCGACGCGCAAGGAGGCGCGACACCTCCTGCCTGATCACTGCCCTTCGGGGACGTCGTGCAGCCGGCGGTGCAGGTCCCGCACCTCCTGCTCGAGCTCGGGAGCCGGACCGTCCACCTGGAGTCCCGGCGCCACGGCCTTGATCGGCAGCGGCATCACCGGGCCCGGAGGCACGCCCCACTCGCGGAGCCAGCCGACGAGCTGCTCGGTGGACACGGCATACACGATGCGACCGAGGCCGACCCACGCGTGCGCGGCCGAGCACATCGCGCAGTGCTCGCCGGAGGTGTAGACGGTGCAGGCAGCGCGCTCGTCCTCGGCGAGGTGCTGGGCCGCCCACTTCGCCGCCTCGAACTCCGGGTGACGCGTCTGGTCGCCGTCCTGGACCCTGTTGCGGTCGGCGAACCGGACGGCGCCCGCGCCGTCGACGAGCACCGAGCCGAACGGTTCGTCCCCCGCCTCGAGTCCTGCACGGGCCAGCTCGACGCACTGGCGCAGGTGGGTGAGGTCGAGGTCGGAGAGGGACATGCGTCCGATGCTCGCAGACCGCGCGCTCAGCGGTGGCTGGCCTCCAGCTCGAGGAGGTAGCGCTTGGCGGCCAGCCCACCGGCATACCCGGTCAGCGCGCCGCTGGAGGCAACGATGCGGTGGCACGGGAGCACGACGCACAACGGGTTGGCCCCGAGGGCGGCGCCGACGGCCCGGGCGGCCTTCGGTCGCTCCACGCGGGCGGCCAGCTCGCCGTAGGTCGCCCGGTCGCCGTAGCCGACCGTCGCCGCGAGGCGGGGCAGCACGGCCCGCTGGAAGTCCGAGGCGAGGGCCAGGTCGGTGCGCAGCGTGAACTCCCGTGTCCGTCCGGCGAGGAAGTCCTCGAGCTCGCTCCGGGCGTCGTCCAGCTCGCGCGGGTGACGGAGCACTCGAGGCGACACGCGCTCGCTGAGTCGCGTCAGCACGTGGTCCTCGTCCTCGGTCGTCGCCACGAACGAAGAGGCGACCAGCGCGCCAGAGTCGTTGCGGGCCAGCAACATCCGGCCGATGGCAGTGTCCTCCACGACATAGGAGACGTCGCTCGGCGCGAGCACCGGAGGGTGCAGGTGGGCAGGACTCGGCTGGAAGGCCGCGAGGCGGGCAGCGGGGTCAGTCATGACACGTCCTTACGCAGGGTCGAGAGCGCGTCGCTCACGAGGCGCCGGCTCATGGCGGGCGAGGTGCCCAGCACGGTGGCGATGGTGGGGTGGTCGAGGTCGGCGACGTACTTGAGGACGACCGCTTCGCGTTGTCGTGGTGGCAGCGCCGCGACCGAGGCCCAGAGAGGGCCGTCGGGCAGGGCCGCGTCGGCGGCCGGAGCGGCCGGACCTGCCGGTCCCGTTGCCAGCGACGCCGGGTCGTCGTGGGGCACCGCCCGGCGGGCCCGTTGGCGGTGCACGTCCATCGCGCACCGGTGCGTGATCGTGAGCAGCCAGCCCCGCAGGTTGCGTGCCGAGCGCAGCGACGGGTAGGCCGCGAGCGCCTGGGTCCATGCCTGCTGGGCCACGTCGTCCCCGTCGACGGGGCCGGCGAGGGCGTGGGCGAGGCGCGCGACGTCGCGCCAGTGGGCGTCGACGAGGGTCTGGAAGGCGGGCAGTGTCACACCCATGGAACGCCGCACCTCCCCGTCCTGTGAGCCGTGTGAGCTGTGTGAGCCGTGTGGGCCCGAGCGGGCCAGCTGAGCCAACCGCTGCGGTATGCCGCGTGCCCGGCTGCCATCGTGCCGCATCGTTGCGGCGATCCGGCAAGGCGCCGGGTGGGATCTGCCGCTGTGTGGAAGCATGGTCTGGTGCTCGACGACGTCGTCCCTGCGCCCTTCCGAGGCCCTGCGCGACACACCCCGCTCGTGATCGCCCACCGAGGTTCCAGCCTCGCCGAGCCGGAGCACACGCTGAGGGCCTACATGCGAGCCATCGAAGAGGGTGCGGACGCCCTCGAGTGCGACGTGCGGCTGACTGCCGACTCGCACCTCGTCTGCGTCCATGACCGCCGCGTCAACCGCACCTCCAACGGACGCGGCATCGTGTCGACCCTCGAGCTCGCGGAGCTGGAGGGCCTCGACTGGGGTTCGTGGAAGCAGGACCACGCCGGTGACCTCGAGCTGCCCGACCGCGACCGCAACCGGCTGCTCACGCTGCGCAACCTGCTCACCACAGTCCTGGAGTCCGACCGCCCCATCGGTCTGGCCATCGAGACCAAGCACCCCACCCGCTATGCCGGGCTGGTCGAGCGTCAGCTGGCCCGGGTGCTCGCCGAGTTCGACCTCGACCATCCCCGGCGTCCCGACCAGCACTGGGTGCGCGTGATGTCGTTCTCCCAGCTCGCGGTCCAGCGGATGCGCCAGCTCTGTCCGGGCGTCCCTGCGGTCTACCTCATCGAGGACTCGGTGCCGCTGCGGTTCCGTGACGGATCGCTGCCCAAGGGCATCCACACGGTCGGGATCGACATCAAGATCCTGCGCCGCTACCCCCAGACCGTGGCTCGGCAGCACCGCCACGGCCACGAGGTCTATGCCTGGACGGTCGACGAACCGGCCGACATCGAGCTCTGTCTGGACCTCGGCGTCGACGCCATCATCAGCAACCGTCCGCGCGCGGTCCTCGACGCTGTGGAGGTCAGTCGGTAGTCTCCGAGCGAACTCGCAACGATCGGACATGGGCACTGGGCATGGCAGCAGCACCACTGGGGGAACGCCCCCACCGCTCGCAACCGTCGTCGGGCGGGCGCAGCCGAGACGCGTCCCGGACACTCCGGGTCCCGTGGCGCGCGACGTCGGTCGCCCAGATCCGCAAGGCGCTCGTCGACGACCTCGAGGGACGTGAGGTGCCCGCCGCCGTCATCGACGAGGCCGAGATCGTGGTGTCCGAACTCGTCTCCAACGCGGTCCGGCACGCCCGCCCCCTCGCCGACGGCAACCTGCGGGTGCACTGGAAGGTCAAGGGCGGCGTCGTCGAGGTCGAAGTGACCGACGGTGGCAGCGAGAGCACTCCCCGCCCCGCGCCGCGGACGATCTGGGCGCCGTCCGGTCGAGGCCTGCGCATCGTCCGCAGCCTCGCCCACGAGTGGGGAGTCACCGAGGACCGCAACGGTTCGACGGTGTGGGCCTCCCTCGGCGGCCCCTCCCGCCGCCGCAGCCAATAGTTTTTGTGTTCGCCTCCTCCCCTGCGCCACTCCTTCGTCGGGCGCAGTGCGGGAGGTCGTCGGCGAACTGACTGATCCTTTTGATTCGCCTCCTCCCCTTCGCCACTCCTTCGTCGCGGCGCAGTGCGGGAGGTCGTCGGCGAACTGTCCAATAGGGTCTACTGCATGGGCAAGGCATCACGGCGCCGCAAGGGCGCAGACCACGGCACCGCCACGACGCGCGTCGATCCTGCACCGTTCGTCGCACGGCCCTTCGAGGGTCTGCCCGGGGAGACCGACTGGGTCGCGATGCGCGAGATCCTCCCGGCCGCCACGGCGACCGTCAGCTTCGCGAAGGGCCAGGCCCCCGAGGGCGCGCCCACCCAGGTGACCGTTGCCACGGTGCTGCCGCTCGCGTGGCCCGGCCTGCACCGCGCCGACGGTGCGGTCTTCGTCGGCACCCAGTCGGGGTCCATCTCCGGTGACGCGTCGCGCGACCTCGCGACCTCGCTGCTGGCGGCTGCCTCGGCCGAGCAGGGCATGCCCATCACCAGCACCCCCGCCGCGACGGCGGACACTCCCCGGCTGCAGGACCTCCTCGACACCTCCGCGCCGTTCGAGGTGACGGTGCACGAGGGCTTCGACTTCTGGGTCGGTGACAGCGAACTCGACGACGAGGCCAAGGCCTCGCTCGACCGCGCCAACGAGTCGGTCATCCCCACCGTCAAGATGACCGCCGCGCCGTCGGCCTACTGGTGCCGCATCGGCGATCGCACCCACATCCGCCTCGTGCTCCCCGAGGACGAGGACGTCGCCACCGACGCCCTGTCCCGACTGCACGCCAGCGGCGACAGCGGGCTCGGTGACCCGACCCGCCTGCTCGGCGCGTTCCGCGCCGGCGGCCTGCTCGTCCCCGTCTGGGACCTCGACTCGGACAAGACGTCCGCCGACTACGAGGCCCCCCTGGCGGAGTTCATGACCCGGTATGCCGCGGCCTCGGCCGCCGACTCGCCCCTCACCGCGGAGGAGCGTCGGGCCCGGTCCGGACTGCTCAGCCGCCAGGTGACCCTGCGCTGAGATGACCCGCTGACATGACCGTGCTGACATGACCGAGCCCACCACCCCGACCGTGGCCGCGGTGATCCCGGCCAAGGACGAAGCGGACCGGATCGCTGCGACGGTTGGCGCCGTCCGCGGCATACCGGGGGTGGACCTGGTCGTCGTCGTCGACGACGGCAGCTCAGACGACACGGCGCGGATCGCGCGCGAAGCCGGCGCCGAGGTGGTGCGGCACGCCCGCAACCGGGGCAAGGCTGCCGCGATGACCACGGGTGCCGGCTACGTCACCCGTCACGAAGGGGTGGAGGGCCGCGTGGGTGGTTCCGCCGGCCGGCGCCCGCTGCTCTTCGTCGACGGTGACCTGGAAGACACCGCGGCCAACGTCGCGGTGCTCGTGCCGCCGGTCCTCGCGGGCCGCGTCGACATGACGATCGCCACCCTGCCTCCGCAGAAGACGGCGGGCGGCGGGCACGGTTTCGTGGTCCGGTTGGCCCGCAAGGGGATCGAGGACCTGACCGGTTTCGTTGCCCACCAGCCTCTTTCGGGGATGCGGTGCATCTCCCGGCAGGCGTTCGACGCGGCCAGCCCGCTCGCGCGAGGCTGGGGCGTGGAGGTCGGGCTGACCGTCGACGTGCTGATGGCGGGCCTTCGCGTCGAGGAGGTGCCCTGCGAGCTGCACCACCGCGTCAGCGGCTCCGACTGGCGCGGGCAGGTGCACCGGGCCAAGCAGTACCGCGACGTCGCCCTCGCCCTGGCGCGCCGCCGGGCGCGGCGCGGGCTGCGCTGACCGGCGCGACGATGACGACGGCGGGTGGGGCCTCGACGTCCCTGCGGGGCCGGTTGGCGATGCGCGCCCTGGCCACGCCCGCCCTGACCCTGTCGTTCGCACTCCTCCTGCTGGTGGGACTGGCTGGGCCCAGCGCCGCGAAACCCCCCTTGGGTCCACGCGGCTGGGCCCCCGGAGACCTGCCCTGGTCACCCGGCCCGGCGCTGGTGACCGCCCTGCTGTGGGTCGCCTACGTCGTCGGCGCCCTGGGAGTCGCTGCGCGGCTGCGCGGCGACGCTAACTCGCCTTTTGCATGGGATAGCGCCGGGGGACGCGGCGCTAACTCGCCTTTTGCATGGGATAGCGCCGGGGGGTGGCGCAGGCTCGTCGAGGGTGGCTGGGCGCTTCCTGTCGGACTGGCCGTGCTGGCCCTGCTCACGGGTCCGTTCGGTTCCGCCGACCACACCAACTACGCGGCCTACGGCCGGATCGCCGCCCTCGGCGGAGACCCCTACCTCACCCCGCCGAGCGGGTGGTCCGCCCTGGACCCGGTGACCTCTGCGGTCGAACCCCCGTGGACCGACACGGTCAGCGTCTACGGACCGTTCGCCACCCTGCTCCAGTCGCTGACCTCCCACGTCGCCGGGGCGAACGTCCGCGAGACGGTCTGGTGCTGGCAGGTCCTCGTCGTGCTGGCCTGGCTGGCGGTGCGGTTCCTCCTCCTGCGCGCGGGCGCGACCCCGCGCCGCGTGGACACGCTGTGGACGCTCAACCCCCTGGTCTTCGGCATCGGCGTGCTCGGTGCCCACGTCGACCTCGTCGCCGCCGCGCTGGCCGTGGCCGCCCTCGTGCTGGCCGCGCGTCGCCCTTGGGCCGCCGGCGCCTTCGCCGGTCTCGCGGTGTCCTGCAAGGTCACCTACGGCGTGGTGGCGCTCGCGGTGCTGCTCGCCTGGTGGGCCCACGAGCGAGCCGGGTTCCTCCGGCGGGCCGTCCAGTTCGCGCTCGCCGCCCTCGTCCTCGTCGTCCCCCTGCACCTGTGGGCGGGCCCGCACGTGTTCGACCAGCTGGACCGGGCTCGCCGGTCGATCTCGTTCGCGACGCCGTGGCGGTTGCTCTACGAAGCCCTGAGCGGCCCGCTCACCTCCGGCCACGCCCGCACCGTGGTCACCTGGCTGGCCACCCTGGCAGTCCTCGCCTTCGTCGTCGTCTTCGCCCGGCTCACCAGACACCTCGCGCCGGCGACGTCGACGGGTGCGGCGGTGCGCTGGGCGCTCGTGCTCAGCACCGCGTACACCGTCGCGGCCCCCTACTCGCTGCCGTGGTACGACCTGCTCACCTGGGCGACCCTGCCGGTGCTCGCGGCCAGCGTGCTGGACGTGATCCTGCTGCTGCGACTGGTCGCGATGGCGGTCGCCTACGTGCCGGGTCGCGTGGTCGGCATGACGCCCACCGTCGAACGCGTCTCCTTGTGGGTGCGCCGCACCCCGGTGCCGTATGCCGCGCTGCTCGTGTGGGGGTGGCTCACCCTCGCCGCGAGGCGCGTGTCGTCGCCGACCCCCGAGCCTCGTCCTCCAGCACCCTGACGCTGACGGCGATGATGAGCGGGACCGCGATGATCGCGCCGTTGGCCGGGATCGCCACGCCCGAGTCGTTGATCGCGAAGCCGATGGTCAGGGTGATGAGCAGGGCGATCAGGCCAGGACGCAGCGTCGGGACCGCCTCGTAGGAGCGCTGCAGGGACCGCGATCCCCAGGAGGTCGGTCGGGCCAGAATCACGATGACGAACACCAGCGCGATAGGGACGAGCAGCGCGAGGGGGTAGTTGCCGAACAGGATGTCGATGTTCTGCTGGAGCTTGCGCACGATGATGTCGCCTGCCGTGCCCTTGAAGATCGACTGGAAGAACCGCCCCAGGTGGGACTGGTTCTCGGTGCCCCGCAGGGAGTCGAGGAAGCCCACGAGCAGGAAGAGCGCGATGGTCCCGCCGGCGAGCATGGCGCCGCGGCGCCAGGTCATCCTGATGCCGAGGATCGCGAGCACGAGGTAGACCACTCCGGGCAGGAGGGCTGGGGGACCTCCGCCGTCGGCACCCCACCCGGGGTAGCCGTCCACGACCACGGCCGCCAGCCCGATGGCCAGCGCGGCGGCAGCCGCCGCCCGCGGCATCCCCCGGCGGACGAAGTGGCTGGACACCGCGATGCAGAGCAACAGGGCGGCCGTGCCGAACAGTGCGAAGGTCACGTTGCCCATGCCGTAGAAGCGGCCGCCGACAACGGGTTGCAGTCCCATCAGCGAGGAGATCTGCAGGTGTGACCCGAACATCACGTCGCCACCGAGGACGAGCAGGGTGGCCAGGGCGACCACGACCAGGGGTCCGGTGATGCGACGGGCCCACGGTCCGAGCAGCGCGACCGCCGAGATGAGGGCCACGAACAGGCCGACGCTGAGGACGGCCGCCACCATCGGGACTGGGAACCGCCACCACGGGAGGAGGTTGGCGAGGAACGTCGCGGCCGGGATGGTGGCGGCGACCACCGCCACCCGGCGGGTGATGCGCAGCAGTCGCAGCCGCAGCGCGGTCGAGCCGAAGTCCCGGCGCCAGACGATCGCGGTCAGCAGGTAGATCGCGATCTGGGCAATCACGACCGCGTTGAAGAACGGAGGCACGAGCGGGTGGACCTCGTGGCTGGCCTGGTCGAAGTCCAGCAGGTGCCGCAGCCGGTCGCGCGCCGCGGCCTCGGAGTTGGAGCCCTCCTGGCCCCTGCGCAGCGCGAACCCACCGAGGGGGTCGGGGATCGGCACCCCGGCCGCGCTCAGGGCGGTCACGGTCAGGTCGGCCGACTGCACCAGGCCGTCCTGACGGGTGGAGGGGGAGTACAGGGTGCCGGAGCCGTAGCGCGGACCCTTGGCCGCCACGAGGCGCAGTCGCTCGCTCGCGCCCGCGTCGGACAGGCTCGCGACGACCAGGTCGGACCCGCTGGGTGCGGCTGCCAGCACCTCGGCGATCCGCCTGTCGATGGCGGTGGCCTGCACCTGCCGGGTCCCCGCCTCGGTGGCGATCTCGTTCTCGGGCAGGTCGGTGGGGTCACGCAGCGAACCCACGTCGACGAGTGTGACCCGGCACCGCGAGAGCAGGCCGGTCAGCTGCGTGGGCTCCAACGCGGCATACCTCGGCACGGCGCCGGAGAGGTAGGCCGCGCCCACCCCGGCACCCGGCCCCACGGCCTGCACGCACTGCTTGTTGGAGGCGAGCTGCTCGCCGAGGGTGCCGAGGGTGGAGTCGAACTTGAGGGCGTCGGCAGCCTTGACGTAGCTGTTCCAGTCGGGCACGACGCCGCTGCTCACCTCGGGCACGGGCGGGCACGGGTCGGTGGTCTTGCGGGCGCCGCTCTTGCCGGTGCCCGGGGCGGCTGCGCGGTTGCCGGCCGACAGGCTCAGCCAGCCGTCGATCGGACAGGTGTTGGGGAAGACCGAACGCACGGACAGCGCCGCCGTCGACCCGTCGCGCAGGAACGACCAGAGCGCCGGGGTGCCCTTCGCACTCACGTCGCTCCAGGTGAGGCCGCCCGTGCCGATCAGGATGATCGGGTTGGTTGCGGGGGCGGCCGACGGCTGCTGAGCTGCGGCGGTCGCGCCCGGCAACAGCACGGAGAGCAGGGTCACGAGGAGGATCGAAAACAGGCCGGCGAGGGAGAGTCGGGCGCGGCGGGTCACCCGTACAGGCTACGGGTCGCGGTGCAGGACAGAATGGGGGCGTGACCACCGCGACCCCCACCGCCGCCGTGGCCCGACGTCGTGGACACCGGATCCGCGCCCTGGGTCGCTCCGTCGGCTCCCGAGTGGCGGGGTGGTCGCCAGCCGTCCGGTGGACGCTCGCGGTCGTGATCGTCCTCGCCGGCGCGTCCATACCGGTGCTCCGCTACCTCGTGTTCTGGCCGCTGGACCAGTGGCAGGTCGACGTCGAGGTCTATCGCGAGGCGGGTGTCTCGATCCTCACAGGGCGACCCATCTACTCGGCCATGACCGAAGCCCCCCAGCTGCTGCCCTTCACCTACCCACCCTTTGCGGCGGTGCTCGCGGTCCCCTTGGCGTTGTTGCCCTTCGGTGCCATCGGCTGGCTGTGGACCCTGGCCCAGATCGCGGCTACCGCTGCCATCGTCTGGTATGCCGGGTGGCGCCTCATCCACCGCACCGGCGCCCTCGCGCCGCTGACCCTCGCCCTGCTCACCGTCCCGATGCTGTGGCTGCACCCGGTGTCGGACGGGATCCGGTTCGGACAGGTGAACGCCTTCATGGTGCTGGCCTGCCTGATGGACCTGCGCACGCCGCGTCCCGGGCTGCTGCGCCGCGTCCCGGCCGGGGTCCTCGTCGGCCTGGCGATGTCGATCAAGCTGACGCCCGGTGTCTTCGTCGTGCACTACCTGGTCAACCGGCGGTGGAAGGAAGCCATCACGGCCGTCGTGACCGCGGTCGTCGTGACGCTGGGGTCGTGGGTGCTCCTGCCGGAGGCGTCGTTCGCGTTCTGGGGCGGCGCGCTCCAGGACCCCGCTCGCCTCGGTCCCAACGCCGGCACCTCCAACCAGAGCATCCGCGGCTTCCTGCTGCGGCTGGGGCCCCACGGACTGCCCGGCGACGCCCTGTGGCTGCTACTGGTCGGCGTGGTGGGCTTCATCGGCTTCCAGCTCGCGCGGCGCGCCTACCTGGCGGGCGACTCGATCAGCGAGGTCGCCGCGATCGGGCTGATGGCCGTGCTCCTGTCGCCGGTGGCGTGGATCCACCACCTGCACTGGATGGTCGTCGTCATCTTCGCCGTCCTGGGTGCCGACCCGCTGCGCGACCGCCGCCGCCTCCTCGCCGCCGCGGTGGTGACGGGCTTCTTCCTGTGCCGGTTGCCGTGGTGGGGCATCACCTGGCTGAGCCACCCGGACCAGCCGCGCTGGTTCGGCCGGGTCCTGCAGAACGCCGACACGGTCGGCTCACTGCTCGCCCTCGCCCTGCTGTGGTGGGCGCTCCACACCAAGCCGGCCACGCGGCATACCCAGGGCTCGGAGGTCGTGGAGCGCGCCGAGGCGGCGCCGTGAGGGTCGCGGTCCTCGACGACTACGCGGGGGCGTTCGCGCGGCTGCAGGCGGCGCGGCGGCTCGAGGGCCACGAGGTGGTGGCGTTCCCCGACTCGGTGACCGGGGAGGCGCTGGCCGAACGGCTCGACGGTTTCGACGCGGTCATCCTGCTGCAGCAGCGGACCGCCGTTCCTCGCGCCGTGGTCGAGCGGCTCACCACGGTGCGGCTGCTCAGCCAGACGGGACGCAACACCGGCCACCTCGATGTCGCTGCCTGCGCCGAGCGTGGGATCACGGTCTCGGCGGGAGGGGCCGGAGGGCCCCAGGCGACCGCAGAGCTGACCTGGGCGCTCATCCTGGCTGCCCTGCGGCACCTGCCCGACGAGGTGCAGCGGCTGCGCGCCGGGCAGTGGCAGGCTTCGGTGGGCACGGGCCTGCACGCGAAAACCCTTGGTGTCTATGGCTTCGGGCGCATCGGCAGCCTCGTGGCCGAGGTCGGGCGCGCCTTCGGGATGCGCGTGCTCGTGTGGGGACGTCAGGGTTCGCTCTCCCGGGCGAGCCACGCCGGGTATGCCGCGGCGACCAGTCGCGCCGCCTTCTTCACCGAGTGCGACGTGCTGAGCGTGCACCTGCCGCTCACCGCCGAGACGACCGGGATCGTGACGGCTGCGGATCTTGCCCTGATGAGGCCCGACGCGCTGTTCGTGAACACCTCGCGGGCCTCGATCGTCGCCCCCGGAGCGCTGGTGTCGGCGTTGGAGGCTGGGCGTCCCGGGCGGGCCGCCGTCGACGTGTTCGAGGTCGAACCGGTGCTCGGCGCCGCCGATCCGTTGCTGGCCCTCGCGAACGTGACCGCGACCCCGCACCTCGGGTACGTCGAGTGGGACGCGCTCTCGCGGCTCTACGACGCGGCGGTCGACCAGGTGCTGGCCTTCGCGGCGGGCGCGCCCGTCAACGTCGTGGTCTGACTCCGTTCCGGCCGGGGCGGTCGGCAGGGGTGCTGGACCATGGCGCGGCTCCGTCGGGTACAGGTAGCCTCCGAGCAGCGGACCGCCGCCCCGGGTGCAGCGCCGGGCCGGGCGACCCGGGACGGAGTGACCCGTGGCCAAACCGACGATCCTGGCCGTCGACGACGACCCCGTCGTGTCCAAGGCCATCACGCGCGACCTGCGGGACCGCTTCGGCGCCGACTACCGGGTGGTCGGTGCCACGTCGGGGGCGGGCGCGCTGGAGCTGCTGACCGAGTTCACGTTGAGAGGGCGTTCGATCGCGCTCGTGGTGTCGGACCAGCGAATGCCGCGGATGACCGGGATCGAGCTCCTCGAGCAGGTGCGCGGCCTGAGTGCGGACACCAAGCTGCTGCTGCTGACTGCCTATGCGGACACGGACGTCGCCATCCGGGCGATCAACGACATCGGGCTCGACTACTACATGCTCAAGCCGTGGGACCCGCCGCAGGACAAGTTCTTCCCCGTGGTCGAGGACCTGCTCGGGGACTGGCGGGACACCCACCGTGACGACGCCGCCCAGGTCCGGGTGGTGGGCCACCGCTGGTCCGACCGCAGCCAAGAGGTCAAGACCTTCCTCGCGCACAACCACGTGCCGTACCGCTGGCTCGACGTCGAGAGAGACGACGGCGCCCGTGAGCTGGCCGAGCTTGCCGGCGCCCAGGCCTCCGACCTGCCCCTCGTGCTCGTCCCGGACGGCGAGCCGCTGCGCAGCCCGAGCAACCGGGAGCTCGCAGACGCCCTGGGCCTGCACACGCTGGCCGATGCCCCCCTCTACGACCTCTGCATCGTGGGTGGCGGCCCGGCTGGACTGGCTGCAGCCGTCTACGCGTCGTCCGAGGGACTGCGCACGGTGGTGGTCGAGCGCGACGCACCTGGCGGGCAGGCGGGACAGAGCGCCTCGATCGAGAACTACCTCGGCTTTCCCAAGGGTCTGTCGGGGGCGGACCTGACCCACCGGGCCGTGGCGCAGGTGGCCAGGTTCGGCGCCGAGATGGTGGTCGCACGCGAGGCGGTGGGACTGCGGACAAAGGGTCCGGTGCACGCAGTCGTCATCGACGGCGCCGACGAGCTGGAGGCGCGGGCCGTGGTCATCGCGACCGGCGTGTCCTACCGCCGACTCGAGGCGGCGGGCCTGGAGGGGCTGGGTGCTCGCGGGGTCCACTACGGGGCGTCGGCCAGCGAGGCGGCCCAGTGCGAGGGCGAGGAGGTCTATCTCGTCGGGGCCGCGAACTCTGCGGGCCAGGCAGCACTGAACCTCGCGAGGTACGCCAAGAAGGTGGTGATGCTGGTCCGCGGCGCCGGCCTCGAGCTCACCATGTCGCAGTACCTCGTCGCGCGGATCCGGGCCTGCACCAGCATCGAGGTGCGGGTGGGGTGCGAGGTGGTGGCTGCGGCCGGCGACGGGCACCTGGAGTCCCTGACGCTGCGCGACCGGGCGACCGGGGCGACCGAGGAGGTCGAGACCTCGTCGCTGTTCATCTTCATCGGAGCGATGCCACGCACCGACTGGTTGGGGGACGAGGTGGTTCGCGACGACCACGGGTTCATCGTGACCGGCCAGGACCTGCTGGTGGGTCAGGGCCGTCCGGGCCGTCCGTCCTGGTCGGCGGACCGTCCGCCCTACGCCCTGGAGACCAGCATCCCCGGCGTGTTCGCGGCGGGGGACGTGCGCCTCGACTCGATGAAGCGGGTGGCTTCCGCGGTGGGTGAGGGCGGCATGGCGGTCTATCTCGTCCACCGCTTCCTGGCGACGACGTGAGTGGGCGACATGGGGGGGACGACGTGGGGAGCGGAGGCTGATGGGCGCCGGTGAGCTGAGGGGCCTCGCGCTGTTCGACGGACTCGACGACGAGCAGCTCGAGCGGCTCTGGACCGCGGGCAGGGAGTGGACCTTCGAGACCGGTGACGTGCCCTTCCGCGAAGGGACGCCGGCCGACTTCTGGTGGGTGCTCCTCGAAGGGTCGCTCAGCCTCGTGCGTCGGGTCGGGCAGCAGGAGACCGAGCTGGGGGTGATGAGCTCGCCGGGCCAGTGGGCTGGTGGCTTCCAGGCCTGGGACGCCCACGGCGTCTACATGGCCACCGCCCGCGGCGTCGTGCCCGGGCGGCTGCTGCGCGTTCCGGCGGAGGCACTCGGGGACGTCGCGCGGGAGTGGTTTCCGTTCGGCGTCCACCTCATCTCGGGACTGGTCAACACGGTGCGCAGCATCGAGGCCAAGGCTCGCCAGCGCGAGTCGTTGGTCGCCCTGGGCACGCTCGCTGCCGGGCTCGCCCACGAGATCAACAACCCGGCTTCGGCCGCGACCCGTGCCGTCGACGCCCTCGACCAGGCCACCGAGGCGCTGCTGGCCTCGCTGCGACGGCTGGGTGAGAACTCCATGACCGCAGAGCAGTTCGTCGCGCTCGACACCCTGCGCCGAGGCATCGCCCCGGCAGCGCAGGAGCTCGACGCCCTCGGTGTCGCCGACCGCGAGGAGGAGCTGGCCGAATGGCTCGTCGCCCACGATGTCGAGCGCGACTGGGTGATCGCCCCGCCGTTCGCGGCGGCCGGAACCGGCGTCGACCTCTTCGAGCTGGCCGCAGCGGGACTGCACCCCGGCCAGCTCGAACCCGGCCTGGAGTGGATCGCGAGCTCGCTCACCGTGGTGGGGCTGCTGGGCGAGATCCGCGAGGCGACCCACCGCGTCTCGGAGCTGGTCGCGGCGGTCCGCTCCTACTCCCAGCTCGACCGGGCGCTCGTGCAGCCGACCGACGTCACCGAGGGCCTGGAGAGCACCCTCGTCATGCTCGGGCACAAGCTGCGGGGTGGGGTCACCGTGGTCCGCGACTACGCAGCCGACCTCCCCGTCGTCGAGGCGATCCCCGGCGAGCTCAACCAAGTCTGGACCAACGTGATCGACAACGCGGTGGATGCCATGGAGGGCAGTGGCACCCTGCGGATCGCGGTCCGGGGCATCGAGGACGGGGTCGTCGTGGAGATCGCCGACGACGGACCCGGCATCCCCGATGAGGTGGCCGACCATGCGTTCGAACCCTTCTTCACCACCAAGGAAGTCGGCAAGGGCACCGGGCTCGGCCTCGACATCTCCCGTCGGATCGTCGTGGAGCGCCACGGCGGCGACATCTCCCTGGAGTCGCGAGACGGTGGCGCGGTCGTCGTGGTGCGGCTGCCGTTGCGTCCGGCAGAGGGCTGAGGGTTGCTGCGGTCAGACGGTGATGACCTCGAGGATCTGGAGCACCGTCAGTGCCGCCAGCAGGAGGCAGACCCCGCCACCGATGCGCCGGATCGTGGCGAGCCTGACCCTGGCGAGCAGGGCTCGTCCGAGGACGGCTGCGAGTCCGGACACCGCGGCCAGCGCGAGGAACGCACCGATGAAGACCGACAGGGGTTCCTTGAACTGCAACACCATCGAAGCCGTCAGCAGCTGTGACAGGTCGCCCCACTCGGCGAGGAACAGCACCCCGAAGGACACCCCGATCGCCTTGAGGCCGACCGCGGTCGCCGCACCCTTGTGGGCGAACTCCTCCTCGGTCTCGGCCTCCTCCTCGTCGGCCTTGGCCGCGCCCCGGATCAGGATGATGCCGCCGACGAGGAACATGACTGCCGCGAAGATCTCGACCGGTCGCTTGGGCAGCTGGGCCAGCAGCCCCCCGACGGTGACGGCCACGGCGGTCTGGACGAGGAACGCCAGGGACACCCCGATCCAGACGTACAGCGGCCGGAACCGGGTGGCCAGCACGAGCGTCGCGATGAAGGTCTTGTCGGGCAGCTCGACCAGAAAGATCGAGCCGAACACGATGGCCATGGTGGCGAGGTCGAAATCCATATCGCGTCGACTGTATCCGCGCCCCCCCAATACGCTGACGGGGTGTCCGACCCCCAGATCCTCGCCACGGCAGCCCTCGTGGCTGCCGTCGTCGCGGTGGTCGTCGCACTGGTCGCCGTGGTCCGCCTGGGCAGGGTGCGGGCCCGGCTGCGCGTGATCGAGGGCCAGCGCCCCGTCGGCAGCGGCGACCTCGCCGCCCTGCGCGCCGACATCGCCCAGGCGCTGCGACACGTCGCCGTGGTCCGCTACGACGCGTTCGGCGACATGGGTGGTCGGCTGTCCTTCAGTGCCGCGGTCATCGACGACCAGGGTGACGGGCTGGTCTTCTCCTCGATCCACGCCCGCGGCGAGTCCCGCACCTATGCCAAGGGCATCGTCGGCGGCGGCTCCGACGCGACCCTGACGCCCGAGGAGCAGCAGGCCCTCGCGGCCGCCCGCACCGGATCCCCAGGAGCCTGACCTCCGTGACCCTCCGTGACCAGACCAGGACCCCACCAGTGACCAGACCAGGACCCCACCAGTGACCAGACACGGCTACTTCGGCCCCGCGGGCACCTTCACCCAGATGGCGTTGAACGCGTGGGCTCCGGCGGCGGGCCAGGAACACGTCGCCCTCCCATCGGTCGAGGCCGCCCTGGGTGCCCTGCGCGCCGGCGACATCGACGCCGCCATGGTGCCGATCGAGAACTCCGTCGAGGGAGGCGTGAGCGCCACCCTCGACGCCCTGGCCAGCGGTGACCCGCTGGTGGTGGTGGGCGAGGTCCTCGTCCCCATCACCTTCGTGCTCGCCGCCCCCGCGGGTATGCCGCTCGGCCAGGTCCGCGCCGTCGGCACCCACAGCCACGCCTGGGCCCAGGTACGCGGCTGGATGGGATCCACCCTTCCCGACGCGGTCTACGTCCCCACGTTGTCGACGGCAGCCGCCGCCGCCGGCCTGGCGGGCAGCGACGGCGAGCGCGCGGCATACCAGGCGGCGGTGTGTGCCCCGATCGCCGCGGCCAACCACGGCCTCGAGGTGCTGGCCGAGGACATTGGTGACAACGCCGCGGCGGTGACGCGGTTCGTCTCGGTCGCCCGCCCCGGGCAGCTGCCCGAACGCACCGGCGCCGACAAGACGACGTTGGTGCTGTTCCAGCGCGACGACCACGCCGGCGGGCTGTTGGAGCTGCTGGAACAGTTCGCCGTGCGCGGCATCAACATGTCGCGGCTCGAGTCCCGACCCACGAAGTCGTCGATGGGCGACTACTGCTTCTCCATCGACATCGAGGGGCACGTCCTCGACGAGCGGGTCGGCGAGGCACTGCTCGGGCTCAAGCGGGTCTGCGCGGACGTGCGGTTCCTCGGCAGCTACCCTGCCGCCCACGGCACCGCGGTGCACGTCACGCCGCACACCAGCGACGCGGCCTTCGGCGATGCCCGCGCCTGGCTGCACTCCCTGCGCGGCACCTGACCCGACTCACCCCTGACCCGACGCACCCTTGGCCCGTGCGCGCACCTTTATCGGGTTTAGGGGGAAGGTTGCGCTTCACCCGACAACCGTTCTCGGGTGAAGCGCAACAAAGTCCCTAAACCCGATAAAGGGGAGGTAGCCGGGGGCTACTTCTTCTCGCGCCAGACGCGTTCGAAGGGCAGTCGCCAGGCGTGGGGAGCGATCAGCTGGTGGATCGCGTTCGGACCCCAGCTGCCGACGGGGTAGGGCTTGGCCTCGGGTGGGTCGGCCAGCAATGGCTGCGAGCGCTCCCACAGCGACTCGATGCCCTCGGCCGTCGTGAACAGCGTGTGGTCGCCCCGCATCGCGTCGAGGATCAGTCGCTCGTAGGCCTCGAGGACGTCGCCGGCCCGCTCGGTCTCGCGCGTGGAGAACTGCATCGAGAGCTTCTCCAGGCGCATGCCGGGCCCGGGGCGCTTGCCGTAGAACGACAGCGACACCTTGGACTCGTCGGCCAGGTCGAAGGTCAGGTGGTCAGGCCCGGCCGACCCCACGCCGGAGTTCGCCGGGAACATCGAGCGCGGCGCCTCCTTGAACGCGATCGAGATGATGCGCGCGCCGTCGGCCATCTTCTTGCCGGTGCGCAGGTAGAACGGCACGCCCGCCCAGCGCCAGTTGTCGATCCCGGCCTTGAGCGCGATGAACGTCTCGGTGTCGGAGTCGGGGGCGACCCCGTCGAGCCCGGTGTAGCCGGCGAACTGGCCGCGCACGACGTCCGAAGGGTCGATCGGCATCAGCGACCGGAAGACCTTGTTCTTCTCCTCCGAGATGGCCCGCGGCTCCAGGGCGGTCGGCGGTTCCATGGCCACGAACGCCAGGACCTGGAACAGGTGGGTGACCACCATGTCCTTGTAGGCGCCGGTCGCCTCGTAGAAGTTGGCCCGCTCGTCCAGCCCGAGGGTCTCGGGGATGTCGATCTGGACGTGGTCGATGAAGTTGCGGTTCCAGATCGGCTCGAACAGCCCGTTGGCGAACCGGAAGGCCAGGATGTTCTGCGCCGCCTCCTTGCCGAGGAAGTGGTCGATCCGGAAGACCTGGCTCTCGTCGAACGTCTCGTGGACGGTGTTGTTGAGGGCGATGGCGCTCGCGAGGTCGGTGCCGAAGGGCTTCTCCATCACCACCCGTGAGCGCGCCACGAGGTCGGCGTCCCGCAGCATCGTGATCACCGCGACGGCCGCCTTGGGCGGGACCGACAGGTAGTGCAGCCGCTGGGCGTCCGGGCCGAGCGACTCCTCGGCGCGCTTGACCGCCTCAGCCAGGGGCCCGGGGCCGGCCGACTGGGGGATGTAGACGAGGTTGTCGTCGAACTTCTCCCACTGCTCCGGCGTGAGCGGGTGGGTGGCGAACTCGTCGACGGCCGTGCGGGCGAACTCACGGAACTGCTCGTCGGTCATCTCCTCGAGCGAGGTGCCCACGACCCGGATGGCGGGCGCCAGCTCCGACGTCGCCAGGTGGGCCATGCCGGGCAACAGCTTGCGACGGGCCAGGTCGCCGGTGGCTCCGAACAGCACGATGACGTGCGGATCGGCCTTCTCCACGGCGGCGCGCGAGCTGCGTGCGTCAGCGGCGGGATACGAGATCGTCTGGGCGCTGGGCGCGGTCTGCTCGGGCACCTTCCGATACTTCCACCGCAGGCGGGCCTGCGCACCCGGTTGTCCAGCGATTTGACGCGCGGGGTTAGGTGAGGCTTACCTTGGTTCTAATAACGCACCGTCGACATGCCGGAAATCAGGTCATCGTGCTCGTCAGCAATGCGCTCATCGGACTCCGTGAAGGGCTGGAGGCGGCCCTTGTCGTCGTCATCCTCGTCGCCTTCCTCGTCAGGACCGACCGCCGCTGGGCGCTCAAGCCCGTCTGGACCGGCGTCGCGCTCGCCGTCGTCCTCTCGGTCGGCCTCGGCGCGCTGCTCACGTTCGGCACCCGGCAGCTGTCCTTCGAGACCCAGGAGCTGATCGGCGGCAGCGCCTCGGTGCTCGCGGTCGCCTTCGTCACGGCCATGGTGTTCTGGATGCGCACCGCTGCCCGGACCATCTCGGGGGAGCTCAAGGGCAGGCTCGACCAGGCGCTCTCGATCGGCGGCTGGGCCGTGGCCCTGGTCGGCTTCCTGGGCGTCGGCCGCGAGGGACTCGAGACAGCGCTGTTCTTCTACGCCAGCGTCCAGACCGCGGGCAGCGGCACCGCCCAGCCGCTGGTCGGCTTCCTCCTCGGCATCGCCGTCGCCATCGTCCTCGGGGTGCTGATCTACCGCGGGGCCGTGCGCATCAACCTCTCGAAGTTCTTCCGCTACACCGGGATCGCGCTCATCGTCGTCGCCGCCGGGATCCTGTCCTACGGCATCCACGACCTGCAGGAAGCCGCCTTCCTGCCCGGACTCAACTCCCTGGCCTTCGACGTCAGCGCCACGATCCCGCCGGACTCCTGGTACGGCACGTTGCTCAAGGGCACCGTCAACTTCACGCCCAACACGACGTGGTTGCAGGCCATCGCCTGGACGCTCTACCTCGTCGTCGTGATGACCCTGTTCCTGCGACCCGCGCCGACGCCCAGCCCCAGCCAGCCGGCATACCCATCGCACGCCACCTCACCACTCACCTAGGAGCACCATGCGCATCGCCCCCGTCCCCGCCGCCCTCGGGGTCGCCGTCCTGCTGGCGACCGCTGCCTGTGCCGGCTCCGACGAGACCAGTGCCGCCGGCGGCAAGGGCCCGATCACGGTCGAGGCCACGGACACCTCGTGCACGGTGGGCCGCAGCGAGGCCGCCGCCGGGACCATCGAGTTCACGGTCCGGAACGCCGGCTCCAAGGTCAACGAGTTCTACCTCTACGGCGACGGTGACCAGATCATCGGTGAGGTCGAGAACCTCACGCCCGGCCTGACGCGCACCTTCCACGTCGAGGTCGCCAACCCCGGCTCCTACCAGACGGCCTGCAAGCCGGGCATGAAGGGCAAGGGGATCCGCGCCGACTTCACCATCACCGGCGCGACGGCCAGCCAGGCGCCCGACGCTGCCAGGGCAGCCGCGGTGACGAGCTACCAGGCCTTCGTCTCGGCGCAGTCCGACGAACTGCTCACCCGGACCACCGAGTTCGTCGGCCTGGTCAAGGCCGGCAAGGTCGAGGAGGCCAAGGCGGCGTTCCCCGTCGCCCGCGGGCCCTGGGAGCGGATCGAGCCGGTCGCGGAGTCGTTCGGCGACCTCGACCCGATGATCGACGGTCGCGAGGACGTCGTCGAGGAGGGCATGAAGTTCACCGGCTTCCACCGCCTGGAGAAAGACCTGTGGGTCACCGGTCTGCAGGCCGACTCGGCCGCGATCGCCGACAAGCTGCTCGTCGACGTCACGCAGATCGTGGCCCAGGCCAAGGCCGTCACGCTCAATCCGCTGCAGCTGGCCAACGGCGCCAAGGGGCTGCTCGACGAGGTCGCCGTCGGCAAGATCACCGGCGAGGAGGACCGCTACAGCCACACCGACCTCTACGACTTCGACGAGAACGTCAAGGGGTCCAAGGCCGCCATCGACGCCCTCCGCCCCGTGCTCAAGGCCCGTGACGGCGCCCTGCTCGCGTCCATCGACACCGGGTTCGCGGCGCTCGACGCCGAGCTCGACAAGTACCGCACCGACGCCGGCTTCCAGCTCTACACCGCCCTGTCCAAGGACCAGGTCAAGGCGCTGTCCGTTGCCGTCGACGCGGTCAGCGAGGACATCTCGAAGGTCGCCGGAGTGGTGGCCCAGTGACCGACCTCTCCCGTCGCAGGCTGCTCGGCGTCAGTGCGGGCGCCGTCGTCGCAGGGGGGCTCGCGGGCGTCGGTGGTGCGTATGCCGCGCAGCACGGATCGGGTGCCGGCGACGGTTCCGCCTTGGCCGGGGACGGCGTGGTCGGGGACGCGGCGGTCGGGGACGCCGAGGTGGTGTTCAGGGGTGAGCACCAGCCGGGGATCATCACCCCCGCCCAGGACCGGATGCATTTCGTCGCGCTCGACGTCGTCACCAAGGACGGCGCCGCAGTCGCCGAGATGCTGAAGGCGTGGACTCGAGCCGCCGAGCGGATGTCCGTGGGTGCCGAGGCGGCGCCCGGCGGAGTCGTAGGTGGCGGCCCCTACCGGGCGCCGCAGGACACCGGTGAGGCGTACGACCTCGATGCGTCGGACCTGACGATCACCATCGGCTACGGACCCTCGCTCTTCGACGACCGGTTCGGGCTGGCCGATCGCAGGCCGGCCGCGCTGAAGGACCTCCCGGGCTTCGTGGGCGACGACCTCGACCCGGCCCGCAGCGGGGGAGACATCTGCATCCAGGCCTGCGCCAATGACCCGCAGGTCGCCGTGCACGCCGTGCGCAACCTCGTCAGGATCGGTTTCGGCGTGGTGTCCGTGCGCTGGAGCCAGCTCGGCTTCGGGCGGACGTCGTCGACCACCCGCCGCCAGGTGACCCCCCGCAACATGTTCGGGTTCAAGGACGGCACCAACAACCTCAAGGCCGAGGACGGTGCCGCCCTCGCCGAGCACGTCTGGGTGCAGCCGGACGACGTGCCCGGCGCGAGTGCCTGGATGGCCGGTGGCTCCTACCTCGTGGCCCGCCGGATCCGGATGCACATCGAGATCTGGGACCGCACCACGCTGCAGGAACAGCAGGAGATCATCGGCCGCGACAAGGGCGAGGGCGCTCCCCTGGGCCGGAAGGCCGAGTTCGACACGCTCGACTTCGACGCCAAGGGCGCCGACGGCAAGCCCGCCATCCCGGTCGACGCCCACGTGGCGCTCGCCCACGAGAGCCGGCTGAACGGCATCCGCATCCTGCGCCGGGGCTACAACTTCACCGACGGGTCCGATGGCGTCGGGCACCTCGATGCAGGGTTGTTCTTCATCGGGTTCATGCGCGACGCGCACACCCAGTTCGTGCCCATGCAGCGGTCATTGGCGGCCAAGGACGGGCTCAACGAGTACATCGAGCACACCGGATCGGCGATCTTCGCCTGCCCGCCCGGGCTCGGTCCCGACGAGCACTGGGGTCAGGACCTCTTCAGCTAGTCGGCGCCGCCGGACTCTTCCTTCGCGCGGCCCACCCCACGTCCCGCTGCGCTGTCCGCCGGGTTTCTACTGACCAGAAACATAGGGTTGCATAGAGAGTTCTTCTGTGGTTTGTTTGGGTATGCATCCAAATGCTTGGATGTATGTCCATGTTCATTCCGCACTCGCAAGCCGGGTGCGGAAGCACGAGGGGGAAACACATGCAACGTTGGAAATCGGTCCTGGTGACCCTTGCGGCCGCAGCTCTGCTGGTCGGTCAGGCGCCAGGGGCCCAGGCTGCCGACCACACCACGGACGGTGTGGTGCAGCGCTCGGTGGGCGTCGACCAGCAGGTCCGTGAGGTCACCGGCACGGTGGACCTGGCTGGTGTCAGCATCACCGCCCCGCGGGATCGCAGGGCCTATGCGACGCAGGACGCCGTGATCGCGGCGCTGGAGGAGGGACAGACCACCGCGTCGTTCGGCCTGCCGGCGACGGGGGAGCTGCAGGCCGACGGCTCGGTCGTCCTGAGCAGGGAGGCGTCGCCGGGAGTGCGGCTG
The DNA here is from genome assembly GCF_056405175.1 of Pedococcus sp. P1_H8. Lineage (NCBI taxonomy): Bacteria > Bacillati > Actinomycetota > Actinomycetes > Micrococcales > Intrasporangiaceae > Pedococcus > Pedococcus sp. P1_H8. The sequence goes on from NZ_JBFUCP010000010.1 coordinate 61,420, forward strand.
AGCGCCGAGATCGCCCCGCCGTGGGCCAAGGATGCCAGCGGCAGGTCACTGTCGACCTGGTACGTGCTCGACTCGTCCCGCCGGGTCCTGACCCAGCACGTCGACACCGAAGGAGCGACGTACCCGATCGCAGCCGACCCTCGGCTGACCTACGGGTGGGGCATCTACCTGAACGTGACGGGGGCTGAGGCCAAGGCGATTGGCAGCGCGGTGATCGCGGTGGGCGGGGCGGGAGCCGTGGTGGCGTGTTCGGGTCTGTCGAAGTTCCCGGTCCTGTTGGGGCGCATCGTGCAGCTCCTGTGCACCGTCGTCGGCGTCCCCACGATCCGAGCCATCCTCAACTCGATCGTCTCGCTCTGGCGCACGGGGGGAAGCACCTCGAGCGCCACCTGCTACCAGAGGCGCATCGTGGGCCCGTCGACCGGCTGGTACAAAGTAGCCCTGTCCAACTGCGTCGGATGAGGGGTGAGCCATGAGGGTCGTGGACTTCCTGGCCGTGCTCGCGGCCTGGTCCGCCGGAGCGCTGGGCCTCTGGTGGACGGACAGCTGGCTGGTCGCCATCCCCGTCTGCGTCGTGCTGACCTTGCTGTATCACCGTGTTCTCCGTGGGCGCATCGCAGATCGGGTGACCCGGCGGCAACGTGAGTACGACGCGACAGTGGACGCACGGCTGACGACGCACCACTGACGACGCACCACTGAGACGGCCGTCGACGACGTGGGTCGGGGGTCAGGCTGGTTCCAGCTGAGGCGCTGCCGACCCGCGCACCCCATCGGCGCCCTCAGCACGGGTGCGGTGGCGGTACCACTGGAAGACGAGCACGGCGCAGACGACCCCGTTGACCAGCCCGGCGACCACGTCGGAGATGTGGTGGGCGCCGCGGTAGAGCCGGGCCATCCCGACGAGGAACGGGATGACGCCACACAGGGTCATCAACAGCCGGCGGAGCCACGGGCGCTCGATGCGCGTTGCCGCCATGAGGAGCAACGAGAAGTACAGCGCCGTGGAGGCGCCGGTGTGACCACTGGGATAGCTGGTCGTCGGCGGTGAGGTGTCCATGGGGTTGGCCGGGGGTCGCGCCCGTCCGACCGCAAGCGTCAGGAACAGGAAGATCGTCGCCTGCAGCGAGATCGAGATGAGCGGCACGACGGACCACCGCCACTCGCGGGTGCGCCACCAGATGAGGGCGACGGCGATGAGGCACACGCCGATGACGATCTCGGTGTTGCCCAGCCTCGAGAAGACCCAGCTGATCGGGTTCCAGAAGTCGGTGCGATCACGGCTCAGCGCCCTCGCCGCCCTGTCCTCGGCCTTGTCGATCGCCGAGAAGGGTCCGGTGATGAGCAGGCCGAGGCCGGCGAGCACCCCGAAGAGGACTACGCCGGGTGCGACGGCCCTGGTGAGGAGGTCGCGGCCGTCTTGCCAATGAATCCGAGCCATGAGGAGAACGTAACGCCAATCCCGAGGATCCACCCAGCCAGCACGTCCGACGGGAAGTGCACGCCGAGGAAGATCCGGTCCAGGCCCACGGCCAGGGCACACACCACGGCGACGGCCACGCTGACCCGGTGGCCCACCGTCGAGAGCAGCGGCCAGAGCAGGAACACGACCACCGTGCCGACCACGGCGACGTTGAACGCGTGGCCCGACGGGAACGAGTAACCGGGGGAGTGCGAGATCGGGTCGTCGACGATCGGGCGGGCGCGTCCGACCAGCGCCTTGGCCAGCAAGCCGACGTTCCAGGCGACCATCATCGTGACGAAAGCCCACAGCGCCCGGCTGCGAAGGCCCTTGGCCAGCCACGCCCAGAGCGCGACGCCCGTCGCCACGACGTAGAGCAGGAACGGTTGGCTCCCTGTCTGCAGCGCGAGGAGGGCGCCAGCCGTGTCGTGCGCGCGCGTGAAGTCGGTGGCTGAGCGGATCAGGTCGGTGTCGAGCCGGATCAGGGGGTCGAACTTCTGGCGCACCGCAAACCCGAGCAGCAGCACGGGGACGACGAACAGCACCATGGCTGCAGCGCCGCGCGCCAGCCGCGCGGCGCGCGAGCTGCGTGGCGTGCCAGGGGTGCGAGGCGAGCGCGGCGTGGCCGTGGTGGAGGAGGACATCAGTCGAGCGATCCGACCCGGACGACGAGGGCGCCGGGCACAACCTCGGCGGCGATCGCGCGGGCCTTGCCGAGGGTGTCGCCGTCGATCTGGACCTCCTGGGGACGATCTGCGCGGACGCGGACGGACGGGCTCGTGTAGTGGTCGACGATCTGGTGGCCCTTGCGCTTCTTGGACGCGAGCCGTGCGGCGACGGCGGCCCAGCCCACGACGCCCTTGGGCGACAGGATGACCATGTCGAGCTGGCCGTCGTCGACCTCGGCCTCGGGCATCAGCACCAGTCCGCCGAGCAGCTTGCCGCAGTTGCCGATGACGACGGTGCGAGCGCGCCGGGTGAACTCCTCCTGGTCCTCGACCTTCACGCGCACCTTGAACTGCGGGCCGCGCAGGTTGCGAGTGCCGGAGACCACGTAGGCCGCGGGGCCCACCTTGGCCTTGAGCCCCTCCGGGGCATCGGCCATGATCGCCGCGTCGAAGCCGAGGCCGGCCATGACGAGGAAGATGTGGGTGGCCGGCCGGTCGTCCTCGCCCGAGGTGTCCATCGTGAGGCGACCGACGTCGACGCGCTTGTTCTGGCCGGTGAGGGCGATCCGCAGCGCGTCGCCGAGGTCGTCGACGGGCAGGTCGAGGTTGCGGGCCAGCAGGTTGCCGGTGCCCCCGGGCAGCAACCCCATGGGGGTCTCGCTGCCGACCATCGCCTCGGCCACGGCGCGCACGGTGCCGTCCCCACCGAGGGGGCAGACGAGGTCGACGCCCTTCGCCAGGGCCTGCTTGGCCTGTCCCGTGCCGGGATCGCGCTCGGTCGTGAGGATGAACAGTGGCTCGGCCCAGCCGTGGTTGACCGACTGCTCGGTGATCCTCCGGCGCACCGCAGCCACGTCGTCGAACTTCGTGGGGTTGACGATGATGGCTGCGCGGCGGATCGGCGAGTCGGACACGGTGCCTTCCGGGCGGAAGTCGTTGCGGTGCGGGCGACGCCCCCATCGACGACCACGGTGGGCACCACCGGCAGCGAGCCCGCGCATCCCTGCCCACCCGGCGACGCCGAGGGCGAGCAGGATGACGAGGGCGATCGCCCCGAAGGCGATCCAGCCGGAATGTTCGCGGAGCACGGGCCGACGCTACCCCACGGTCGGCGTGCCATCAGCACAGGTCAGAGCCCGGATACTGTGTTCGACATGGGTGACCTCAACGCCGACGCGAGCGACCAGATCGTCCCCGACACCAAGGACTGGACCTGGACCCTCGCCCGGCCTTGTCCTGACTGCGGATTCGAGGCGGCGTCCGTCGCGCGGGCCGACATCGCACCGTTGACCCTGGCATCGACTGCTCCGTGGACGACCGTGCTCGAGCGCGCCTCGGCCCGCGAACGGCCGGCTCCCACCGTGTGGTCGCCTCTGGAGTACGCGTGCCACGTCAGGGACGTGTGCCGGATCTTCAAGGGCAGGGTCGAGCTGATGCTGGAGCAGGACGGGCCGCAGTTCGCCAACTGGGACCAGGACGAGACGGCGGTCGCCGAACGCTACGGCGAGCAGGACCCGGCAGTCGTCAGTGGTGAGGTCCAGCGGGCTGCCGCCGCCGTCGCGGCCGTGTTCGCGGCGGTGCCCGACGACGCCTGGGAGCGCACCGGTCTGCGCAGCGACGGGTCCGAGTTCACGGTGCACACGCTCGGGCAGTACTTCCTGCACGACCTCGCCCACCACCTCGTCGACGTGGGCGCCTGAGCCGCGCACGCGGCATACCTGCGCCCGAAGGTGGGCAACGCGGCGGTCAGGCCTTCTGGGGGTGGCCGGTGAGGGCGGCCGCCCCGCCCATCGCGAGGAAGATGCTCCCCGACACGTACTTCTGCCGCTCCACCGCCCGCGGGTGGCGGGCCAGCCACTGGCCGAGCGAGCCGGCGGTGAGCGCGTAGACGCTGTCGAAGACCGCGCCGATCACGACGAAGATCGCCCCGAGGACGAGCACCTGCGACCAGATCGCGCCGGACTCGCGGTGCAGGAACTGTGGGAAGAAGGCCACGAAGAAGACGGCCGTCTTGGGGTTCGAGATGCCCACGAGGAAGGCGTCCCCGAACGCGCGACCTGAGTTGGTGACGGGCGCGCGGTCGAGGGAGAAGTGCCCCTTGCTTCGGAACTCGCGGATGGCGAGCCACACCAGGTATGCCGCGCCGGCGTACTTCACGACGGAGAAGGCCAGGACCGACGAGCTGATCACCGCGGACAGGCCGAACGCCGTCGCGACCACCATCACCGCTGTCGCCGTCTCGATGCCGGCCATCGACGCGACCGCAAGCCGGCGGCTGCCCTGTCCGATCCCCCGGGAGATGAGGAACAGCATTGCCGGACCGGGCAGCAGGATGAGCGCGGTGGCGGCGAGGGCGAACGACGCGAGGGTGGGCGTGGACGGCATACCCGCAAGGATCGCGCCCGACTGCCCCCGAGGGCAACGGGATTCGGCGTCTGCCCAGGGTGCGAGATGACTCAGACCCCGAGGTGCTTGCGGGTCAAGGTCGCGGCCTGCTCGACGATCTCGATGCCCTGGCCCTGAGACGTCGCCTTCTGGCTGAGGATGGCCAGCCGAAGGTCCAGTGCCGGACCGGTGATCCGGCCGATGCTGTTGACGATCCACCGCTTGCCGAGGGTCGAGCGGGGCAGCCAGCCGTTCTTGAGGCTGACGCTGTCGCCGCGGTGGGCGGCGGCGCTCACGCCCCACTTCTGCTCGGCGATGACGTCCTCCATGAGGTCGAGGAGCAACGCCCCTGATCGGGCATTCAGGGGTGAGGTCTTCGTCCCCGCCGCGCTGATCGCCCCGAGGAACCGCAGCTGGTCGCGCGCGGTGGTCCGGGTCAACCCCCAGCTGTAGTCGAAGCACTGGGTCGCCCTCAGTCCGAACCGCTCGTTCGCGTCCTCCATGCCGTCCGCGAGGCCGATCTCGCGGAACAGCGTCCAGGCTGACTCGTGGTCGCTCAGGCGGATCATCTGGCCGGCGACGGCCAGCTGCCGCGCGGAGATCCGCGAGCCGCGGTCCTGGAGCTGGAGCAGCAGGGCCGCCAGGATGTCGGCCTTCGCGATGCTGGCCGTCTCGATGGTTGTGTCGGCGCCCCACGTGAAGGACCGTTTCGACCGGGCCTCGGTCGCCGCGACCCCCAGGTCGACGCCGTAGCGGCGGGACAGGGCGGACAGCTCGTCGCGCAAGGCACCCAGGGTCGCGGCGGGTCGGGCGGGGGCCTTCGTCGGCGCGGGAGCCCGGCTGGTCGTGGACGGCGCTGCGGTGGTGGGCGCGGTGGTGGTTGATGGTGACACGGTCGGCGCGCTCGACCTCCCGTCCGCGGGACCGGTCGTGGGGGRCGGGGCCCCCTGCGTGGAGTCGCGGCCGCAGGCCGCCGCGGCACCGAGCGGCGCGAGGAGGAGGAGGTGCCGCCGCGAGAGCATGCAGGCATTGTGACCTGCGGAGGCCTGGGAGCCCAGCGCGGTTCCTGTGCCGAGCCCCCGAGGGTGGGGCACGGCATACACGGCGTCCATCGGGCCCGGGAGCGCTCGGTAGTCTTGCCCGGTGATCGACATCAAGCTCCTGCGTGAGGACCCGGACCGTGTCCGCGCCAGCCAGCGCGCCCGCGGTGAGGACGACGGGATCGTCGACTCGATCCTCGCTGCCGAGCAGACGCACCGCTCCTCCCTCACCGAGTTCGAGCAGCTGCGTGCCACCCAGAAGTCGATGGGCAAGCAGGTCGCGCAGGCGCAGGGAGACGAGAAGCAGGCGCTGCTCGCCCAGACCAAGGAGCTCTCGGCGCGGGTCAAGCAGCTGCAGACCGACGCCGATGCCGCGCAGGTCGAGCTGGACGTGCTGATCCGCCAGATCGGCAACATCGTCGAGGACGGTGTCCCGGTGGGCGGCGAGGACGACTACACCGTGCTCGAGACGGTCGGCTCCGTGCCGGAGTTCGACTTCGAGCCGCGGGACCACCTGGCGCTCGGCGAGTCGCTCGCGGCCATCGACATGGAGCGTGGCGCGAAGGTCAGCGGGTCGCGCTTCTACTTCCTCACCGGCGTCGGCGCCCGGCTCGAGCTCGCGCTGCTCACCATGGGCATCGCCCAGGCCGTCGAGCACGGCTTCACCCCGATGATCACGCCCACGCTGGTCAAGGCCGACGTGATGGCCGGAGCCGGCTTCATCGACAAGCACGGCGACGAGGTCTACCGCCTCGAAGCCGACGACCTCTACCTCACCGGGACGTCCGAGGTGGCGCTCGCCGGCTACCACGCCGACGAGATCCTGGACCTGTCGGAGGGCCCGAAGCGGTATGCCGGGTGGTCGGCCTGCTACCGCCGCGAGGCCGGGTCGCACGGCAAGGACACCCGCGGCATCATCCGCGTCCACCAGTTCCACAAGGTCGAGATGTTCACCTACTGCCGCGTCGAGGACGCGACGGCCGAGCACCAGCGGCTGCTCGGGTGGGAGAAGGAGATGCTCGCCAAGATCGAGGTGCCCTACCGCATCATCGACACGGCGGCGGGCGACCTCGGCGGACCGGCGGCGCGCAAGTTCGACTGCGAGGCCTGGGTGCCCACCCAGGGCCGCTACCGCGAGCTGACCTCCACCTCCAACTGCACGACCTACCAGGCTCGACGGTTGGGCACTCGTGAGCGCGACCCCCACGGCTCGGGCACCCGGGCCGTCGCCACGCTCAACGGGACCCTCGCGACGACGCGCTGGATGGTCGCCATCCTCGAGAACCACCAGCAGGCCGACGGCTCGGTCCTCGTCCCCAAGGCACTGCAGCCCTTCCTCGGCCTCGAGGTCCTCAAGCCGGTGTAGCCGTTCGCGGGTAGCGTCGGCAGGGTGAGCGATCGACAGCTGCCCAGGTGGAGCGAGCTCAAGCCGCTGCTGCGCCCCCGGCCCGTCGAGCTCAACGCCAAGAAGCGGCGGCTCGCGTCCGCCCTGACGATCGCGGACCTGCGCGAGGTGGCCAGGCGACGTACGCCGCGCTCGGTGTTCGACTACACCGACGGTGCTGCCGAGGGCGAGCTCAGCCTGCAGCGGGCCCGGGCGACGTTCCGCGACCTGACCTTCCAGCCGTCGGTGCTGCGCGACGTCGGCGACATCGACACGACGACCACGGTGCTCGGCACACCGTCGGCCCTGCCGTTCGGCTTCGGCCCGACCGGGTTCACGCGGATGATGCACCACGAGGGCGAGCGGGCCGTGGTCCGGGTGGCCGAGCGGCTCGGCATCCCCTACGGCTTGTCCACCTTGGGCACGACCGACGTCGAGGGCGTCGCAGAGGCTTCGCCGGGCGCGCGCAAGTGGTTCCAGCTCTATGTCTGGCGTGACCACGCTCCCGCGGAGGACCTGATGGCGCGGGCCAGGGCCGCAGGGTTCGAGGCGCTCATCCTCACCGTCGACGTCCCGGTCGCGGGCGTGCGGCTGCGCGACGTGCGCAACGGCTTCAACATCCCCCCGGCGCTGTCCGCGAGGACCGTCCTCGACGGCGCGATGCACCCGAACTGGTGGCTCAACTTCCTCACCACCGAGCCACTGCGGTTCGCCAGCCTGGACCGCTGGGACGGCACCGTCGCCGAGATGATGAACGCCCTCTTCGACCCCACCATGACGGTCAAGGACCTCGACTGGGTGCGCTCGACGTGGGACGGGCCGCTCATCGTCAAGGGGATCCAGACCGTCGACGACGCCCGCCGGATGTTCGACGCCGGCGCCGACGCGATCGTGCTGTCCAACCACGGCGGTCGCCAGCTCGACAAGGCCCCAGTGCCGGTGCGGCTGCTCCCGGACGTGCGCGAGGCGCTGGGTGACGGCCCGGAGGTGATGGTCGACACCGGCGTCATGTCCGGCTCCGACGTCGTCGCCGCCATGGCGCTCGGCGCCAGCTCGGTGCTCGTCGGGCGCGCCTATCTCTACGGACTCATGGCCGGCGGCGAGGACGGTGTCGAACGCGCGGCGCAGATCCTGGCCACCGAGGTGCGACGCACGATGGCCCTGCTGGGCGCTCGCCGGATCGCGGACCTCGGGCCGCAGCACGTCCGCCTTCCGTAGGCTGCCCCGCATGACCGATGCCCACCAGGCGACCGATCCCCAGTTCGTGCCTCGCCTCATCGCCCTCGATCTCGACGGCACGACGATCAACCACGCCGGTGAGCTGTCACCCGACGTGCGCGAGGCCGTGCACGCCGTCGTGGCCGCGGGTCACCACGTCATCGTCGCCACCGGGCGCTCCATCGTGGCGACGACGACGATCCTCGCCGAGCTCGGGATCGAGAGCGGGTATGCCGTGTGTTCAAACGGCGCGGTCACCCTCGAGTTGGATCCGTTGGCGGACAACGGGTTTCGCATCATCGAGGCCGTCACCTTCGACCCTGCCCCGGCGCTGAACCTCCTGCGCCACGAGTGGCCTGGGGCGGTCGTGGCGGTCGAGGAGCTCGGCCTCGGCTTCAAGCTGAGCGCACCGTTCCCGGACGGTGAGCTCCAGGGCGAGCTCCGCGTCGTGGAGTGGGAGGAGCTGGTCGCCGAACCCGTGACCCGCGTGACCTTCCGGGCGCCCGGCGGCACCGCCGAGGACTTCCTGGCCCTCACCGAACGCATCGGCCTGCACGGCGTGAACTACGCCGTCGGGTTCAGCGCCTGGCTCGACCTCAACCCCGAAGGCGTCTCCAAGGGCTCCGCCCTCGAGCTCCTGCGCCGCCGGCTGGAAGTCGAGCCGCGGCATACCGTCGCCATCGGGGACCAGCGCAACGACGTCGAGATGTTGCACTGGGCCGCCCGCGGTGTCGCGATGGGCAACGCCCCTGATGAGGTCAAGGCGATCGCCGACGAGGTCACCCTCGACGTCGACGACGACGGGCTGGTGCCCGTCCTGCGTTCCCTGCTCTAGTCGCCCGGCCGGGGCTCAGCGGCCTCGGCCCAGCGACCCCGGATCAGCGGCCCTGGAGCGCGTCGAGGGCGACGGCCATGCCCAGGCCCACGCGCCAGTCGAGCTGCCAGCCGTTGCTGGCCTGCGGCATGCGGATGTCATAGCGGTCGCGCAGCGAGCGCTGGCGCTCCGAGGACAGGACGACGCTGCCGTCCGGCGCGGTGAAGTCGAAGTGGAAGATGAAGGGCAGCGGGATCTCGCCGACGACCGGGAGCAGGTCCCACACGCGCCGCAGGATCGCGATGTTCTGGTTGCGCTCGGTCCCGAACGCCTGGAGTCCGTCGGGCGTCCCGAGGTGCCACGACGAACGCAACAGCGACTTGCCGAAGTCCTTGCGGAACCAGCCGATCGAGGCACCGGAGGCGTCGAACACGTCGTAGGTCGCGCCGAGGTCCATCCGGGTCCGCGCCTTGAACGAGAACACCGGCTGCGTGCGGGCCTCGTCGGCGTAGAAGGTCACCTGCTCCTTGAACGCCATCCGCTTCTGCTGGGCGATCGCGATGACCGGCCCCTCGACCCCGGCGGCATCCACCGACCGGATCTCGTAGCGGTTGACCATCATCGTGATCTTCTGGCGGAGGGAGAAGTGTTCGGTGACCGTGGGCTGGCTCATGGCCGACAGTCTGCCTGACCCGGGTCGGTTTGACTGACAGACTGCTTTCGACTGACAGACTGAGGTCGCCATGGCTGACCTGATCATCACCTCGCCGTCGAACCCGCGCCTGAAGTCCCTCACCGGGCTCCGGCGCCGTCGGACGCGCGAGGAAGCCGGCCAGACCCTGATCGAGGGGTACGAGGAGCTGACCCTCGCCCTCAGCGCGGGGGTGCGGCCCGAGGCGCTCTACTACTGCCCCGAGCTGATGCTCGACGAGGCCAGCCAGACGCGGGTCGTCGACGAGGCGCGGCGCGACGGGGTCGAGACCGTCCAGGTGTCGCGGACGGCGTTCGAGCGGGCGGCCTACCGCGAGGGTCCGGACGGCTTCATCGCGGTCGTCCCCTCGGTCGTGCGCCGGTGCGCCGAGCTGGTCGTGGGTCCGGCCGCGCTGACCGTGCTGTGCCAGGGGGTCGAGAAGCCCGGCAACCTCGGGGCCATGTTGCGCACCGCCGACGCCGCCGGAGCGGAGGCCGTCGTGGCGGCCGACCCCGTGACCGACTGGGGGAACCCCAACCTCGTACGCGCCTCCAAGGGCACCGTGTTCAGCGTCCCGGTGGCCACCGACTCCACCGCGGACACCCTGGCGTGGCTCGACGCCCACGGCATCGCCCTGGTCGCCACGACCCCCGACACGGACGTGCTGCACACCGAGGTCGACTACACCGGCCCGGTGGCCATCGCCGTCGGTGCCGAGAAGTACGGACTGACCGACGAGGTGCTCGACCACGCGGCATACAAGGTCCGGATCCCGATGGTGGGCAAGGCGAACTCGCTCAACGTCGCGACCTCCGCCGCCATCGTCATCTACGAAGCGGTGCGGCAGCGGGGCGCCTCCGGCCCTGCCCGATCCCACTGAGCACACCCGTGTCAGGAGCACTCCCTGACGTATGTCACGATGTCGGGTATGCGAGTTGACCACGTTTCGTATGCAGCAGAGCACGACGGACTGCAGGCGACCGCGGAACGCCTCGCCAAGCTGATCGGGGTCGACCCGGTCGATGGGGGAATCCATCCGCGGTTCGGTACGCGCAACGTGATCCTCCCGCTGGCGCACGAGCGTTACGTCGAGATCGTCGAAGTCCTGGACCACCCGGCATCGGACAAGGCGCCCTTCGGGCAAGCCGTCCGCGCCCGTTCCGAAGCCGGCGGGGGCTGGCTCGGGTGGGTCGTCGCGGTGGACGACCTCGCACCCTATGAGGCGCGCATCGGCCGTGAGGCCGTGGTCGGCAACCGGCACCGCCCCGACGGGGTCGAGCTCCGCTGGCGCCAGCTCGGCGTCAAGGGCCTGATCTCCGATCCGCAGCTGCCCTTCTTCATCCAGTGGGACGACCCGAGCCTGCACCCCTCCACGGCGGCGCACACCCACGTCACCATCGACGGGCTGCAGATCGCCGGCGACCCGGCCCGGGTCCGGGACTGGCTCGACCTCCCCGTGGACCAGACGTCCTCGGTCATCGACTTCACCTTCGTCGCGCCGCACGGCACCCCCGGGCTGCTGGCGGTCACCTTCGACACCCCGAGTGGCAAGGTCACCGTCTGACCGTCTGACCGTCTGACCGTCTGACCGCCTGCCCGTCTGACCGTCTGACCGTCTGACCGTCTGACCGTCTGACCGTCTGACCGTCTGACCGTCTGACCGTCTGACTGCACGACCCTCGGGTATCTACGTCATCGAGACGAGTCCGGGGGGCGGGGGCGCGCCTAGCGTTGAGGGACGTCAGGGCCCCGACCGCTGGAAGTTGCCATGGCACGTCCACTCCTGCTTGCCGTCGATGCGGACCCCGAGTCGTTGTCCCGGATCGAGGCCCACCTGCAACGCCGGTTCGGGGCCGAGTACCGCGTGCGCGGTGAGCTGGGCGGCCGGGAGGCGATGGTCCAGCTGGAAGCGGCACGAGACCGCGGTGAACCCGTGGTGGCCGTCCTTGCCGACCAGTGGCTCGGGGAGACCTCGGGCGCCGAGCTGCTCGGGCGGGTGCGGACCATGCACCCCGATGCCCGGCGCGCCCTGCTCGTGCGCTGGGGCGCCTGGTCGGACCGCCCCACGGCGGACGCGATCCTGCGGGCGATGTCGGTCGGCGACATCAACTACTACGTCCTCAAGCCCTGGTCCGACCACGACGAGCTGTTCAGTCGCACCATCGGCGAGTTCGTCCACGAGTGGTCCCGCACGGTGGTCTCACCGGAACGCGAGGTCGTCGTCGTCGCCGAACGGCGGGCGCCGCGCGGGCACGGCATACGCAGCCTGCTCACCCGCAACGGGATCCCCCACACCTATCTCGAGCGGGGCTCGCCGGGCGCGATCACCGCGTTGCGGCAGGTCGGGGTCCGCGACCCCGAAGACCTCACCGGACCAGTGGTCGTGTGGATGCCGGCGATCGGTGGCGCGGTGCTGCTCGACCCGACGGACGCCGAGCTGTGCGAGGCGTGGGGGATCCGCACCACCCTGGACGACGACAGCCGCGACTTCGACGTGGTGGTGGTGGGCGCCGGCCCGGCCGGACTGGCGGCCTCCGTCTACGCCTCCTCCGAAGGGCTCCGCGTGCTGGTCGTCGAGCGCGACTCCCTCGGCGGCCAGGCCGGCTCGAGCTCGCTCATCCGCAACTACCTCGGCTTCTCGCGAGGGCTCAGCGGAGCCGAGTTGGCCCAGCGCGGCTACCAGCAGGCCTGGGTGTTCGGCGCCCACTTCCTGCTCACCCGCGAGGTGGTCGAGGTGCGAGAGGCGCGCGACTCAGGCGGTCAGCCGGGAGGTTTCGACGTCGAGATCAGCGGCGTCGGTGCCGTCCATGCCACCACCGTGGTCCTGGCCAGCGGGGTGTCGTACCGCCGCCTGGGCATCGAGCCGCTCGAGGCGCTCAGCGGTGCGGGCGTCTACTACGGCGCCAGCGTCTCGGAGGCCCAGGGCCTGACGGGACTGAGTGTGGTGGTGCTGGGTGGCGGGAACTCGGCCGGGCAGGCGGTGCTCCACCTCGCCAGGTATGCCGCGCACGTGCGCCTCGTCGTGTGGTCCGGCTCCCTCGCCGAGGGGATGTCGCAGTACCTCGTGGGGGAGATCGAGCAGAATCCGACCATCACCGTGCACACCAACAGCGAGGTCTCCGGCGGTGGTGGCGACGGCTGGCTCGACCACGTCGTGGTTCGCGACCGCTCGACCGGCGACGAGCAGCGGGTCGAGGCCGACGGGCTCTTCGTCATGATCGGAGCGGAGCCCCGCACGGACTGGCTGCCGGAGCGGGTTCGCCGCAACCGGGGGTTCGTCGTGTGCGGCACTGACGCCATGGGACCTCAGGGGTGGCCGCTCGAACGACCGCCCATGCCCTACGAGACGACGCTGCCGGGGTTCTTCGCCGTGGGTGACGTCCGTGACGGCTCGGTCAAGCGCGTGGCGTCGGCGGTCGGTGAGGGCTCGGTCGTCGTGTCCCAGCTGCACCAGTACCTCGGGCAGGTGCGTGCCGCGGGTGCCGCCGCCGCTGGTGCCACCGCCAGTGCGGCCGCCGCTGGTGCCACCGCGGGTGAGGCCGCGGGTGGTGCCGCAGGTGGTGCCGGGCCGTGACAGCGAGGCCCGGACGGAAGGCCGCGCCGACTCGAACGGGGCCCGTCGTGCTGGGGGTGCTGGCGGCGTGTGTGCCGCTCGGCGGGTTGGTCCTGCTTCGGCGTCGACCCTCGCTGGACCTGACCTGGGAACACCACCCCTCGCACTTCTGGCTCGTCCTCGGCGCGGGCGTCCTCAGCGCCATGGTCGCCTACGGCACCGGAGTCGCCGCCACGCGTCGCGGTGACGCCCGGGTCCTGTTGGTCTCGCTGAGCTTCCTTGCTGCCGCAGGGTTCCTCGGGCTGCACGCGCTCGCCACTCCGGGGGTCCTGGTGGCCCATCCCAACGCCGGGTTCATGGTGGCGACTCCGGTGGGCTTGGGCATCGCCTCGGTGTTCGCCGCCTGGTCGACGGCACACCTCGAGGGACCACCTGGGGTGCGGGTGATCGTCCGGGCGACGACCCTGCGCGTGGCGCTGATCGGCGTCATGGTGCTGTGGGCCGTCGCCTCGCTGGCGAGCCTGCCTCCGCTCGACGCCCACACCGCCCCGGAGCGCGCCTCAGGCCGCTCGTAGCCCTCGCCGTGGTGTCGATCGGCCTGTACGCCTGGACCGCGCTGCACTACCTCGCGCTCTGGCGCCGACGTCGGGGGACCATGCCGCTGGCCGTCGCGGCGGCGGTGGTGCTGCTCGCCGAGGCCATGGTGGCGCTGGTGTTCGCCCCCAACTGGCGGCTCAGCTGGTGGGAGTGGCACGTGCTCATGCTGGGTGCGTTCGCCCTGGTGGCGTGGGGGGCGCAGCGGCAGTGGCACGAGGAGCGGTTCTCCGGTCTCTATCTCGACCAGACGACCTCGGGGCGGCGCGTGATGAGCATCCTTTTCGCCGACCTCCAGGGCTTCACCACCTTCTCCGAGACGCACGACCCCCAAGAGGTCACCGCGATGCTGAACACCTACTTCGAGGTGGCCATCCCGCCGGTCGTCAGGGCGCATGGCGGCGACATCGACAGGATCATCGGCGACGCGATCATGGCCACGTTCAACCGCCGTGGCGACCAACCCGACCACGCCCGTCGTGCGGCGGCGGCAGCCCTGCAGATGCAGGAAGCCACCGCCCGGGTGGCGGCCGACCACCCGGGCTGGCCCCGCTTCCGCGCGGCCGTCAACACGGGAGAGGTCTCGGTCAGCCTGCTGGGCGCCGGTGGCGGGCGGACCCACACGGTCATCGGCGACGCGGTCAACACCGCCTCCCGGCTCGAGGGCAAGGCACCAGTCGGAGGCGTCGCGGTCAGCGCCGCCACCCGTGACCTGCTGCCGGGCGCACGGACCGAGCCGCTCGGGTCCCTGGAGCTCAAGGGCAAGGCAGAGGCCATCGAGGCCTTCGTGCTGCTCTCGCTCTAGGTGTACCCGGCAGGGAAGTTGATGACGAGGCGGGAATTGTGAACGCTAGCCGTCCCAGGTGCGGTAGCTGCTGGGGACCAGTTCGGCGTCGGCGTCACGTGGTGGCCAGGGAGGGTCGTCGGATCCATCCGCGAGATCGTCAAGCGGCTTGACGAGGTGGAGCTCCCGTCTCCATCGCGTCGCAGCGTCGGGGAGGATCTCGATGTCGGACCACCGAGCACGTTCGCCCGTGGGTGGTTGGTATGCCGGGGGCTCGCCGCGCGCGCCCGCCCACCTCCACGGTGGGTCGCCGCCGAGTGGCGGCGCGAGCTCGGCGGCTGTGGGCGGTCGCACGTGCAGGCCGTAGCGGTTGGTGACCTCCAGGCCGTCGAGCCTGGTCGGGTCACCCGCGATGCTGAAGTCGCCCCGGCCGATCGCGTCGTGGTGGAACGGGCAGAGGCTCACCTGGTTGTCGACGTCGGTCGAGCCGCCGTCGGCCCACTCGTGGAGATGGTGCACTTCGACGAACCGGGTGGCCGTGCAGCCGGGGAACCGGCATCCCCGGTCGCGGTCCTCGATGAGTCGACGAGACCGCTCCGGCAGGATCCGCATCGAGCGTCCGACGCTGACCGGTCGGCCCTCGGTCTCCCACACCGGCTGCACGACGCCGTCGGAGACGAAGCGGTCGAGGAGTCGGCGCGGGATGGCCCCTCCCCCGTTCACCCACGCTCCGTCGGTGGAGAGGTGCAGGTAGACCCGGTAGTGGCTGGTGCGCCCGGTCGAGGTCACTGACGAGAGCGACCGCTGGGCGAGCTCCTCGAGGGCGTCTGCGTGGGTGGGGCGGTCCATCGCCGCGATGCCGGGAGAGTCGGGCTGGTCGGCACCGGTTGCCTCCCCGTCGCGCGAACCGGATGACTCCAGGAACAGCGCGTCCTTGGCCTCCTTGAGCGCCTGCTCGACGAGAGCACCGGTCGGCGCCGGTGCGCTGTAGCGCAGCTGGAACCGGCCATCCACGTCGTAGTGCATCGACAGGTCCGGTCGAGCGCAGGCCCGGCGCTCCGAGTCCTCCTGCCCGGGCAGCCCGGGAGCCGTCAGGACGAGCGCGGGGGACTCGGTCGAGGCCTCCCCGTCGGGGTTCTCGACGTCCGCGACTGGTGCGGGGGCGAAGGCGTGCCGACTCAACGCGCGACGCAGCTGGGGCACCGTGGCGTGCTTGGCGAAGTCGGCCGCCGACTGCTGGTGGCTCGCCGGTGCGTGATGCGCCACGACGGCGGTCTGGTCAAGCGACAGGAGCCCGTCACGCAGTGCCTCCGAGGCCGCGGTCAGCTCGTGCCGGCGCTTCGCCACGGCAACCACGTCTCGGGCGTGCGACGGTGACAGACCGGCCCGCACGACGAAGTAGTGCTCCGGCGACCGGAACCCACCGTCACCCCAGTGGTTGCCGTCGATGACCTCCGCAGCCAGGTCGACGAGCTCGCCCTGCGCCCGGTTGAGCCGGCCCGCGACCTCGGCCGTGCGCGTCCAGAGGTCACGCTGGACCTCATCGCGCTGGGTGGCCAAGGGGCTGATCGACATACCCCGATCGTACACCTGTTCGAATCGCTCGTCCATCTATCCACAGGGAGAATTCGTTGCTGCGCAACGGATTTCGCCCAGAGCGGAACCGTCAGCCCTTCCCGAAGTACTCGTCGACCAGCTTCTTCGGCGCGCTCGCCGCCCAGGCATCGGTGATGACCTCCGCCAGCTCGGCACGGGTGAGCCGACCCAGATCGCGCTGGCGCAGCAGCACCGCGTTGTAACCGTCGAAGTGCGGCGTCGTGAACCAGGGCCCATCGCCCTCCACGAGTGCTTCCTTGTCGCTCTGGTCGGGCACGCTGAAGATGATGACGTCCTGCATCCGCTCGCCCGTCTCGGGGTCGATGGCATCCGGGCGCGGCTCGCGGAAGTGCAGGAACGATTTCTTGCGCACCACGTAGGCCGGGTTGCCCCACGACTTGCCCTCCTCGGCCTCGGGGAGGGCCAGCGCGATCTCGGCGAGGTCCGACAGCTTCGCCTTGCGTGCAGCCATGCCGGCGACGTTACGCCGACTCCCGACCGGACACCTCCGCCTCGGACACCTCTGCCTCGGACACCTCTGCCTCGGACACCAGGGCCTGGATCGACGGCAGGAGGGCGAGACCGTTCACCACGATCGAGAACACCAGGAACGCCACCGCCCAGCGGTGGTGCCCCGCGGCCCACAGCCCGGCCGAAGCGACACCGAACACCGACACCTTGGTGACCGGCCGCACCACCCGACCACCCAGCGGCGCCTTCGGAGACGCGAACGTCCACCAGACCGCGACCACCACCAGCGCCATCACGATCGCGAGCAGCACCCCACCCACGTGGTTGCCCCACACAGCCGCCGCGGCCGCGGCGAGCAGCTCGTCGACGAACACCAGCGCCAACACCAACCAGCCCAACGCCACCATGCGCCCAGCGTCGCACGAGGGCGAGGTATGCCGCGTGGTCACCCCTGCGGTGACCACCTGGCATACGTGTCAGTCGCGGAGCTCAGTCGAGATAGTCGACCAGCGCGGGAGCCGCGCCGATGTAGCTCTGGGGCGTCAGCTCGGCGAGGCGCTTCGCGACGTCGTCGGGCAGCCCGAGGCCGGCGACGAACTCGCGCAGGTCGTCGCCGGTGATGCGGCGGCCGCGGGTGAGCTCCTTGAGGCGTTCGTAGGGGTTCTCCATGCCGGCGACGCCCTGGGCGCCGAGGGCGCGCATCGCCGACTGGATCGGCTCGCCGAGGACCTCCCAGTTGGCGTCGAGGTCGGCGGCCATCGCGGCGGGGACGGCGTCGAGCCCGGCCAGTCCACGAGCGGCGTTGTCGATGGCGAGCAGGGAGTGCCCGAAGGCGACGCCGATGTTGCGCTGCATGGAGGAGTCGGTGAGGTCGCGCTGGAGCCGGCTGTTGACCAAGGTCGACGACAGGACGTCGAACAGCGCGTTGCTCACCTCGAGGTTGGCCTCGGCGTTCTCGAAGCGGATCGGGTTGACCTTGTGCGGCATCGTGCTCGACCCGACGGTGCCCTGGCCGCGGACCTGCGCGAAGTAGCCGAGCGAGATGTAGGTCCAGACGTCGGTGCACAGGTTGTGCAGGATCCGGTTGAACCGGGCGATGTCGGCATAGAGCTCGGCCTGCCAGTCGTGCGACTCGATCTGGGTGGTGAGCGGATTCCACTGCAGCCCAAGGGATTCGACGAACTCACGGCTCAGCGTCGGCCAGTCGGCGTCGGGCACGGCCGCGAGGTGGGCGCCGTAGGTGCCGGTAGCGCCGTTCAGCTTGCCGAGGAACTCTGCGGCACCGATGCGCCGCAGCTGGCGGCCGAGCCGGTGGGCGAGCACGGCCAGCTCCTTGCCCATCGTGGTCGGCGTCGCCGGCTGCCCGTGGGTGTGCGACAGCAAGGGCACGTCGCGCAGGTCGGAGGCCATCGTCGCGACCGACTCGACGAGCTGGGTCGCCCGGGGCAGCCAGACGTCGGCGACCGCACCCTTGACCATGAGTGCATAGGACAGGTTGTTGATGTCCTCGCTGGTGCAACAGAAGTGGATCAGCTCGGCGAGCCCGCGGTCCTCGTCGCCGGGCGCGATCGCGGTGAGGCGGCGCTTGAGGAAGTACTCGACCGCCTTGACGTCGTGCTGGGTCTCGCTCTCGATCTGTGCCAGCTCGGCGATCTCGTCGGCGCCGAAGTCCTCGACGACCTGGCGCAGCCGCTGCTGCTCCGGGTCGGTCAGGGCGCGGACGCCGGGGACGACCTGGTGCGTGGTGAGGAAGATCAGCCACTCGACCTCGACCCGCACCCGCTCCCGGTTGAGCGCCGGCTCGGACAGGTGGTCGACGAGAGCGCCCACCACACCGCGGTAGCGGCCGTCGAGGGCGCCCAGCGCGATGGGTGGGGTCGCGTCAGCAAGCGAAGCCATGGCGACAGTCTCCCAGAGTGACGAGAGCGCCGTGGACACGGTCCGCGGTCACGGGCTGTCCCGCGGCGCGCGGGGCGGGCAGCCGCGGCATACGGTGAAGCCATGCGATACACCACCCTCGGCCGCAGCGGCACCGTCGTCTCCACCCAGTGCCTCGGCACCATGACCTTCGGCGCCGAGGCGGACGAGGCGACGTCCGGCACGATCTTGGAGGCGTTCGTCGAGGCGGGCGGCAACTTCGTGGACACGGCCGATGTCTACGCCGAGGACGGTGAGTCCGAGGCGATCATCGGCCGCTGGCTCAAGGCCCACCCCGAGGACGCGCGCAACCTCGTCGTCGCCACCAAGGGACGCTTCGGCATGGGAGAGGGACCCAACGACCTCGGGCTCTCGCGCCGCCACCTGCGCCGCGCCCTGGACGACTCGTTGCGGCGCCTCGGTGTCGAGCACATCGACCTCTACCAGATGCACGCCTGGGACGCGCTGACCCCGATCGAGGAGACGCTGCGGTTCCTCGACGACGCGGTCAGCGCGGGCAAGATCTCCTACTACGGGTTCTCGAACTACCTCGGCTGGCAGGTGACCAAGGCCGTGTTCACGGCTCGCGAGCACGGGTGGACCGCCCCGGTGACCTTGCAGCCGCAGTACAACCTGCTGGTCCGCGACATCGAGCACGAGGTCGTCCCTGCCTGCCTGGACGCAGGGTTGGGGCTGCTGCCGTGGTCGCCGCTCGCGGGGGGCTGGTTGACCGGCAAGTACCAGCGCGACACGACCCCGACCGGGGAGTCCCGGCTCGGCGATGACCCCACGCGCGGGATGGAGGCGTGGGGACCGCGCAACGCCCAGGAACGCACCTGGGCCGTCATCGACGCGGTCGGCCAGGTCGCCGGGGAACTCGACGTGAGCTCGGCGCAGGTAGCCCTCGCGTGGGTCGCCGCGCAGCCCGCCGTCACCTCGGTGATCCTCGGCGCCCGGACCGTCGAGCAGCTCGGCGACAACCTCGCCGCTGCCGACCTCGAGCTCAGCCGCGAACACGTGGACCGGCTGTCGTCGGTCAGCGCCCCCCAGGTGGACGACTATCCCTACGGCGCGGCCGGCGTCGACCAGCGGCACCGGGGACTGACCGGCTGACGAGAGGCGGCGCGCCCCGCGGCGCGACTGCTCAGGCGAACCCGTGGCGGTCGAGCGCTGGGACCAGCTCGGACTCCTCGGAGGAGAGGTGGTCGAGCAGGGTCTGGGTCAGCCGGTCGACGACGCGTTGCAGCTCTGCCGTTCCGGAAGCCCCGGACACCAGCCCCACGAGCGCGTCGTCCAGCTGCTCGAGCACGTCGTGGATGACCACGTGTTCGGCCTCCAGCCGGTCGAGCACCGGTGCGAGGGCTGGGTCGCTCCGTCGCAGGTGGGGAAAGACCGACCGGTCCTCGAGCGTGTGGTGCCCGGTGACGAAACGGCAGTACTGCGCGCAGTAGGCCCCGAGCGTCCAGTTGTTCTGCCGCATGGTGAGCTCGTTGATCGCGTTCCGCGCGCGATGCGCCTGCTCCTCGCCTGCCACCACCTGCTCGACGATGTCGCGCAGCCGGCCGAGCTCGGCACGCAGGCCGTCGTGCACCTCGACGAGGTGGGCGCCGGCCCCCGAGGACTGCTGCGCCGCAACGGCTTCGGTATGCCGGGTGCTCGCCGCGGCGTCGTCCCTCACGTCGAGCGGCCGGTCGTGGACCGCGGGCCCGACGGTCGCGTCGGCGGCGGCCGGGCGCCCACGCTCGGCGTCGACCAGCTCCCTGGTGGCCGGCGCGACCTCGTGCGCCCAGCGCTCCACGTCGGCGACGCTCGAGACGCCGGTGATGAAGGCGCTCATGCCTTCCTCGAGCGCCAGCTCGGCCAGCAGCTCAGGCGACGCCTTCCGGCTCACGTTGTAGAGGCGGCGGATCGCGGCCGGGTCGCGCCCCGCCTTGAGGGCGGCGCCGTCGATCGTCGCGTTCATGGCACGCAGGGCCGAGGGCTCGGCATACCCCTGGCTCGGGAGCCAGCCGTCGGCGAGGCGACCGGTGAGCCGGAGCATCCGCGGCTTGTAGCCACCGATCCAGAGGCCGATCGGGTGCGCCGGCACAGGCCCGGCATGCAGCCCCCGGACCCGGTAGTGCTCTCCCTCGACCGCCACGGGTCCGGCTCCTGACCACACGCCACGGATGATGGCGATCGCCTCCTCCAGCGCCTCGATCGACTCGCCGGGCGTGCGGCGCGGTCCGCCCGCCGCCACGATGGCGTCCCAGAAGGCACCGGTTCCGATGCCGAGCTCCACCCGGCCGCCGCTGAGCAGGTCGAGGGTCGCCGCGCTGCGCGCCAGCACCACGGGTGGTCGAAGGGGCAGGTTGAGGACGTTGGGCGCGACCCGGATGGAGGTCGTCCGGGCTGCGATGACCGACAGCAGGGTCCAGGCGTCGAGGTGTCTGGCCTGGTAGGGGTGGTCCTGGATCGTCACGAGGTCGAGCCCCGCGACGTCCGCCGCCTCGCTCATCTCGAGGACGAGGTCGGCGGCGTCCGCGTCGGGAGTCGGGAAGATCCCGAACTGGAGGTCGTGCCCGTAGTCGGTCATCGCTGCTCACCGTAGGCCGTGGGTCGCGCGTAGTCGCCCAGGACCTCGGCCAGGGCCAGGTGTCGGCGCGCGTCGTCGTGCCGGGCCCGGCGCTGCAGCGTGCGGCCGAGCAGCAGGTGCAGGTAGCCGTCGTCAGGCGCCTCCTCGACGAGTCGGCGCAGCACCGTCTCGGCGCGCCCCAGCTGGGCCGAACCGAAGTAGGCACGGGCCAGCAGGATTCGAAGGTCTGCCGTCCCGTGCAGGGTCTCGGTGCTGTCGCCCTCGTCGACGAGCTCTCGCACGGCGGTGGCGGCAGCGCTGAAGTCGCCGCGGTCGAACAGGCCGCGAGCCCAGTCGAGCCGCAGGGCGAAAGGCATGCTGGTCGTCATGCCCGCTCAACACTAGTTCGATATTCAACTATTCCGGACTGCAGCCGGCGGCGAGCTCGCGGCGGACGTGCTCCACCACGCCGTCGGCGGCGGCCACCACCTCGGCGTAGGTCTGGTCGAACGAGGATTCGTCGCCGTACCAGGGGTCGTCCATGTCGAGCGCTCCGGCGCGCTCGGCCTCCGGGTCGAACGAGCGGAACAGCCTGATCTTGGCGCGTTGCTCCTCGGTGCGGGCCAGCCTCGTCAGCTCGCGCAGGTGTCCGGCGTCCGCGGCCAGGACGAGGTCGACCTGGGCCAACCAGGAAGCCTCGAACCGGCGAGCGACATGGTCTCGCCCCCCGAAGTCGTCGTGGCCGTTGCGCTCGAGCACCGCCAGGGTGCGCGGATCGGCGGGACTGCCGACCTCCCACGAGTGCGTGCCCGCCGAGTCGACCGCGACCGCGTCCCCGAGGCCGGCGTCCTCGAACCGCTCACGCAGGACGAACTCGCCCATCGGGGAGCGGCAGATGTTGCCGGTGCAGACGACGGTGACTCGGTAGGGACGCTTGGCGGCCAGCTGTTCTGCCATGGGTCCATTCAACGACATCGCCCGGGTCCGGCTGCGACTCGCCCGACGTGCGTCAGCCGACGTCCGCGGCCAGGTGGGTCTGCGTGCGGGTGACGTAGGCGATACGCAAGGCTCCACGCGCGCGGTACGACAGCGCCCTGAAGGCCGTCGGCGTCGTGCCGAGCAGGCGTGCGGCCTCGGCGACGCTGAGCTCCTCGACGTGGGTGAGCAGCAACACCTCACGCCAACGGGGACGCAGGGCCTCGAGGGTGGCGCGCAGCTCGTCGTGCAGCTCCTCGGTGAGGACATCGTGGTCCACTCCTGGACGCGGGTCGGGAACCGCCAGCAACGTCTCGTCCGCGGCGACAGAAGGCGCGTAGCGGTGGCTGCGCCGCCTGGTGTGCGCGGCCGAAAGGTTGCGGACGGTCACGGCCAGGTAGGCCAGGGCGTTGTCGTGGGGTCCTTGGCCGTTCGCCAGCGCTTCGAGCATCTTGGCGAAGGCTTCGGAGACCAGGTCCTGTGCTGAGTAGTCGGGGTGGGCGCGGCGCCGAGCCATCCTGATCAGGGCGGCCTGGTGACGGGAGTACAGCTCGGCAACAGCTCGGGTGTCACCGTGACGGGCGGCGGCCAGCAGCGGCGCGTCCGAGGGAAGGGGCTGGGCTGGCGGGCGCGAAGGGGCATCGGCCCAAGGCTGTGCGTAAGCGGGCATGGCGGTATGGCTCCAGGTGGGTGGTCAGGTGGGTCGCGACTCGCGGACCCTTGCTGAGCCGGGCCGGGAGCGACTGGTCAACAGCCCTGCGTGGTCGAGCCACCTGTTGCCTGCTGCCGTCGATCGGCGCACGACGAGGATGACATTGCGCCCGGTCGCCCTACCTTGGGCACTCGTACGGAATTCGACGGGGCAGGTTGGCCGCTACGCCAAGTCCCAGGGGTCGTTCGGTGCATCGACGACATTTCGCCCCGCGCGGTCGTGCACCGAGGTGCGGAAGGTGGGTCAGGTCGCGCCGTCGACCGCGTCCGCCAGTTCGCTGCTGGCCACTCGCAGGGCCAGCCAGAGCCGGACGTGGGGGTCCTCGAGGTCGAGGTGGAACTCGTCGACGAGTCGGCTCAGGCGGTAGCGGACGGTGTTCTTGTGAACGTGGAGAACCGCCGCCATGGCGGAGACGTTGCCGTTGGTCGAGGAGTAGGCCCGCAAGGTCTGGAGGTAGTCCGTCTGGTGCTCGCGGTCGTGCGCGCTGATGGTCGTGACCGCGTCGCCCTCGCCGAGTGCGTTGTCAGCGATGAACCCGTGGATCTTCAGGAGGTTCAGGGGTATGCGGTGGTCCTCGAACAGGGCCACGGACCCGACCGGAGCGGCGCCCGGAGCGGCGCCCGGAGCGCGGGGGAACGCCGAGGCCCGCCGCCACAGGTACGCAAGCGTGTCCAGCGCCTCCCTCCTCGACGTCGGTAGGGCGTCGACCGAGGTCGAGACGCTCCCCACGGCCGCGACCATGGGAAACGAGCTGATCGTGTCGGAGTGGGACTCGACCTCCTGCAGGATGCGGCGGTGCCTGGTGCGGGCACCTTCCCCCGAGCCGGCCAACACGGCATACACGGTCGACTCGATCAGCGCGGTGGTGCTCTGGTGGACATAGACGTCGCAGACGGTGGAGACCAGGTGGAGGAGGCGGTGTGTCTCTCGCGCCAGGTCCAACCGCGCCGGCTCGGGCCGGACGACCGCGAACGCCGCGACGGCAAGACCGCCTCCCGGGCTGAGCCCCAGCTGGGCCGCTGCGAAGGCGGCGTGAGCGGGATCCTCCATGAGGGTCCGCAGGAGGTCACCGTTGCGCCGCTCGCCGAAGTCGGACGTGGACCGGGCGTGGAGCATGTGCAGCCCGATCAGGGGAGCGATCCGGTCAAGTGCCGCGAGCGCTTCGGCACGCTCTTCCTCTCCCGGGTCGATCAGCCACACCGACCCGAGCAGCTCGCCGCCGGCCCGGACCGCGAGGGCGAGTCGATCGGAACCTCCTTCGTCCAGCGGGATGTGGACCGCTCGGGGGGAGGTGTAGACGATCTTGTAGTCGGGGTCGATCCCCGGTGGGGTCGTCTCCCGGAGAGCGAGGGTGGTCGCCCTCCGGAGCTCGTCGATCTGTTGCCCCGGGAGGGTTGAGTAGCCGAGGATCTGCCCGAGGGGGTCGACGATGCTGGCGGCAGCTCCGGTCATCGACGCGATCGTGTTGGCGAAGGCATACAGGTCGCCGAGTCGGGCCCCCGAGACCGAGTCCGCTGCGGCGCCCATGACGGAGGCCCTGGCGACCGTCGCGAGGCGGGACCAGTCGGCCGAGTCTGGCGCGATGAGTACCGCGAGGTGGTGGCGGACGCCTGCCTCCCGGAGCTGCTCGACCGAAGCGCCGTGCGCCTTCACGACGACTGCGGCCGCGTTGCTCTCGGCCGCTCGATGGAGCAGCTGGTCGAAGTCCGGCGTGCCGACCGCGATGCCGACCGCCAGGATGATCCGGTCGCCGCTGTCGCTCCAGTCGTCCAACGCGTCGTACATGAGCACGTCGGAGACCTGGTGATCGAGCGTGTCGGTCGTGGGATTGGCATGCACCAGCTCTGCATGCGTGAGCTCGATGAAGTCAGCAAGCCGGACGACCTGCGTGTCAGCATTTCCGGGCCCGTGGGTGGCCTCGTCCACCCTTGGACGTTATCACCAGAGCGTGCTCGTTCTTCTGGTCTTTACTCCATGCTCTCGGGCGTCCGTCTGGGCAACGATGAACCCACCCCGACCGACGAGGACGGCGGACGAGGACGGAGGGCGAGGACGGAGGACGAGGACGGAGGACGAGTGAGGCTCAGCGACCTCAGGGCGCTGGTCACGGTGCCGGGGCCGGCCGCCACGGCGTCAGAGCGCCTGTCCCGCAAGTACTTCACCGTGGACGACGTGCGGCGCGCTGCGGGACGGCGCCTGCCCCGCAGTGTCTTCGACTACCTCGAGGGTGGTGCTGAGGACGAGGTGTCACTGCGGCGCAACCGCACCTCCTTCGACGACTGGACGTTCCTGCCCCGGTGGGGCTCGGTGGCCGACCTCGACCTGGGCTCACGGCTCCTCGGTGGCCCGGTCGCCCTGCCCCTCACCCTCTCCCCGACGGGCGGCACCCGGCTCTTCCACCCCGACGGCGAGATCGGGGCCGCCCGCGCGGCCCGCGACGCGGGGATCCCGTACGGCCTGGCACACCTCAGCACCACCGCCATGGAGTCGGTCAGTGCGGGGACCCCCGGCCTGCGGCGGTGGTTCAACCTCGAGCCCACGACGGACAAGGTCGCCCTCCAGGGCCTTCTCGACCGGGTCGCCCGTGCCGGCTACGAGGCCCTGCTCGTCAATGTCGACTGCCGGGCGATCGGGCGCCGCGAACGCGACTATCGCAACGGCTTCACTGCACCGCCGTCCATCAAGCCCAGGACACTCGTGGAGGGTGCCTTGCACCCTGCCTGGAGCCTGGGCTTCCTGACGCAGGACGCGATCGCCTTCCCGAACCTCGACGGCACCCTTCCCGAGGGCCCGATGGCCAGCTCGCCGGCGATGTGGCGCACCCTTCTCGACGGCTCCTACGAACCCACGGACTGGACCGACATCGCCGACCTCAGGGCCCGCTGGGCCGGTCCCATCGTCCTCAAGGGGTGTGTGAACCCCGCCGATGCGGTCAAGGCCGCCGACCTCGGCATCGACGCGATCCAGGTCAGCAACCACGGCGGACGCCAGCTCGACCACATGGCCTCCCCGCTGGACGTTCTCCCCGAGATCGTGCGAGCGACCGCCGGCCGGCTCGAGATCGTCGTGGACGGGGGCATCCGGCGCGGCTCCGACGTCGTCAAGGCGATCGCGCTGGGTGCCACCGCGTGCTCGATCGGCCGGCCCTACCTCTACGGGCTGGCCGTGGCCGGGCAGGCCGGAGTGGACCACGTGCTGCGCCTCTTCGGCGAGGAGATCGCTCGCACGATGAGGCTGCTCGGCGTCTCCACGGTCGACGAGCTCCGCGACAGCGGGCCTGAGCTGCTCAGGCACCGCGGCGGCCCAGCCGGTCAGTCGGGGTAGCCCAGCGGGTTGCCACGCTGCCAACGCCACTGGTCGGCGCACATGTCCTCGATGGTGCGGGTGGCCTTCCACCCGAGCTCGCGCTCGGCGCGGGTCGGGTCGGCGTAGGACGCGGCGATGTCGCCGGCCCGCCGTTCGACGATCTCGTAGGGGAGCTGGTGTCCGCACGCCTTCTCGAAGGCTCGCAGCACCTCGAGGACCGACGTCCCGTGCCCGGTGCCGAGGTTCCAGGTCGAGACCCGTTCGTCGGTGCTGCCGAGCTTGGTCAGCGCCGCGAGGTGTCCGGCTGCGAGGTCCTCGACGTGGATGTAGTCCCGCAGGGCCGTGCCGTCCGGGGTGTCGTAGTCGCCGCCGAAGACGTTGAGCTTCTCCAGCTTGCCGACGGCGACCTGCGCGATGAACGGCATGAGGTTGTTGGGGATGCCTTGCGGGTCCTCGCCGATGGTCCCTGAGAGGTGGGCTCCGACCGGGTTGAAGTAGCGCAGCAACGCGATCCGCCACCGCTCGTCCGTGACGGCGACGTCGCGCAGCACCTGCTCGATCATCACCTTGGTCCAGCCGTAGGGGTTGGTCGCCGAGGTCGGGTACTCCTCCTTCATCGGCACCGGGGCGTTGTCGCCGTAGACGGTGGCTGAGGAGGAGAACACCAGGCGGTGGCAGCCGTGTCGGTGCATGGCACGCACCAGGGCGAAGGTCGAGTCGAGGTTGTTCTGGTAGTACTCGAGCGGCACGTCCACGCTCTCGCCCACCGCCTTGAGCCCGGCGAAGTGGATGACCGCGTCGAACTGCCGCGCCGCGAAGAGCGACTCGATCTTGTCCCGGTCGGTCAGGTCGAAGGCGTGCACCTCGAGGTGTGTCCCGGTCAACGACTCCAGCCGCCCCACCACGGTGGGCTTGGCGTTGGAGAAGTTGTCGACGACGACCACCTCGTGGCCTGCCGCCACCAGCTGGACGACGGTGTGGGATCCGATGTAGCCGGCACCGCCGGTGACGAGGACGCGCATGGCCCTACCGTATGCCGCGCGGCGGGCTCCCAGCGCGGGCAGCCACCGATCGGGCGGTCATGGCGTCGGCGGGAGCGCGGACCGCAGCGCGCGCGAGCGTCCGCGGAACTCCGCGACCACGGCACCGTCGGACTCGCGCGTCACCGTGACGTCGGTGATTCCGCTGCGCCCGTAGGCCGTCCGTACTCGGCCCTCTGCGACGAGGACGTCGCCCAGACGGGCGGAGGTGACGAAGGTGATGTCCGCCCCTGCCGCCACGGTCAACGCGCCGCGGCTGTTGCACGCCAGCGCGAACGTCGAGTCGGCCAGGGTGAACAGGTAGCCCCCGTGGGCGATGTCGTGACCGTTGACCATCTCGGCGGTGACGGTCATGCGCACCAGCGCGTGGTCGACCTCGATGACGGTCGCCTCCATGCCGAGGGCCCGCGAGGCCTGGTCGTCCTCCCACATCTGCAGGACGTGCGTGAGGTCTGCGGTCACCGTGCTGCCTCCTCGTGCATGGTCCGGAGTCTGGCAGAGAAAGGAAGGGCCGGGCGCGTCACCCTTTCGCCCTCGCCCCGTCCCTCAGCAGTGACATCTTCCGCAAACGACCGCCGCCACCCAGCGTCGTCGGTCCAGTGAACCGGCGCCTCCTCGCGGGCGGCACAGCCCTGGCCATCGCGGCTGCCCTGGGTGCGGCGTTCACCCTCGACCGCTACCAGGACACCCCCGCGACTGACTCCGCGACACGGACGACCTCAGGCGCCGGTGTTGCGCGTACCAGCGTCCGACCGGGTGAGGGAGCCACTGCCAAAGCCGCGAACCGCCTCACCCCCATCGCCTATCCGGCGACCTGCAAGGGCGCCGTCGCGGCCATCGCCTCGGCGGAACAGCTGCTCCCTCTGTTGGGCGCGGTCAAGGGAGTCACCGACGAGCAGTGGCGGCTGACGATCGAGCGGGTCTACGGCAAGGACACTCCCACCGCGACGTACTACCTCGGCATCGTCCGCAAGGCCGCCGCCGACGCCTCCATCCAACGGGTCACCCCAGACCGTCTCTCGGAGCTGGACATGACGACGCATCCGGAGTGGGGAGGGTTCAGGTTCATCGCGTGCCAGCCCGGTCACTCGGTCACCGTCGAGCTGCTCGCCTGCTACCGGCTGGCCGCCGATCGCCACACCGCGTGTTACGCCGAGGCTCGGCAGGCCCGATGGGCCGGTGATCCCGGAGACTGGGTCATTCACGACTACCAGGAAGCCGAGGACGTCGTGGCACCGGCTCTGCGAGAACGCATCGACAACGAGGCGGATGCGCTGGCGGGCTCGGCGCCCCCCGCCCGGAAGCGGGTCGAGTGGCTGAGAGCTCTTGGCTCGGGGTGGCAGGAGTTCTCCAATGCCCCCAAGTAGCCGCCCCGAGACGACGCAACGTCAGGTATGCCGCGGCGCCGGCTCGCGGCATACCTCCGGCGAGTGGGGCGGAGGCGTTGAGCTCACGTCGTGAGCCGCACGTTTCAGGGCTGCACCTCGACCCGCTGAGCGAGGCGGGCGAGCACCAGCGGCCAGCCGCGGTCGTACTCCGCCCGCGCGGCATCGGGCTCGGGCAGTCGCTCCCAGCCGGTGTGGGTCAGCCTCACCAGCGTGCCGTCACCGTCGGGTTCGAACGCCACCGCAACCTCGGTGGCCCGCTCCGGACCCTGGCCGGGATGCCACGTCATGGCGAAACCGTTGGGCCGGTCCCAGCGCAGCACCGTGCCCCAGACCGCCTTGTCGGCGCCATGGCGTTCGACGACGACGCCGTCCTCGAACGCCACGCTCGCCTGCGCCCCGAAGACGCTGTGCGTGTCGAGCGGCCACCACGCCCCGAGGTGGGCGGTGAACAGCTCGAACGCCGTGTCGACGTCGCAGCGCACCCGGACCTCGCGGCGAACCGGGGCGACGGGGCGGGACGTGCTCTCGGCAGTCTCGGCAGGCTGAGTGGTCATGACGGACGTCCTTCCGGCTGGTGCTGTTCGACGCGTCGTTGCCCGACGCGGTGTTGCTCCACGCGGGGTTGCTCCACGCGGTGTTGCTCCACGCGGTGTTCAGCTACATACGTGGCGAACGACGCGAGCGCGGTGTCCCAGGTCGCGACCAGCCACTGCTGGAGGTCGACGAGCCCGTCGGGGGCCAGGGCGTAGAGGTTCCGCGTGCCCCGGCTCTCGTGGTCCACCAGGCCGGCGCCCTCGAGCACCTTGAGGTGTTTGCTGACCGCCGGCCGCCCGATCGGCATGGCCGCGGCGATCTCGCCGACCGCGCGCGGTCGCTCGGCGAGGAGCTCGAGGATCTGGCGCCGACTGGGGTCGCCGAGAGCGTCGAGGACAAGGGCTGATTGGTTACTCATGGGCAACGGTTACTCTAGAGCAACCGTCGGCGCGGTGTCCAGTGGCCCTTACGATGAAAGGCATGATCGATGACCGCATGACCACGGCAACGGCGCCCACCACCCACCCGCTCGTCGACAAGCACGCCGAGGTGATCGCCCAGGCGACTCAGGCCCTCGCCGACCGCTCCTACTTCAGCCGGTTCCCGGAGTCGCCGTCGCCGCGCGTGTACGGCGAGGGGTCCGCCGAGGCCGGCCAGGCGGCATACGAAGCCTTGCGGGACAACGCCTTCGGTGGCCTCGGTGACGTGCGCACCGATGGTGAGTGGGTCGGCGAGGAGGTCTCGCCGTACGGGCCGGCGCTCGGCATCACCTACCCGCACCTCGACCTCGACGCGGCCTTTGCGGCGGCGGCCGACGCCACCACCGCGTGGCGTGACGCCGGTGCCCGCACCCGCGCGGCGGTCTGCGTGGAGATCGTCGAACAGATCAACGCGCGTTCGTTCGAGATGGCGCACTCGGTCATGCACACGACCGGCCAGCCGTTCGTGATGGCCTTCCAGGCCGCCGGACCGCACGCCCAGGACCGCGCGCTGGAGTCGATCGTCGCCGGCCTCGTCGAGCAGGAGCGGGTGCCCGCGTCCGTCGTCTGGGAGAAGCCCGGCCGCGACAAGGAGGGCAACCCGGCCCCGCTGCGGATGCAGAAGGACTACCGCGTCGTGCCGCGTGGCGTCGCCCTCGTCATCGGCTGCAACACCTTCCCGACCTGGAACGGCTACCCGGGGCTGTTTGCCTCCCTGGTCACCGGCAACCCCGTCATCGTGAAGCCGCACCCGCGGGCCGTGCTGCCCCTCGCCATCTCCGTCGCGGTATGCCGCGAGGTGCTGTCCGCGGCCGGCTTCAGTCCCGACCTGGTCCAGCTCGCGCCCGAGGCCGAGGGTGAGGGCCTGGCCAAGGTGCTCGCCGAGCGCGACGAGGTCCGGATCATCGACTACACCGGCGGCCCGACCTTCGGCGGCTGGCTCGAGGAGAACGGCGCCGGTCGTGGCCAGCTCGTCTACACCGAGAAGGCGGGCGTCAACACGATCGTCGTCGACTCGACCGACAACCTGCGCGGGGTGCTGGGCAACCTGGCGTTCTCGCTGACCCTCTACTCCGGGCAGATGTGCACGACCCCGCAGAACATCTACCTCCCGCGCGACGGCATCGCCACCGACGAGGGGCAGGTCTCCTTCGAGGACTTCGGGGCCAAGCTCGCAGCGGCCGTGGGCAAGCTGACCGGCGACGACGCCCGAGCCGTCGAGCTGCTCGGCGCGACCGTCAACGACGGGGTCCGCGCCAACGCGGCGGGTCTGGCCGCGCTCGCCGAGGAGGCGGGCGGCACGGTGGTGCTGGACTCGCGCGAGGTCAGCCACCCGGCATACCCCGACGCGGTGGTCCGGGCCCCGGGCCTGGTCAGCATGGATGCGAGCCGCGAGGACGTCTACACCCAGGAGTGCTTCGGGCCGGTCACCTTCCTCATCGCGACGTCCGGGACCGACCAGTCGCTGGCGCAGTTCCGCGACACGGTGCGCGAGCATGGCGCGATGACGGCGGCGGTCTACTCGACGAGCGAGGACGTCCTCGACGCCGCGCGCGACGCCGCGGCGGACGCTGGAGTCGCGCTGTCGGAGAACCTCACCGGACCGGTGTTCGTCAACCAGACCGCGGCGTTCAGCGACTTCCACGGCACCGGCGCCAACCCCGCGGCCAACGCGGCCTACGTCGACGCCGCGTTCGTGGCCAACCGGTTCCGGGTCGTCACCTCCCGCCGACACGTCTAGCCATCTGGCACGATCGGGGCCATGAACTTCGTCATCAAGGTCGCGGTCAACGCGGTGGCACTGTGGGTGGCCGCCTGGCTCGTCTCGGGCATCAGCTTCGGGGAGGGCAAGTTCGGCTCGAAGTTCGCGACCGTGCTGCTGGTCGCCCTGGTCTTCGGTCTGGTCAACGCCGTCGTCAAGCCGATCGCCAAGCTGCTCAGCTTCCCGTTCATCATCCTGACGCTCGGGTTGTTCACCTTCATCGTGAACGCCTTCATGCTCCAGCTGACCGAGTGGATCGCCGACCCGCTGGGGCTCAGCTTCACGATCGACCACTTCTTCTGGGACGCGGTGCTCGGCGCCATCATCATCACGATCGTCTCGATGGTCCTCGGCTGGGTCATCCCCGACGGCGACGACGACTGATCACGTCCTGACACTGCGCAGATGGCTTCCTGGGAGGATCTCGTCGGACCGGCCATCGGCATCGGCCTGAGCGTTGCCGGTGGGTTCGGGTATGCCGCGTGGCGCGGCTGGCGGGGACGGCGGAGCCTCCCGGCAGTGCGCGCCGGACGACGGGTGGCCATCCCCGTGCTCGTCGACGCGGAGCAGGACTCCGCGGGTCTGGCGATCCTGGACGGCAACGACCTGCGCGTGGTCACCGCCCGCCACCACCTGCTGCTGGCTCGCGAGGAGGTCGGCCGGAGCGCGACGCGTCGGTCCAAGGTGGACGAGGAGCTGGACGAGGTCGCCGACCTCCGGGGTTACGTGGACGACTCGGGAAAGCGCTACTTCCTGGGTCCGACGGAGAGCTGGTGGCCTACCTTCGACGCCCTGCTCGCGGCTCCTGCCCGGCCTGCGGGAACACTTCAGCGCCTCCGGGCGGGGGTTCCCCGCTCAGCCGTCCTCTTCGCGTTGGTCGCCCTCGTCGGCGCCGGGCTGTTCCAGGCGATCTGGTGGTCCGGCCACGACGTCTCGGCCACCATGGTGCGGCTGGTCGCGGGCGACGAGGGTGACTCGTGCGCCGTGACCTGGCGCGACGGTGCGCGGTCGGAGTACGCCGAGGTCGACTGCTATGAGCCCTATCCGCGCGTCGGCTCCACCCTGACGGTCCGCGCGCTGGCCTGGCCGTTCGACGAGAGCGCCATGGACCGCGAAGGCAGCTTCGAGGGGATCACCAGCCTCACCTTGGGCCCCGGACTGCTGGCCGTGCTGGTGGGCTTCGTGCTGGGTGCCCGCCGGCTGCGCCGGCCCGTGATGAGGCTCCGGGCACCCGACGGCTCGGCGCCGAAGGCCGCGGCGCCACCGCGGCCCGCGGAGGTCGCGGCCCTGAGCCTGCGCGAGCTGGCTCGGTCGGTCTCTCGGCAGGAGGACTGGGTCGGTGAGGCGGCCCTCGAGCCTCCTCCCAGACGGTGGTGGGAACCCGTGGTCATGTCCCTCGCCGCCGGCCGGTGGTGGCCGGCGGGGGTGTTGCTCGCGGTTGCCTGGTTCCCCGAGTCGCTGCCCGACCCGTGGCGCTACGCCCTCAGTGCCGGCGCGCTGGTCGTGCTGCTGTGGGCCGCCTACCGTGCGCTCACCGCCTGGCTGGTCATCCGACGGGCGGCCCTGGGCACGGTGACGAGTGAGTGGGACTACCAGCTGGTCCGCACCGAGGATGAGCTGTGGTTCGTGCTGCTCCTGCTGGGCGACATCCCCCATTGGGCAGTTGTCCTCGGCTCGGAGGAGCATCCGCGACCGGAGGGGCGCTGCGGTGTGCGAGGTGACCTCGAGGAGGGTGGCGCCGTCCAACTGCGAATCGACGGCCACTACTGGGTCGCGGCCTCACCGGTCCTGCGCTGCGACGACGAGTTCCGCCGAGACGTGCGCGAGGATCTCGAGACGCGGCTCACCGGCGAGGCCCCTGACGACGACCTGGACGACGACCTGGACGACACGTCCGACGACGACGGCCCGGTCAGCCGCCGGCGGGGCCGCGCCTAGAGTGAAGCCATGAGCGACGCTGCCTCTACCAACGACACCGACGTCCGCCTGCGCGCGGCCCTCGACCAGG
Organism: Pedococcus sp. P1_H8; assembly: GCF_056405175.1. Classification (NCBI taxonomy): domain Bacteria; kingdom Bacillati; phylum Actinomycetota; class Actinomycetes; order Micrococcales; family Intrasporangiaceae; genus Pedococcus; species Pedococcus sp. P1_H8. The sequence continues at coordinate 94,755 of NZ_JBFUCP010000010.1, forward strand.
TGCCCGCCTACGTCCCCGGCAAGCCCGCAGCCGCGCCCGCGGGCGTCACGGCATACAAGATCTCGTCCAACGAGAACCCGTATCCGCCGCTGCCGTCGGTCCTCGAGGTGGTGCGCGAGGCGGCCGGCGCGATCAACCGCTATCCCGACATGGCCGTCACCGAGCTCACCCAGGCGCTCGCCGACACGCTCGGCGTCCCGGCCGAGCACATCGCGACCGGCACGGGTTCGGTCGGTGTCCTCGGCCAGGTCATCGCGGCCACCTGCGACGCGGGCGACGAGGTCGTCTACGCGTGGCGCTCGTTCGAGGCCTACCCGATCGTCACCGCGCTCGCCGGCGCCAGCTCGGTCCAGGTCGGGCTCGACGACCACGCTCGCCACCGGCTCGACGCGATGCACGCCGCGATCACCGACCGCACCAAGGTCGTCATCGTCTGCACCCCCAACAACCCCACCGGCCCGATGGTGACCCACGCCGAGCTGGAGCGGTTCCTCGACGCCGTGCCGAGCCGCGTGCTCGTCGTCATCGACGAGGCCTACGTCGAGTTCGTCACCGACGAGGAGGCGCCGCGCAGCCTCGAGCTCTACCGCGACCGCCCCAACGTGATGGTGCTGCGCACCTTCTCCAAGGCCTACGGCCTGGCCGGCCTGCGCATCGGGTATGCCGTGGCGCACCCCCCGGTCGCGTCGGCCCTGCGCAAGACGGCGACGCCCTTCGGCGTGAACTCGATCGCGCAGGCTGCCGCGGTGGCCTCGCTCAGGGCCTTCGACGAGCTGAAGGAGCGCGTGGACTCCCTTGTCGCAGAGCGCACCCGGGTGGTCGAGGAGCTGCGCGGCCAGGGCTGGTTCATCCCCGAGACGCAGGCCAACTTCGTGTGGTTCGCGCTGGGTGACCGGTCCGCCGACTTCGCGGCGGCCGCCCAGGAGGCAGGTCTGACGCTGCGCCAGTACGGCACGGACGGGGTCCGCGCGACCATCGGGGAGACCGAGGCCAACGACGTGCTGATCCAGGTGGCGGGCGACTTCCTCGCGGAGCACCCGGTCGACCCGGCCTGACCTCCCGGCCCCGTCGTCCCTTTGGGGGAGGCGCGGCATCCGGGGGCCGGAGGAGAGTCGGCAAAACACTCCTGGAGGCCTGCCATGACCGACCTGACCGACGTCCGCCCCACCATCCCGGAGTTCTCGGGCCTCCAGCTGGCGCCGGGTGACGACGGCTACGACCAGGCTCGGCGCGTGTTCAACGGCATGATCGACCGGGCGCCGGCCCTGATCGCCACCTGCCGGACGGCGGCGGACGTGGCGGCCGCGATCGCCCACGCCCGGACCTGCGGACTGCCGATCTCCGTCTACGGAGGCGGCCACTCGGTCAACGGCTCGGCGGTCGTGGACGGCGGGCTGTGCGTCGACCTGCGGGGACTGCGCGACATCGTGGTCGACGCCGAGACGGCGACGGCGCAGGTGGGCGGCGGGTGCACGTGGGGCGAGCTCGACGCAGCCACCCAGGAGCATGGTCTGGCGGTGACCGGCGGGCGCGTGTCGACGACGGGCGTCGGTGGTCTCGCGCTGGGCAGCGGCAGCGGCTGGTTGGAGCGCAGCCTGGGGTTCACCTGCGACAACCTCATCGAGGCGGAGGTGGTGACGGCGGACAGCCGGATCGTGACGGCCTCGGAGACCGAGAACCCCGACCTGTTCTGGGCCCTGCGCGGCGGGGGCGGCAACTTCGGCGTCGTCACCCGCTTCACCCTGCGGCTGCACCCGATCGGACCGATCGTCTTCGGCGGCATGCTCATCTATCCGCCCCCGATGGGAGCCGCGGTGCTGCGCAACTTCCGGGACTTCTTCGTCGACGCGCCCGACGAGGTGGGTGGGGGCGTCGCGTTCATCACCGCTCCGCCGATCGAGATGGTGCCGGAGCCGGCCCGCGGCAAACCGGCAGTGGGCGTGATCGTGGCCTACACCGGCCCGCTCGAGGGCGCCGAGGCGGCGTTGGCCCCGCTGCTGACCTTCGGGCCGCCCGTCTTCGCCCACGTCGGCCCGATGCCCTACGTGGCGCTGCAGCGGCTGCTCGATGATGCCAACCCGCACGGCCTGCAGAACTACTGGACGGCCGACTTCCTCGAGGAGCTGCCGGACGAGGCGGTCGAGACCCTCGCGTCCTTGGCGTCGGCGCCCGTGTCGCCGGTGAGCCAGGTCATCGTCGTCCCCGGCGGGGGTGCGGTCGCGCGCGTGGCCGAGGAAGCTACCGCCTTCGGGGAGCGGCAGGCGCCGTTCAACATCCACTACCTGTCGATCTGGCCCGACCCGGCAGACGATGACGCGAACATCGCCCACACGCGGACGCTGGCGGCGGCGATGAAGCCGTGGACGTCGGGAGGCGTCTACCTCAACTTCATCGGCGATGAGGGTCAGGAGCGGGTGGAGAGCTCCTTCGGCGAGACCAAGCTCGCCCGCCTCCGCGCGATCAAGGGCGTGTGGGACCCGGAGAACGTGTTCCGGCACAACCAGAACATCGCACCCACCGGCTGACCGCGTCGACCGCGCCGACGCACAGGGCCCCAGGTAGTCGGGGGCGCCCCGGCGCGACAGACTGGGGCCATGGTCGACACCTGGCTCCCGCCCTATCTCGCCCGCCCGGACCGCTACGGCCCGATGCCCTACCGCAAGGTGGGTCAGAGCGGCCTGCGGCTCCCGGCCGTCAGCCTCGGTATGTGGCACAACTTCGGTGACGACAAACCGTTCGACGTGCAGCGCGCGATCCTGCGCCGCGCCTTCGACATCGGCATCACGCACTTCGACCTCGCCAACAACTACGGCCCGCCCTATGGCGCGGCCGAGGTCAACTTCGGGCGCCACTTCGCCGCCGACTTCAAGCCCTACCGCGACGAGCTCGTCATCAGCTCCAAGGCCGGCTACGACATGTGGCCCGGCCCCTATGGCATCGGCGGCTCGCGCAAGTACCTCCTCGCGAGCCTGGACCAGAGCCTGACCCGGATGGGGCTGGACTACGTCGACATCTTCTACAGCCACTGCCCCGACGAGGACACCCCGCTCGAGGAGACGATGGGTGCCCTCGCCACCGCGGTCCAGCAGGGCAAGGCGTTGTATGCCGGTATCTCCAGCTACTCGCCCGAGCGCACAGAGCGTGCGGCCGAGGTGCTCGAGCAGATGGGCGTCCCGCTGCTCATCCACCAGCCGTCGTACTCCATGGTGAACCGGTGGATCGAGGGCGGCCTGCTCGACACCCTGGGTGAGCGGGGCATCGGCTGCATCGCGTTCAGCCCGCTGGCCCAGGGGATGTTGACGAACAAGTACCTCGGCGGCATACCCGAAGGCTCGCGCGCCAGCCAGGGCAAGTCGCTGTCGCCCGACCTGCTCACCGACGAGTCGCTGGCCCACATCCGCAAGCTCGACGACCTCGCCACCGAGCGGGGCCAGTCCCTCGCCCAGCTGGCGCTGGCCTGGGCCCTGCGCGACGAGCGGGTGACCTCGGTGCTCGTCGGAGCGTCCTCGGTCGGCCAGCTCGAGGACTCCGCAGCGGCGGTCAGCAACCTGCGGTTCAGCGACGCCGAGCTCGAGGGGATCGATCGCGACGCCGTCGACGCCGGGATCGACCTCTGGCGCTCGCAGTCCCGCATCACGTGAGACGAACTGAACTGGGCCGCGCGGCATACAAAGGTGCAGGTGATGAGCACGGAAGCGTCCGGATTCTGAGATTTTCCGTCGTCCCGATATCTTGGCCGTGTAAGGACCCCTGTGAGCGCCGCCACAAGCGCGCCCCACACCAGCCGCCCCACGTCGGCGGAGACCCCGCCCGGGTGAAGAAGGAGTTCCAGTGAGCGACAACGCAGTCGCCGGCGCCACGAGCGTCGAGCATGAGGACGAGGTGCTCGCCGAGCTGACCGCCCCGGTCCCGGAGGTCGGTGACGGCGGACCCGAGATGGTCCAGCTGCTCACCCCCGAGGGCCAGCGCGTCGAGAACACCGAGTACGACGAGTACGTCAAGGACCTCACCGACGAGGACCTGCGCGGCTTCTACCGCGACCTCGTCCTCATCCGCCGCGTGGACGCCGAGGCCACCGCGCTCCAGCGCCAGGGCGAGCTCGGCATCTGGGCCAGCCTGCTCGGCCAGGAGGCGGCGCAGGTCGGATCCGGTCGCGCGATGCGCCCGCAGGACTACGCCTTCCCGACCTACCGCGAGCACGGCGTCGCCTGGTGCCGCGGGGTCAACCCGCTCAACCTGCTCGGCCTGTTCCGTGGCGTCAACCACGGCGGCTGGGACCCGAACGAGAAGAACTTCCACCTCTACACGATCGTCATCGGCGCCCAGACGCTGCACGCCACCGGCTATGCCATGGGCATCCAGCGCGACGGCGACGTCGGCACCGGCGACGAGGAGCGCGACGCCGCCGTGATCGCCTACTTCGGTGACGGCGCCACCGCGCAGGGCGACGTCAACGAGTCGTTCGTCTACGCGGCCGTCAACAACGCCCCGGTCGTCTTCTTCTGCCAGAACAACCAGTGGGCCATCTCCGAGCCCAACGAGCGCCAGACCCGCATCCCGCTCTACCAGCGGGCGCGCGGCTTCGGCTTCCCCGGCGTGCGGGTCGACGGCAACGACGTGCTGGCCGTGTATGCCGTGACCCAGCAGGCGCTCAACGCGGCTCGCTCCGGCAACGGCCCGACGTTCATCGAGGCCTACACCTACCGCATGGGCGCCCACACCACCTCGGACGACCCGACCAAGTACCGCGTCTCCGCCGAGGTCGAGGTGTGGAAGCACCGCGACCCCATCGAGCGGCTCAAGTCCTACCTCGTGCACACCCAGAAGGCCGACCAGATCTTCTTCGACGCCCTCGAGACCGAGGCCGACGAGCTCGCAGTCGCCGTCCGTGAGGGCTGCCTGTCCATGCCCGACCCGACGCCCGACTCGATGTTCGACCACATCTACGTCGAGGAGCACCCGGTGGTCGAGGCCGAGCGCAAGGAGTTCGCCGCCTACCACGCCGGCTTCGAGGGTGAGGGGAGCCACTGATGGGGACCATGACGATTGCCAAGGGCATCAACAACGGCCTGCGCGCCGCCATGGAGCGCGACCCCAAGGTCGTCCTCATGGGTGAGGACATCGGCAAGCTCGGCGGCGTCTTCCGCGTCACCGACGGCCTCCAGAAGGACTTCGGCGAGGACCGCGTCATCGACACCCCCCTCGCGGAGGCCGGCATCGTCGGCACCGCGATCGGTATGGCGCTGCGCGGCTACCGTCCCGTCGTCGAGATCCAGTTCGACGGGTTCATCTACCCGGCGTTCGACCACATCGTCAGCCAGGTCGCCAAGATGCGGGCCCGCTCGCTCGGCAAGATCAAGCTGCCCATGGTCATCCGCATCCCCGTCGGCGGTGGCATCGGCGCGGTCGAGCACCACTCCGAGTCCAACGAGGCGTACTTCGCCCACACCGCAGGGCTCAAGGTCGTCTGCTGTTCCAACGCCGAGGACGCCTACTGGATGATCCAGCAGGCCATCGAGTCCGACGACCCGGTGCTCTTCTACGAACCCAAGCGCCGCTACTGGGACAAGGGCGACGTGGACGAGTCCGCCGCCCCCCGCGACCTGCTCAAGGCACAGGTATGCCGCGAGGGCACCGACGCGACGCTCGTCGCCTACGGCCCCATGGTCAAGACGTGCCTCCAGGCGGCCGAGGCCGCCGCAGGCGAGGGCAAGAACCTCGAGGTCATCGACCTGCGGACGCTCAGCCCGCTCGACCTCGACACCGTCGCGGCGTCCGTCGAGAAGACCGGCCGGGCCATCGTGGTCCACGAGGCATCGACGTTCCTCGGCATGGGTGCGGAGATCGCCGCAGCCCTGCAGCAGCGTTGCTTCTACCACCTCGAGGCTCCGGTGCTCCGGGTCGGCGGTTACAACCTGCCCTACCCGCCGAGCAAGCTCGAGGAGGAGTTCCTCCCCGATCTCGACCGGGTGCTCGACGCCGTCGACCGCTCACTGGCCTTCTGAGAGGGGCGCGAAAACGCATGGCAGTCAAAGAGTTCAAGCTTCCAGACCCCGGTGAGGGCCTGACCGAGGCCGAGATCGTCACCTGGAACGTCAAGGTCGGCGACACGGTCAAGGTCAACGACATCATCGTCGAGATCGAGACCGCCAAGTCGCTCGTCGAGCTGCCGGTTCCGTTCGCCGGCACCGTGACGGCGCTGCACGTCTCCGAGGGCGACACGGTCGAGGTCGGCACGCCGATCATCTCCGTCGACACTGCGGGTGGACCGGCGCAGGGCCAGGGCGCCGCTCCTGTCCAGGAGGCCCCCGCGGCCGGCGCCGTCGAGCCCGGCATCGAGGGCTCGCCTGCTCCGAAGATGGCGGCCGCCGCGGCTGACGCCTCCGACGACGAGGAGATCGAAGAGGGCAAGATCGGCGGCACCACGTCGACCGGTCGCACCGCCGTCCTCGTCGGCTACGGCGTCAAGCAGACCGAGGCCAAGCGTCGTCCCCGCAAGTCGCAGTCAGCTGATCCCCCCTTTATCGGGTCACCCGATAAAGGGGCGCCTGACTCGACAACCGTTTCGGGGTCAAGCGCACCCTTGTCGGGTCAAGCGAGCGCGCCTGCCGCCCGGGAGGGTGGCGCCCGCGCCCTGGCCAAGCCGCCGGTCCGCAAGTACGCCAAGGACCTCGGCATCGACCTCGCCGCGGTCGCGGGCTCCGGTGAGGGCGGCATCATCAGTCGCGCCGACATCGACGCCCACGCGACGGGCCAGTCCTCCAGCGCGGGCAACGCTGCCATCGGCGTCTCCCCGGTCGCGCCGGCGGGTGCCGGCCAGCCGGCATACGTGGCTCCGGTCTTCACCCGCGGAGGCGAGCGCGAGACGCGCATCCCCATCAAGGGTGTCCGCAAGATGACCGCGCAGGCCATGGTCGGCAGCGCGTTCACGGCACCGCACGTCACCGAGTGGGTGACGATCGACGCGACGGCCACCATGGAGCTCGTCGACCGGTTGAAGAAGGACCGCGAGTTCAAGGACGTCAAGGTCACGCCGCTGCTGGTGCTGGCCAAGGCGATGACCGTCGCGATCCGTCGCCACCCGGAGATCAACGCGACGTGGGACGAGGCCGCCCAGGAGATCGTGGTCAAGAACTACGTCAACCTCGGCATCGCCGCCGCCACCCCGCGTGGCCTGATGGTTCCCAACATCAAGGACGCCGACCAGATGTCGATGCGCCAGCTGGCCGAGGCCATCGGCGCGCTGACGGCGACCGCGCGTGAGGGCCGCACCCAGCCCGCCGAGATGTCCGGCGGCACCATCACGATCACCAACGTCGGGGTCTTCGGCGTCGACACCGGCACCCCGATCATCAACCCGGGCGAGTCGGCGATCATGGCCTTCGGTGCGATCCGTCGCCAGCCGTGGGTCGTCACGGCCGCCGACGGCACCGAGACGATCGAGCCGCGCTGGGTCACCCAGCTGGCCCTGTCGTTCGACCACCGCCTCGTGGACGGCGAGCTCGGCAGCAAGTTCATCGCCGATGTCGGGGCCATCCTGGCCGACCCGGCCCGAGGCCTCGTCTGGGGCTGAGTCCAGCGCACACGTCGAAGGCCCGCACCGATGACGGTGCCGCGAGGCTGACGAGTGTGGCCGCGACCAGCGCGTAGGCCAGTCCCGTGCCGGAGCCGGACACCTGTGGGCTGATCTCCTCGGCGACACCGCGACCCCACGGCCCGATGGAGACCCACTTGATCCCGCCGAGGAGCGAGCCGAGCAGCCCTTCCCACAGGAGGGCGAAGAGCAGCCCGATCACCACGGCGTGCCGCGTGAAGGCGGCCAGCGCGAGGAACAACGCGGTGTATGCCGTGCCCGCCACCACACCGGCGGTGCCCCAGGCGACCGCCTGCCGCATGTCCGAGCCGTCCAGGACCAGGCCCGCGACCAGCAGCGGCAGCGCACCCAGCGCGATCGTGGCAGCCCACGCCACCGCGAACTTGCTGAGGGCGATGACGTGTCGGCTCACCGGCTTGGAGATCAGGTAGACGATCGACCCGTCGTCGACCTCGGGGCCGAGTACCGCGGTGGCGGCGAGGAGTGCGACGAGGGGCAGGGCGAGCGTGAAGCCCAGGGTGAGCACGGCGTCGTACCCGACGGCGTCGTCGGTCAGCGCCGCGACGATCACGGCGAGGGCGACGAGCACTGCGGGGATGAGGACCAGGACCAGGCCGCGGCGACGGCCGAGGAGGGCCTGGCGGGACAGGCGCAGGATCGTGGGGTTGAGAGGCAAGCGGTTTCGGGTCCGCACAGCTCAGCCCCCCACCAGGTAGGCGAAGACGCTCTCGAGCGACTCGTCGGTCGGGGTCAGCTCGAGGATCCGGATGCCGTGCTGCCGGGCCACCTGGGGCAACCGGACCGCGAAGGCGCCGAAGTCGGACACGGACACGTCCACCCCACCCTTCGGGCGCAGCGACACCGCGACCACCGAGGGTTCGGAGATCAGGGCGCTGGCCAGTCCACGGTCGTCGTCGCCCACGACGACGTACTGCACCGGGCGGTCCGTCATCAGCCTGCGGATCTGGCCGAAGTCACCCGACGCCGCGTGCCGGCCGGACACGACGACCTCGATCTGCCGGGCCACCTGCTCGACCTCCTCGAGGATGTGCGAGCTGAAGAGCACGGTGCGACCCTCGGCCCCCATCCGCCGGAGCAGGGTCATCAGGTGCAACCGCTGGCGGGGGTCGACGCCGTTGAAGGGCTCGTCCAGCAGCAGCACCGCCGGGTCGTGCACCAGCGCGGACGCGAGCTTCACGCGCTGCCGCATGCCCTTGGAGTAGGTGCCGATGCGGCGGGCGGCGGGCTCGGTCATCTCGACCACGTCGAGGGCGCGTTCCGTCGCGGCGCCCGGGTCGGCGAGCCCGTGGAGCTCGGCGTTGGCCCGCACGAACTCGCGGCCGGTGAGGTAGCCGAAGCTCAGCTCGCGTTCCGGCACCAGGCCGATGGCGCGGTAGGCATCGGTGTGGCGCCAGATGGGCCTGCCGTCGAGGGTCACGGAACCGGCCGACGGGGCGAGGAAGCCGGACATCAGGGCGATGAGCGTGGTCTTGCCCGCGCCGTTCGGTCCGAGCAGCCCGGTCACCCCGGGCCGCACCGTCATCGAGATGCCGTTGACGGCCACGACGTTGCCGTACCACCGTGAGGCCTGGTCGACCGATATCTCACTCATGACAGATCTCACTCATGAACCAACCACCCTCATGCCGTCGCCACCCGCCGGTAGCGCCACACCAGGCCGCCGAGGCACGCGGCGGACAGGCCGACGAACACGACGACGTAGGCAGTCTGCATCGGCACGCCCGTGGGTGGGGTCGCGATCTCACCATCGGCCCACATCGCCATCAGCCCGCGATAGAGCGAGTAGGGCGAGAACAGACCGGCGACCTCTCCGACCCGTGGGTGGTTCTCCTCGCCGGCAATGCCCTGGATCGCCGTCACGATGCCGTTGCCGAGCAACAGCAGCGCGATCGTCGCGACCACGGCGAACCCGCGACGGGTCGACCACGACGCAATCAGCCCGGCCACGCCGGCCAGCGACAGCGCGAGCAGGACCGCCATCCCGGTGGCGACGGCGGCCTCGCGGGACTGGTCGGACACGTCGAGCTCACCCAGCAGCGCCACGGCATACAGGATGAGGATCGGGAGCAGGAGGAAGACGAGGGTCGCGCCGAGGAGGGCGGCCCAGCGGGCGATCGCGTAGGTGGCGGACGGCAGCGGGCGCGCCAGATAGAGCGAGATGGTGCCGTGTCGCAGGTCGCGCGAGAAGAGCACGGGTGCCTGGGAGGCGACGAAGATGCCCAGCAGCACCTGGGTCGTCGAGGCGTACTGGGCGTAGCCGATCGGCAGCTCCTTGAGGCCGACCAGCACCATCACCCCGCCGATGATGACGGCGGGCAGGACGTTGAGGCCGAGCAGGATGAACGGCAGCACCTTCGACCGGCCCGACCGGCCCAGCCCGAACGCGTTGCGGAAACCGGTGACCAGGAGCGCCCGGGCGATGGCCGCGGATCCGAGCCGTGGGCCGGTGTAGGGCCGGTAGCCGAGGTCGTGGATGACGCTGCGTCCCTCGGGGGTCGCGGACGTGGGATCACTCATCGGAGAACACATCTTCGATGCGGCGGTGGTCGACCTGCAGCCGCACCAGCCCGAGTCCGAGGTCGCTCGCGGTGTCACGGATCAGGTCGTGCACCTCGTGCCCGTCGAGTTGCCCAGCAGCGGCGTCGACGGTCAGGAGGGCGCCGCGCGGAGCGGTCGCCACCCCGACGGCGGCCAGCGCCTGGGCCATCCGTGCGGTCCCGTCCTCACCGAGCACCTCGACCAGCAGGACACCGGTCGCATCGAGGAACTCGTCGGTGCGCGAGGCCCGCAGGAGCCGGCCACCGTCGAGCACGACGACGTGGTCGCTCACCCGCTCGAGCTCGCCGAGCAGGTGCGAGGTGACGATGACCGCGATCCCGAAGTCGTGCCCGATCCGCTGGACCAGGCCGAGCATCTCCTCGCGCGCGGCGGGGTCGAGGCCGTTGGTCGGCTCGTCGAGCAGCACCAGTCGGGGGTCGTGGGCCAGTGCCTGGGCGAGCTTGGCCTTCTGCTTCATGCCGGTGGAGTAGCCGCCCATCGGCCGATAGCGCTCCTCGGCCAGTCCGACGTGGCGCAGCACCTCGGCCGCTCGCTCACGGGCCGCGACCTTGGGTAGCCCCGACATCATCGCCAGGTGCACGACGAAGTCGCTCGCGCTCACGTCTGGGGGCAGGCAGTCGTGCTCCGGGAGGTACCCCACGGCCGCGCGGATGGCCGGCCCCTGAGTCGCGATGTCGTGGCCGAGCACCTGCGCCCTCCCGCCGGTCGCGGGGACCAGACCGAGCAGGATCTTGAGCAGCGTCGACTTGCCGGCCCCGTTGGCGCCCACGAGTCCCGTGATCCCCGGACCGATCTCGAGGTCGAGCGAGTCCAGCGCGAGCACCGGACCGTAGTCCTTGGTGAGGCGCTCGGTGCGCACCACGGCCCCCACTCGTTCGGCTTCCACGCGAGCCACAGTAGCCGCGCGGGTCGGGTCGACCAGCGCGGCTACGTGGAGATTCAGGGGAGGTTCGGTGGAGATTCAGGGGAGGTTCAGGGAAGACCCCTACGTCAGTGACCGATCGCGGGCGGCGCTGCGGCAGCAGCGTCAGCGTCGGCCCTGTCGGCGTCGGCCCTGTCGGCGTCGGCCCTGTCGGCGTCGGCTCTGTCAGCGTCGGCCTTGTCGGCCGCGCCGCGCTCGGAGTAGGCAGACCCGCCCCGCAGCTCGACGTGCGGGAGCAACAGCATCACGAGGAAGCCGATCACCATCACCCCTGCGCCCACGAGGAAGACCAGGTCCATCGAGTCCGAGAAGCCCTGGAGGAACGGCTTGGCCAGCCGTGGGTCGAGGTGGGTGAGGAACGAGCTGTCCTTGAGCACGCTCCCGGCCGTCCCCCCGGCCTGTCCGGCCGCCGACTGCAGTCCCTTGGCGAACTCGGCGTTGGCCGGATCGGCCACGGCGGCCTGGAAGTCCTTGGTTCCCGATGCCGTGGTGAGCGCTGCCGAGATCTTGTCGGGCACCGTGGAGAACAGGATCGACAGGAACACGGCCGTGCCGAGCGTGCCGCCGATCTGGCGGGTGAAGGTCGCCGACGACGTGGCGACGCCGATCAGCCGCGGGGAGACGGCGTTCTGGACGGCGAGGGTGAGCGGCTGGAAGTTGAAGCCGAGCCCGAGCCCGAACGCGACCATCACGATGCCGGTCTGCCACAGCGGGGTGTCCGCCTTGATGAAGTGGAAGACGAACAGCGCGATCGCGAGCAGGGCCGAGCCGATGATCGGGAACCGGCGGTAGCGCCCGGTGCGGCTGATGATCTGGCCCGAGACGATCGAGCCGGCCATGATGCCGAGGGTCAGCGGGAGCAGCAGCAGACCGGCCTTGGTCGGCGACGCGCCCTTGACGATCTGCAGGTAGAGCGGCAGCGAGGCGAGGCCACCGAACATGGCCATGCCGATGAGCACCGAGGCACCGGATGCCACGGCCACGGTCCGCTCCTGGAACAGCGTGAGCGGCAGCAGGGCCTCGTCCTTCATGGCCCGCTCGACGAGCAGGAAGGCGATGACGCCGATGATCCCGACGACGTAGCAGGCGATCGACCGTCCGGAGCCCCAGCCCCAGTCGCGGCCCTGTTCGGCGACGAGCAGCAGGGGGACGAGCCCGAGGGTCAGCGTGGCCGCGCCCCACCAGTCGATCCGGTGGTCGAGGCGGGTGTGCTGCAGGTGCAGCGTGCGTGAGACCACGAAGAGCGCGGCGATGCCGATCGGCACGTTCACGAGGAAGACCCAGCGCCAGCCGTCGACACCGAGGATGCTGTCCTGACCGGCGAAGAACCCGCCGATGACCGGGCCGAGAACGCTCGAGGTGCCGAAGACGGCGAGGAAGTAGCCCTGGTACTTGGCCCGCTCCCGCGGGGGCACGATGTCGCCGATGATGGCGAGGGCGAGCGAGAAGAGACCACCCGCGCCGAGGCCCTGGACCGCGCGGTAGAACGCCAGCTGGAGCATCGACTGCGACAGGGTGCAGAGCACCGAGCCGACGACGAAGATCGTGATCGCGGCCGAGAAGAACTTCTTGCGACCGTAGATGTCGCTCAGCTTGCCGTAGAGCGGGGTGACGATCGTCGAGGTGATCAGGTAGGCGGTCGTCGCCCAGGCCTGCTCGTCGAGGCCCTTGAGGTCGTCGGCGATCGTGCGGATGGCGGTGGCCACGATGGTCTGGTCGAGGGCGGCGAGGAACATGCCCATCATCAGTCCGACCAGGATCGTGATGATCTGTCGGTGGGTCAGGGGCCCGTCGGGACGGGCGGGGGCGGCGGCTGCCATGTCAGTTCTCCGTGGAACGAGTAGGGGTGGAGGCGGGCGTGGAAAGGACGGGGCGGCGGGTGGTCAGCTGCTCGCGGAAGCCCTCGAGGTCGGCGCCGAACCGTTCGAGGTGACCGGCGAAGTCGCTGGCCTCCTCGGCGGTCCAGTCGGCCATCAGCTCGCGGAACCACTCGGTCCGCTGCTGCTGGATGCCCGCGAGCAGGGCCTGGCCCTCGTCGCTGAGACGGACGACCTGGGCCCGTCCGTCGTCGGGGTCGCTGACCTTGTCGACGAGGCCATGGCCTTCGAGGGTGCTCACCTGCCGGCTCACGGTCGAGACGTCGGAGTGGACGCACTCGGCCAGCGCCGAGACCCGCCGCGGCTCGGCGGCGAGGTTGAACAGGATCGGGTAGGCGGTGGCGTCCACGGCGGGGTGGATGCGCGGCGCGTGCTGGCGCAGGGCCTGCAGGAGCTTCATCAGCCGGATCAGGCCGACGCTGACGCGCTCAGCCGTCTGCCGGTCGAGGTGGTGCGTGGACATGGGGGACCTCAGAGCTGGGAGGGTGCACAGACAGTTGCTTGCGACATACAAGTATCACGACATGGTTGTGTGATGCAAGCAACGACCCAGCAGCAAAGATTCTCAGGGAACGAGGACGAGGTTCTCCAGCACCCGGCGGGCGACGTCCTCGTCGCCCTGCACGGTGAAGTGGATGTCCTCGAGCCCGCCGCGACCGGCGGCCCGGCGGGTGAGGGCGTCCGTCGAGAGCGTGATCGTCGTGAAGACGTCGTCGGGGTCCCCGTCGTGGGCGATGCCCGAGAACAGGGGTATGCCGCGCGGCTTGCCGTCGTCGCTGGCCTCCACCCACACGCCGGCCCGGCCGGCCACCGGTCCGGTGCTGTCGATGATGACGACGTTGCCGGGCTCGATACCGGCGGTGCGGGCCACGAGCTTGGGCAGCGAGGCGAAGAGGAGCTCCATGAACACGGTGGCGCCACCGGAGTCGAGGTTGCCGGGCCGGCGCAAGGCCTGCCGGATGTCCTGCTCGTGGGTCCAGATGTCGAGGATCCGGGTGCGGAGGTTCTCACCCGCGGGTGCCGGCCCCCAGGCTCCGCGCACGATGGTCTCGAGGGTCATGTCGGGGGCGCTGAACTGCTCCACGCGTTGCGCCGCAATGGTTTCCAGCTCATTGACGACCTTGGCGCCCAGCATCGAGCGCCGCAGTTCGACCGACCGTTCGATGAACTTGCCGGCTTCATGGCGCACGTGGTCGTAGTCGGGCAGGTCGACGCGCGGCACGTCTCCGGTGTGCAGCCACGACTCCAGACCGACGACGTGCGAGATCTGATCCTTGACCGTCCAGCCGGGGCAGGCCGTCGGGAGGTCGAAGTCCGCATCCGAGCAGGACCGGCCCAAGTCGATGACGGCTTGCGTCGTCTGTTGGTAGGCCGTGACGAGTCCGGCCAGGTCTTCGGGTGCTGCCGGGTGCAAGGACATGACTCCACCATACTTAGGCTGTCGCCATGACTTCTCCCGTCGCCAGGACCGTGACGGCCCCACCGGCCCCACCGGCCTCAATGGGGCGCCTTCCGCTCCTGGCGCTCGCGGTCGCGGCCCTCGTGGCGCTGCCTCTGGCGGCCGTGATCGGCGAGGCCGCCACGGCCCCGGTCGTCGCAGATCCCGGCGTCGTCGTCCGGTGGGGAGTCCTCTACGCCCGGGTGGTCCACGACCTCGCCGCCGCGGTGACGGTCGGGCTGCTCCTGCACGCGGCATACCTCGTGCCGGAGACGACGCGCACGAACCGCCGGCTGACCGCCACCAGGCTCGCTGGTATCGCCGCCGGGCTGTGGGCGCTCGCCGGCGCCGCCGGCGCCGTGCTCGGCATGGCCGACCTGATCGGGATCCCCCTCTCCGACCCGTCGTTCGGGCAGCAGTTCACGACGTTCGCCTGGCGGATCGAGCCGATCAGGGTCACCCTCATCACGGCAGTCGTCGCTGCGCTCGTCTCGGTCGTCGCCCTCGTGGTGACCAGCCGAGCCGCGATGGCCTGGCTCTCGGTGATCTCCGTGGTCGGGCTGCTGCCCCTCGCGCTCGCCGGTCACGCGGCCGGGGCGACCGACCACAGCACCGCCGTCAACGCGCTCGCAGTCCACCTCGTCGCGGTGACCGTCTGGGTCGGCGGCCTGCTCGCGCTCGCGCTGCTGCGGCCGCTCCTGGGTGGCGACCTCGCCCCGACGGCGGCGCGCTTCTCGACGCTGGCGGGCTGGTGCTTCGCGGCGGTGGCGCTCTCGGGCCTGCAGAGTGCGCTGATCCGGGTGGGGTCGTGGAGCGACCTCGGCACCCGTTACGGCGTGCTGCTCATCGTCAAGACCGTGGCCCTCTTCCTGCTCGGGTATGCCGGGTGGCGCCACCGACGCTCGCTGCTGGCGGGCCTCGAGCGCGGCACGTCCACGGCCTTCGTCCGTCTCGTGGGTGCCGAGCTCGTCGTCATGGGGGTGGCGCTGGGGACGGCCGTCGCCTTGTCGCGCAGTGCTCCGCCGGTGCCGGACGTGCCTGTGGCAGACGCCTCACGGACCTTCGCGCTCACCGGCTATCCCGACCCCGGGCCGCTCTCCGGGTCCTCGTGGCTGACGACCTGGACGACCGACTGGCTCTGGCTCGGCCTCGCCGTGCTGGCCGTCGGCGCCTACATCGCCGGCGTCCTGCGACTGCGCCGCCGGGGCGACGCCTGGCCCGTGCACCGCACGATCGTCTGGGTGCTGGGCTGGGCGGTGTTCGCCTACGCGACCTCGGGTGCCCCCGGCGTCTACGGTCGCGTGCTGTTCTCCATGCACATGGTCATGCACATGGTCATCGCGATGCTCGTGCCGCTGCTGCTCGTGCCCGCGGCGCCGATCCTGCTCGCCCTGCGCGCCCTGCCGGCCCGCGCCGACAAGACCTGGGGGCCCCGCGAGGTCGTCCTCCAGGTGGTGCAGTCTCGACTGCTCAAGGTGGTCGCCAACCCGGTCGTGGCAGCGGCGCTGTTCTTCTTCAGCCTCGCGATCTTCTACTATTCGCCGCTGTTCGAGCTGGCCCTGCGCACCCACACCGGCCACGTGCTGATGGTGGTGCACTTCCTGCTCACCGGTTACCTGTTCACCTGGGTGCTCATCGGCATCGACCCCGGCCCGAAGAAGTGGCCGCCGATCATGCTGCTCGTCGTGCTCTTCGCGACGATGTCGTTCCACGCGTTCTTCGGCGTCGTCATGACGGGCAGCACGACGGTGCTGGCCCCCGACTTCTTCGAAGCGCTCAAGCTGCCGTGGATGACCGACGTGCTCGGCAACCAGCGCGAGGCCGGCGCGATCGCCTGGGGCATCGGCGAGGCGCCGACCGTCATCCTCACCCTGCTCGTCGCGATGGCCTGGGTCCGCACCGACCGGGCCGAGACCAAGCGCAAGGACCGCCAGGCCGACCGCGACGGGGATGCGGAGCTGGCGGCCTACAACGCACACTTGCAGGAACTCAAGCAGCGTGAGGCGAAGCGAACGCAGCGCGAGTCGCCGCAACGACGAGTGCAGAGCGACGAACCAAGCGGCGACGAGCCAGGGAAGGACTGACCATGCGGGTTGCGGTGCTGCAGATCGGGTACGGCGACGACGAACCCATGTCGGAGCGCATCACGCGCGTCACGGACCTCGTGCGCGCCCAGGCCGGGCACGACCTCGTGGTCCTGCCCGAGCTCTGGGCGCCGGGCGGGTTCTCCTACCGCGAATGGGATGCGCGCGCCCAGCCGGTCGACGGTCCGATCGGTGCCGCGATGTCCGCCGCCGCCCGGGACGCAGGGGTCATGCTCCACGCCGGGTCCATCGTCGAACGCCCCGCGTCGGGCGAGGTGGGCTCGGACGGCCACGGACTCTGGAACACCTCGCTGGTGTACGCCGTGGACGGCCGCCTCGTCGCGGCATACCGCAAGATCCACCGCTTTGGCTTCGGCTCGGGCGAGCCCAAGCTCATGGACGCCGGTGAAGAGATCGTCCTCGTCGACCTGCCGGGCGAGGTCTCGCTGTCCAAGGACGCTCACGCTGCCCACCGCGCCGGGCTCTCGACGTGTTACGACCTGAGGTTCCCTGAGCTCTATCGCCGCCAGCTCGACGCGGGCGCCACCGTCTTCGTCATCCCGGCCGCGTGGCCCGCGGCCCGCGTGCGGCACTGGACCCTGCTGGCTCACGCACGCGCCATCGAGAACCAGTGCGTCGTCATCGCCTGCAACACCGCCGGCACCCACGCGGGCACCGCGATGGGCGGCCACTCGCAGGTCATCTCGGCGACCGGCGAAGCGCTCGCCATGGCAGGCAGCGGCGAGGAGGTGCTCAGCGTCGAGGTCGACCTCGATGCGGTGACCACCTGGCGCGAGCAGTTCCCCGTCCTGCGGGACCGGCGGCTGTGAAGAGTGTTGCTGTGAAAAGAGGAGCCCGCCTGCGCGCGCCCGAGCTGGTCGGACGCGGGTGGCTGAACACCGGCGGCGAGCCGGTGACCTTGGCCGACCTGCGTGGTCGGATCGTGGTCCTCGACTTCTGGACGTTCTGCTGCGTCAACTGCCTGCACGTCCTCGACGAGCTGCGTCCGTTGGAGGCGAAGTACGCGGATTCCCTTGTCCTCATCGGGGTTCACTCCCCGAAGTTCGAGCACGAGGCCGACCCCGACGCCCTCGCCGCGGCGGTCGAGCGGTACGCCGTGCACCACCCTGTCCTCGACGATCCGGAGCTCGTGACCTGGCAGGCCTACACCGCCCGCGCGTGGCCGACCCTGGTCGTCATCGACCCCGAGGGCTACCTCGTCGCCTCGATGTCCGGCGAGGGCCACGGCCACGGCTTGTCCGTCCTGATCGAGGAGCTGATCGCCGAGCACAGTGCCAAAGGCACCCTGCGCCAAGGCAGTTCGCCGTACACCCCGCCAGCACCTGCCGAGACGGCGCTGCGGTTCCCGGGCAAGGCGGCTGCCCTGCCGGACGGCTCGTTCCTCGTGTCCGACACGGCGCACCACGAGCTCGTGTGGCTCGAGTCCGACCTGGCGACCGAGCGCCGACGTTTCGGTGGAACGAGTGGCACCGAGCTGAACGAACCGCAGGGGCTGGTCGTGCTTCCGGCGGACACAGCGGAGCGGGTCGGGTACGACGTGGTCGTCGCGGACTCGGTCAACCACAGGATCCTGGGCCTGCGGCTCGCCGACGGCGCGTGGACGGTGCTGGCCGGGACGGGTCGACAGCTGCGCGAACGGTCCGGCAGCGGCCCGGCCCTCAAGCAGGACCTGTCGACGCCGTGGGACCTGGCCTGGTTCATCGGCAGGGTCGTGATCGCCATGGCCGGGACCCATCAGCTGTGGGCGTTGCACCTGGCCACCGACCCGGCCGACAACACGGTCGCCGTCCTGGGCGGCACGTCCGCGGAAGGCATCCGCGACGGCGCGGCCGACGAGGCGTGGTTCGCCCAGCCGTCCGGGCTCGCAGTGTCGGAAGACGGCTCCCGTCTGTGGGTCGCCGACTCCGAGACCTCGGCGTTGCGATCCCTCGACGTCACCGACGAGGGGTTCATCGTCACCACCCACGTGGGTCAGGGCCTGTTCGACTTCGGCCACCGCGATGGCCCGGCCGGCGAAGCCCTGCTCCAGCACCCCCTCGGCGTGACCACCCTGCCCGACGGCTCGGTGGCCATCAGCGACACCTACAACGGAGCGATCCGCCGGTTCGATTCGGCAACCCGCGAGGTCAGCACCCTGGCGACCGGCCTTCGCGAGCCCTCCGATGCCGTCGTCGAGCTGAACGAGGTCGGCGACACCGAGTCCGGTGACCGCTCGAGCGTCGAGCCTCGAGCGCGCCTGGTCGTCGTCGAGTCGGCGGCCCACCAACTCGTGCGGATCGCCCTGCCCGACAAGGCCCAGCGCGTCGACGGCCTCGCGCACCAGACCCAGCGACCCCGCACCGAGGTCGCGCCAGGCCCCCTCACGCTGACGGTGAACTTCATCCCGCCGACCGGGCAGAAGCTCGACTTCCGGTGGGGCGACCCCACCCGGCTGATGGTCTCGGCGACTCCCGACGGCCTGCTGCGCGACGGTGCCGGCAGCTCCGAAGGCCTGACCCGCACGCTGACCCTCGACCCCGCGGCCGGCGACGGAGTGCTGCACGTCTCGGTCCAGGCCGCATCGTGTGACGGCGATCCCGAGACCGGTGAGGTGCCCGAACACGCGGCCTGCCACCTCTACCAACAGGACTGGGGGATCCCCGTCGTCCTCGTCGCAGGGGCCACCGCCGAACTGACCCTCGACCTGCGCGGCGTCTGATCTAGCAAGCTGCGGGCACGCCAAGACCCGGCCCGGGGCATGCCAAAGCCCCACGGGTGTGCCCGCCCAACGCGCCAACCCTCGCGTCAGGTCCGCAGGGCGAAGGTGACGCACTTCTTCCCCCGGTCGTCGGTGTCGATCCGGTGCGAGTAGCGCGGGTCGTGGATCCTGCGGTGGTGGTGTCCGCACACGGGGACTGCCAGGGCCAGATCGGTCCGGGCCCCACTCGCCCACGGATCCTCGTGATGAAGCTCGGACCAGGCGTAGGGCCGATCACAGCCTGTCGCCGCGCACGTGTCGTACGTCGTGGCGAGGGCGACCCGCTGGGCCTCGGTGAAGAACCGCTCCTGGCGACCGAGGTCCAGCGGCACGGACTGGCCACCCAGAACCGCCGGGACGATGCCGGCGTTGCAGGCCAGCCGTCGGGCCTCCCCGGCCGAGACGTCGTGGCCGGTGTCGAGGTGTGCGGCTCCGACCGCAGCCTTGAGCTGGTCGTGGTCGATGGTGACGACGACCGTGGCTGCGACCTTGCCGCTGAGCTTGTCGGTGGGCAGGTGCTCGAGCAGCTCGACGAATGCCGTGCCGTAGCGGTGCGCCCAGTCGCCGCCTGCCTGGAAGGCCTCCCAGGTGGCGGCCTGGACGTCCTCCGCCGTGGCGGCGCCGGCAGCCTTGGCCGCTTTGGCGGCCTGCTGGGCGAACCGACGGGGAGACGCGATCTGCTGCACGGTCTTGGCCAGGATCGACGCGGCGAGAGTCGGCAGGGTGAAATGGCCGGTCGTGGTGCCGTCGCCGTTGTGGTGCCAGGTCAGTCGTGCCTTGGCCAGCGCCGCGTCTTCCTCGGTGCGCAGCACCTGGTCCTCGTGGGCATCGACCTCGGCCTGAGAACGCTGCGCGACCGACAGGATCCTGCGGCCCTCCTTGCGGAGGGTGCCGGGGTCGACCAGCTTGGCTCGGCGCACCAGGTCTGCCTCGATCGTTGCCCGCTCCTGCGGGCTCAGGCCGCCGGGCAGCTGCGTCGTGGCTGTCGCGATCACCTGGGCGTGCTCGGTGGAGACGTCTCCGGCGGCCAGCGCCTCACGGGTGGCGGCAAGGCCGTTGTCGAGCGCCGTCGCGAGTCGCACGTCACGGGCCGCCTGCCCGCCCTCGCGGCGCGTGCTGACCGCCAACCACGCGGACGTGTCGGTGAGTCCGGAGTCGGACGCCACCTCGGACCGGTCCGCCTCGGCGACCAGCGAGAGCCGGACGGCCTGCAACCGGGTGATCACGCGGTCCACGTCGCCCAACGCTGCCGCCGCGGCAGCGCCGCCGCTCACATCGCCCGTGTCGACCCGGTCCAGCAGTTCGTCGATCTCGTGCAGCACTTCGACCGTCCCCAGTGGGACGGTGCGAAGGGTGGCGGCTGCTGACATGTAGGCAACTCTAGTCGAACATATGTTCGAACACAAGCGCAATCCACAGAATGATGGCCAGAAAGGTGGTCAGGTCACGTAGCCCTGCTGGCTCGCAGGCGTGGCGAGGCGGCGGGGCCCTTCGGCGCAGCGCCCGGAGGCGGTCCTGAGCGAGGATTACGCGGCGTTAGCGCAGGTCAGGGGCTCTTGGCCGGTAGAGTCGGGGCAACGGGTGACAAGTGCCCGCAATCCCCCCAGGAGTGAGCATGTACATCGGAGTCGGCATCTTCCTGATCGTCGTCGGCGCGATCCTGACCTTCGCGCTCAACGCGTCCACTGACGTGGTCAACCTCGGCATGATCGGCTGGATCTGCATGGCCGCAGGCGTGCTGGCCATCCTGCTGTCGCTGGTCGTCACCGGCCGCCGCGGCACCGGCGCCGGCTACTCGTCGCGCCGCGTGAGCCACACCGACCCGGCCACCGGCACCCAGGTCGACGAGGTCGAGGTGGACCCCCGCGCCTGACCAGCACCACCTGAACCACCCGATCCACGACAGGGCGGCACCGGACAGATCCGGTGCCGTTCTTTCGTGTCCGACTCAGTGTCGTGTCCCGTCCCCGGGGGAGTGCTCCCCTCCCAGCGGTCCGTGCGTGACCCCTGCGCCGGGGTAGTCCTCCCCATCGACGGCGATCGCCTTCGTTCCTAGCTTCGTTGTCAGCAGCCGGTCCCGCCACGGGGCAGGACGATCCGAACAACGATGCAGGAGAACGACAATGCGCACCCTCAAGCTCAGCCAGAAGCCGGTCCGGATGGCCCTCGCCGGCGCCCTCGGCCTGTCCGTCGTCGCGAGTGGCGCGGCGATCGCCGATGCCGCCACCGGCACGATCCGGACCAGCGCCGCCAGCCTGACGGTCCGTTCCGGCCCGGGCACGTCCTACAGCGCCGTGACCACCCTCCCGAAGGGCACCAGGGTCACGATCAGCTGCCAGACCTACGGGTCGACGGTCAGGGGCACCTACGGCACCTCGAACATCTGGGACAAGATCGGCACCGGCAAGTTCGTCTCGGACGCCTACGTCTACACCGGTCGGGACGGCTTCGTCGCCCCGAAGTGCGGTGGCACCACGACCCCGCCCACGACCCCGCCCACGACCCCGCCGTCCGGCGCCATCAAGGACGACTACCCCTACCGCGGCGCCGCCTCGGGCGTCGACCCGTGGAACTTCTACAAGGGCCAGTGCACGTCGTTCGCCGCCTGGCGCGTCCGTCACAACCTCGGGGTCTCCTTCTCCAACTCCTACCAGGGCCAGCACTGGGGCAACGCCGAGCACTGGGACGACGCCGCTCGCGCCGCCGGCATCCCCGTCTACAAGTCCCCGAGGGTCGGCGACATCGCGGTCCGCAGCAGCGGCACCTGGGGCCACGTCGCCTACGTCGCCAAGGTCAACAGCGACGGCAGCTTCATGGTGGAGGAGTACAACCACGTGCGTTCGGACACCTACAGCTACCGCCGCGCCACGAAGGGCACCGGCAGCGAGCAGTTCAGCGACTTCATCCGCTTCCCGCGTTGAGGTGACATCCGCTTCGCCGGCTGATCCGAACAAGTGAGGTGCGCTCGTCCCCGGAGGGGAGGGCGGGACCACACAGCCTGACGAACAAGAGCAGGTATGCCGAAGGGCTGGCTCCCAGGGGAAGCCAGCCCTTCGAGCGTGCCGGGAGCACCCGGCATACCTTGGGTGGGAAACGCGTGGGAACGCGTCAGAACGCGGACTCGGGGACGTCCATCAGCGCGTTGTCGGTCGCCTCGGCGATCGCGCGCTCGGCCGCGATCTTGGGCAGGACGTTGCGCGCGAAGAACGACGCGGCAGCGATCTTGCCCTCGTAGAAGTCGCGGTCCTTGGCCGAAAACCCTTCTCCTTCAAGGGCCTTCGCAGCCACGGCCGCCTGGCGCAGGAGCAGCCAGCCGATGACGAGGTCGCCGGCGGACAGCAGCAGGCGTGAGGTGTTCTGGCCGATCTTGTAGAGGTTGGACAGCTCGCCACCCTCCTGGCGCGGGTCGGACTTCATCAGCTCGCCGACCATGTAGCCGATGATGCCCTGGACGTCCTCGAGGCCCGTGCCGAGCAGCTCGCGCTCGGCGTCGAGACGTCCGCCGCTGGCGCCGAGGTCCTTGGCGAACTCCTGGATCTGCAGGGCCACGTGCGAGAGGGCCTGTGCCTTGTCCTTGATGATCTTGCGGAAGAAGAAGTCGAGGCCCTGGATCGCCGTGGTGCCTTCGTAGAGCGTGTCGATCTTGGCGTCGCGGATGTACTGCTCGATCGGGTACTCCTGCAGGAAGCCGGAGCCGCCCAGGGTCTGCAGCGACTCGGTGCCGAGCAGCACCCAGGCGCGCTCGGAGCCGACGCCCTTGACGATCGGGAGCAGGAGGTCGTTGACGCGGTTGGCGATCTCGGCAGGGGAGCCCTCGGCGAGCTTTTCGGAGCCGGACTCGAGGAACGCCTGGTGGACGATGTCCTGCTGGGTCGCGGTGTACATGACGAGCGCGCGGAGGCCCTCGGCATAGGCCTTCTGCGTCATCAGTGAGCGTCGCACGTCGGGGTGGTGCGTGATGGTCACGCGGGGCGCGGCCTTGTCGTTCATCTGGGTCAGGTCGGCGCCCTGGACGCGCTCCTTGGCGTAGTCCCGCGCGTTGAGGTAGGCCGTCGACAGGGTCGAGATCGCCTTGGTACCGACCAGCATTCGCGCGTGCTCGATGACGCGGAACATCTGGGCGATCCCGTCGTGGGCGTCGCCGAGCAGGGTGCCGATGGCCGGCTCCTTGTCGCCGAACGTGATCTCGCAGGTCGTCGAGACCTTGAGGCCCATCTTGTGCTCGAGGTTGGTGACGTTGGCGCCGTTGCGCTCGCCGAGCTCACCGGTCTCGAGGTCGATGTGGAACTTCGGGACGATGAACAGCGACAGCCCCTTGGTGCCCTCGCCGGCGCCCTCGGGGCGGGCCAGCACGAAGTGGATGACGTTGTCAGTCATGTCGGACTCGCCGGAGGTGATGAACCGCTTGACGCCGGTGACGTTCCAGGTGCCGTCGGCGTTCTCGCTGGCCTTGGTGCGGCCGGCGCCGACGTCGGAGCCGGCGTCGGGCTCGGTCAGCACCATGGTGCAGTGCCAGCCCTTGTCGACGATCCAGTGGGCGAGCTTCTTCTGCTCGTCGTTGCCCAGGATGTAGAGCAGGTTGGCGAACGAGTAGGACGCGGCGAACATCGCGATCGCCGGGTTGGCGCCGAGCACCATCTCGTTCATGGCCCACTTCAGGCTCGGCGGGGCGACGGTGCCGTCCAGCTCGCGCGGGACGTCGACGTTCCAGAAGCCGGAGTCGACGTAGGCCTGATAGCTCTTCTTGAACGACTCGGGCATCGTCACCGAGTAGGTCTTGGGGTCGTAGACCGGCGGGTTGCGGTCGGCGTCGGCGAACGACTCGGCCAGCTCGTTCTCGGCCAGTCGCGCGACCTCCTTCAGCATCTCCCTGGCGGTGTCTGCATCGACGTCGGCATAGGGGCCGGTGCCCAGGACGTCGCCGCGGCCGAAGACCTCGAAGAGGTTGAACTCCAGGTCGCGCAGGTTGCTCTTGTAGTGGCCCATGTCGGGGAACCTCCGAGTGATGACTTGTGGTCGAGCGGCCCTTACCGGCCGGTAACTTCCATGGTGCTACCGGTGGGTAACAATTGCAACCCCTCTGTGGGATTCCCCACCAAACGGATGACGTATGCCGCGTGCGCCCCATGACGCGGCGATGACGCGGATCGGAGGCGGCGCGCGGGGGAGGGCACGGCATACTCACGTGGTGTGACCGAGGAACCCCAGACGCAGCCTTCGAGCCAGCCGAGCAACGCGGTCCAGCGTGCTCGGGCCGACCTCGACGCCGGGCGGGAGTGGAAGGCGCGCGAGCGCCTCGTCGGTCACTTGGCCGGCGAGTTCGACGCCGAGGCGCTGGAGCTGCTGGGCGAGGTCAACTACGCGATGCGCGACCTCCCGGCGGCGGGGGCGGCCTGGTTCGGCACGGCCCGACGCGGCAAGGACGTGGACGAGGCGGTCGAGGCCTGGCGGGAACGGCACGGCGACCACTTCGCCCAGATGTGGAGCAGCCTGCCCCGGTCGGTGCGTGAGCGGGAGGGCAACAAGCGGGTCGACGCGCTGCGGCGACGCGCTGAGCAGGTCACGACGCCGACCGCCCCGAGTGGCGCGCCCCGGCCGCCGGGCGCCGGAGCGGCGGGCGCCGGAGCGGCGGACGAAGGGTCGGCCAACGGCTCGTCCTCCGGAGAGGGCGGTACGGATGCCGCCACGATCATCGCGGTGGCCCTGGCCGGACTGTTCGTCGTGTGTGCCGTCATCGGCCTCGTGACTCTCCTGGGCTGGCTGGTCCCGGGCTGATGGTTTCGGGGTTCGGGGCCGGTCCCGAGTCCCTCGCAGGGACCAGCGTCCGCGAGGCGCTCGTGGCCGAGGTGGCTGCCCGCGTGCCTGTTGCCGTCGGACCGGACTGTGTCCGGGTGGGGGTCGACGGCGTCGATGGCGCGGGGAAGACCACCTTTGCCGCCGAACTGTCGGCGGCACTTCGAGACCTGGGGCGTCCGGTCGTGGAGTTCTCGCTCGACGGATGGCACCGCGTGCGAGCGAGACGCCACGCCCGCGGCCCGCAGTCGCCAGAGGGTTTCTGGCTGGACTCGTACGACTACCCGCGCCTGCTGGAGGAGGCCCTGGGGCCGCTGGGTCCGGGAGGCTCGCGGCGCTTCCGGCCGGCCGGACACGACGTGCGCACCGACGAGGTGCTCCGACCGGACCTCGTCGAGGCTCCCGAGGGTGCTGTCGTGGTGGTCGACGGGCTCTTCCTGCATCGGGCCGAGCTGGCCGGCTGCTTCGACTTCACCGTGTTCGTCGACGTGCCGTTCGAGGTGTCGGCCGCGCGGATGGCGGTGCGCGACGGGTCGCCGTCCGACCCCGCGCATCCCGAGCTGCGGCGCTACGTCGAGGGGCAGCGGCTCTACTTCGCCGAGCGGTCTCCGTGGTCACGAGCCGACCTGGTCGTCGACAACACCGACCTGGCCGAGCCCGTCCTGGTGCGCACACGGCCCACCTGAACGGCGTGGGTCCACGCGGCTGTCGGTGCCTCCTGTCACTCTCGATGCATGGACAACACCTCGGATGTGCTGCTGTTGCATGCGGTCCAGGCCTGGTGTGACGAGTGCCAGGGCGAGCGGATCCTCGTGCCCGTGATCGACGACCTGCCCGGCGGCTTCTGCTGCACGGTCTGCGACACGGCGGTGTTCTCGGCACTCGACGACCTGCCGGCCGTCGCCGCCCTGCGCCGCTCCGCCTAGAAGCATCGCCGCGGTTCGCCCCAGCAGCCGGTCCCAGCAGGGATATCCGTTTGTGGCGGTCGCATCCTCTGACTGAGGATGGCGGGCATGCTCGCCCCACGACTGCACGCCGACCAGGTCGAGATCGACGAGTCGTTGGCGCGTTCGCTCGTCGCGGCTCAGTTGCCGCAGTGGGCCGACCTGCCGATCGTGCGCGTCCCGTCAGGTGGCACCGAGAACGTCGTCTTCCGCCTCGGCGACGACCTCGCCCTCCGTATGCCGATGACTCCCGGTGCCGTGGGCGGCCTCCTCAAGGAGGTGCGCTGGCTCCCCGTGGTCGCCCCGCACGTGTCGCTGCCCGTCCCGGAGGTCGTCGCCGTGGGCAAGCCCGGCGAGGACTATCCGTTCCCCTGGGCGGTGGTGCGCTGGCTCGACGGCCAGGACGCGCTGACTGCCGACTTCGCGTCGAAGGACCAGTTGGCTCGGGACCTCGGCGAGTTCGTCCGAGAACTGCAGTCGATCGACCTGGCGGGTGCGCCGGTGCCGGGGTCGGACGGGTTCGTGCGCGGGATGCCGATCGCCCAGCGCGACAAGCAGTTCCGAGACGCCCTCGCGGAGTGCGGCGGCCTGCTCGACGTCGATCGGGTCACGGCGGTCTGGGAGGACGCGCTCGCCGCACCCCACTGGGACGGCCCACCCGTGTGGCTGCACGCCGACCTCCTCCCCGGCAACCTCCTCGTCCGGGACGGCAGCCTGGCCGGAGTGCTCGACTTCGGGGCGATGGCCACCGGTGACCCGGCATACGACATCACGCCGGCCTGGCACGTCCTCGAGGGTGACGCCCGCGCCAGGTTCCTCGCGCTGACCGGGGCGGACGACGCGACGGTGCAGCGCGCGCGCGGGCTGGTCGTCTCCGGCGGCGTGATCGCGTTGCCCTACTACCTGCACACCAACCCGGCCATGGTCGCGACCGCGCGCCGCGGCATCCAGGCGGTGCTCGAGGAAGTCAGGTGAGCCGGTGGCCTTCGATCAGCCGGGCCCGCCGAAACGCGCGAGGTAGTGCCAGACCTTCTTGACGTCCTGAGGGTCCTGGCGACCGGTGGCGACCGCGGCGCCGATGACGGCCGGGTCGAGGTGGCCGTCGGCGGCGACCTGCGCTGCGACGTCGACGATGTGGGCGCCGCGGTACTCCGGGTTGGCGCGGACCGTCGCGAGGTCGAGCCGGAAGCCGCCGTGCCACTCGACCTCGCAGGGCAACGCCGCGGCGTCCGACTCGACCGAGGTGCCGCGGTAGACGGGGTCGAGGACGAGGGCCTCGACGTCGGTGGCGAGGTCGACGACCCCGTGGACGTGGGCCTCGACGTAGTTGTCGAGGTCTTCGGTCACCCCCGTCGTCCAGTCCTGGTCGGCGGCCGTCGTGAGGTCGAGGTGGGTGGCGGTGCCGAAGTGCTCGGGCTCGAACACCGAGTCGGGGTAGCAGAAGGTGGTGCGGGCGAGGGTGTGTGGAGCGAGCCGCAGGTGCGCCGACCCGAACCGTGGTGCCCCACCGACGGGGGAGTCGCGGTGGTTGAGGGCGCCGTACTTGGGGCGTTCCTGTGCCGGGGCGTCGTCGTACGCGCCGCCGAAGATGCGCTGCTCCCAGACCCAGCGCCTGCCGCCCGGGTGCGCCGTCAGCCCACCGTTGCCGGTGCCCGTCTCGAACTGGTTGCGGTAGCGCCCGTCGCGCGCCATGGACCGCAGGATCGGTATGCCGCGGTGCTGCCGGTCGGGGTGGAAGTTCAGCGTCACGCGCAGCGCCGGGTCGATCGGCGCACCGAGCGCCCGAGTCCGGACGTGGCTCACCGCGGCCTCGGCCCACGCAGACAGGTCACGCATGGCGCGACTCTTTCACCACGCGCTCCGTCAGCGGTGGACCTGGGCGCGGAGGGACTCGAGGGACTCGCCGAGGATCCGCGCAGCATCGGGGAAGGCGCTCGGATTGGGGCCGCTGAAGTTGAGGCGCAGGAACGGTCCGGCGGGCTCTGCCGGGAACCACTCGGTGCCCGGCGCGATGAGCAGCCCGGCGCGCTCGCAGCGGGTGACGAGCTCGGTGAGGTCCGTGCCGTCCGGGAGGCGGACCCACAGGTTGAGGCCACCCGTCGGCACCTGCTCGACATGGGCCTGCGGCACGTGCTCACGGAGGCTGTCGAGGAGGAGGTCGCGACGGGCTCGGAGCTGTTCACGGACGCTGCGCAGGTGGGTCTGCCACGCGGGCTGGGTCACGACGTCGAGTGCCGCCGCCTGGAGGAGGCCACTGACGTACATCGAATCGGCTCCGCGGTCGGCGAGGATGCGCTCGCGGGCCGGCCCGCGAGCGATGACGGCGGCGATGCGCAGCGCCGGGGACACGCTCTTGGTCAATGAGCGCAGGTAGATCACGTGGCCCGAATCGTCATGCGCAGCAACGGGTTTGGGCGTCGTGGTGATGCCGAAGTCATGGGCCCAGTCGTCCTCGACGAGGAACGCGCCGTGGTCGCGGACGACGCCGAGTACCTGTTCCGCGCGCTCGGTCGACCACTGCGCGCCGGTGGGATTCGCGTAGTTGGGCTGTGCGTAGAACACGCGGGCGCCGCTCTCCTCGAAGGCCCGCGCGAGCTCGTCGGGGTCGGGGCCGTCGGGTCCTGAGGGCACCGGGACGACGCGCACCCCGGCCTGGGCCGCGGCCGTGATGGCACCCCAGTAGGTCGGCGACTCCATGAGCACGGGCTGCCCGCCGGCCACGAGCGCGCGGAACACCGAGCTCAGCCCGCTCTGGCTCCCCGGCAGCACGATGACATCGCTCGCGGCCGGAGGCGTGACCCCGACCGGGCTTGCGGCACCGAGCTCGTGGGCGAACCACGACTGCAGGTCGGGGAGGCCGGCCGCCGGGGGTCGCGAAGTGGCCGTGTCGCCGCGCGCCGCCCTGGTCAGGGCTGCGCGCACGAGCCGCTCGGGCAGCAGCTCGCGCTCGGGGTAGCCGGAGTGCAGGGCGATGATGTCGTTCGGCGCGCTGCGCATGGCGGTGGAGACGGCCTGGCCGCGCGACTGGGGGGCGCGCAGCGCGGTCGTCTGCCAGCCGTAGTCCGAGGGTCGCGCCGTGCGGACCGCCCGCACGAAGGTCCCGACGCCGGGCCGGGTCTCGACGAGTCCCTGGGTGGTGAGCTCTCGCAAGGCCTTCTGCACGGTGACCGGGCTGGCGTGGTGCCGGTCGACCAGGGCTCGCGTCGACGGCAGGCGCGCACCGGGGGGAGCGCTCGCGATCCAGTCCCGGAGTTTCGCAGCGATCCGCGAACTGCTATCGTCATTCATGACGCAACATAGTAGCGCTACTCTGAAATCCCGCACGGCGGTACCCTCCACGCCGCTCGCCGGGTTGCTCTGGGGCCTGGTCGGAGTAGCAGCCTTCTCGTTCACCGTGCCGTTCACGCGCGTGGCGGTCGGGGGCCTGTCGCCGTTGTTCATCGGGTCGGGTCGTGCGGTGGTCGCGGCCGTGCTGGCCGGCGCCGCTCTTGCCCTGACCCGCCAACGTATGCCGCGTGGCCGCCAGTGGGCGCGGCTCGCCGTGGTCGGCGGCGGGGTGGTCGTCGGATTCCCGCTGCTGACGTCGTACGCGCTGACGACCGCACCCGCGAGTCATGGCGCCGTCGTCATCGCGCTGCTGCCGGCTGCGACCGCGACGATGGCCGTGCTCCGCGCTCACGAGCGTCCGCCGGTCGCCTTCTGGGTCATCGCGGTGGTGGGTGCGGTCGCGGCGATGGGTTTCGCGTCAGCCCAGTGGGGTGGCGTCGGGCAGCTGCGGTGGTCGGACCTGCTCCTCTTCGGCGCGGTGGTGGCTGCGGCGATCGGCTATGCCGAGGGCGGCCTGCTCGCACGCGAGCTCGGCGCGTGGCAGACGGTGTCGTGGGCGCTCGTGCTCTGCTCGCCGCTCATGGTGTTCCTGGCGGTGCTGTCCGCGTCCCAGCAACCACCGTCTGGGACCACGGCGCAGTGGGCCGCGTTCGCCTACCTCGGTGTGGTCAGCATGTTCCTCGGGTTCTTCGCCTGGTACCACGGCCTGGCGATCGGACCCATGGCCCAGGTGAGCCAGGTGCAGCTCGTCCAGCCGGTCCTGTCGATCGCCTGGGCGGGACTGCTGCTGGGGGAGGACCTGACCTGGACCACGATCGTCGGCGGTCTCGTCGTCGTCCTGTGCGCGGGTGCTGCCGTGCGCGTGCGGCTCGGCGGGGAGAGAGACTGACGGCCATGTACGTGCCCCACTTCAATGCCCTGGACGACGCCGAGGCCATCCGCCGGATGGTCGCGGAGATCGGCTCTGCGCAGCTGATCACTGTCGGCCCGGACGGCTACCCGCTGGCGACCCTGCTCCCCGTCGTCTGGCGCGGCGACACCGTCATCGCGCACCTGGCCCGCGCGAACCCGCACTGGACGTCCATCGGCGCCGACGAACCGGTCCTGCTGGTCGTGACCGGTCCGCAGGCCTACATCTCGCCGTCCTGGTACGCCAGCAAGGCCCAGCACGGCAGGGTCGTGCCCACCTGGAACTACTCGGTGGTCCAGCTCACCGGGAGGGCGACGGTGCACGACGACGCCGAGTGGGTCCGTGGAGCCGTGGACGAGCTCGTCGAGCGGCACGAGGGACATCGTGAGGCGCCGTGGCGCAGTGCCGATGCGCCCGAGCGATACCTCCAGGGCCAGCTGCGCGCGATCGTGGGTGTCGAGATCGCCGTCGAGCGGGTGGAGGCAAAGGCCAAGCTCAGCCAGAACCGTTCCGACGAGGACGGGGCCGGTGTGGTGGACGGCCTGCTGCGCGAGGACTCTCGCGAGGCCGAAGCAGTGGCGGCCCAGATGCGGGCGACGCGGACCTAGGCTGCCCGGACGCCGGATGCGTACCCTTGTGAGTGTCGGCGTCGTCGTCGGCGCGGAGGTGGATCGCGTGGGCGAGCTCGAGCACTCCGTCTGGATCAAGGCAACACCTGAGCAGGTGTGGCGCACCTACGTCGACCCCACCCGAATTCCGCAGTGGCAGACCGGGAAGCCGGTAATCGGGGACCTGCAGGGTGCCCACGGCCTGCCCGGCTCCACGTACGTCTCGAGACGGGGCCCGCTCTCCGCGCGCACGACGGTGCTGCGCGCCGACGCACCGCGCGAACTGGTCACGAGGACTGATGCCTACTTCGGCCTGCAGCTCGAGGTGACCTCGCGTCTCAGCGGGCGCTCTGGGGGCACGGACCTGCGGCTCCACGTTGCCACCCAGTGGCGCCGCCGACTCGGTCCGGTTGGCAAGGTCATTGAGCTGGCGATCCTGAGCCCCACAGAGGCGCGCAAGGAGCTAGCGAACCTGAAGTCGCTCGTCGAGCGGCAGGCCCCGGCCTGATCGCCACCGGCGGGGAACGTCCGTGTCGAGGCCGGCTGAGGAGACCGGCTCACAACAGCGCCGCGAACCCTGACAGCCCCGGACCGGTGTGCGTCGCCAGGCGTTCGCGGGCGTCATCCAGTGCCGCCGACGCGGGCTGTCCGGGCGATATGCGCGCCGGGTTGAGCCAGACCTGGTTGCACCACTCCCTGATGTCGGGCTCGGCCATGAAGGACATCGCTGCTCGGGTGCCCAGGACGTTCATCCGCGCCCACTCCGCCATCGAGTTGCCGTACGGCGTCGGCGGGCAGAGCCGGTTCTTCTCGTCGTCGTCAGCGCGGGTCGCCTCGACGTACCCGACCAGTGCCGCCCCGAAGCACGGGAAGCCGGCCCTGATCGCCTGCAGGGTGATCTCCTCCGGGCGCCAGACGGGGACGAGCGGGGGGTACTTCAGTCCGTCTGCCGCACAGTGCACGACGAGGGCGTCCTCCGCGACGGCGACCGATCCGTCGGCGAAGGAGAGCTTTCCCCGGTCCACGGTCCTGAGGTGCCCGCGTCGGACGACGTTCTCGAGCGTGCGGAGCTGCTCGAGCTCCCACGTGGCAAGGGTCGGGGCCTTGGCCATCGTCGGCAGGACCGTCCTGTCGATCCGCAGCATGATGCCGGCCTCTTCGAGCCGGAGGAACAAGTCGTCGAGCGAGGTCGCCTGGGCCGCTGCCTGCATGGTGTCGGCGGCCATGCCGAGGAAGATCGCGGGATTCGGCTGGACCACGGCGCGGTTGATCATCCACGGGTCGCGGGGCCGCACCCAGCAGATCGCGTCGGGGTCGACGCCCCGTGACAGCAGCCAGATGCAGGCGTCGGTCGCGGTCTTGCCCGCCCCGGCCACGACGTACTGGCTCGGCGCCTCCTCCAGCCGCGCCAGGTCGTTGACCGGCAGCACCCGGGCGTCCTCGGCGACGTCGAACGGCGCCGGCTTCTCCGCGGGGATGCTGGGGGCCAGGTAGTGGGCGTTGACGATGCGGCACCCCTCCGACACCTCGAACCGCTCACCCGAGATGCGCGAGACGACCCCGCGGTCAGCGACGTACTCGCAGTTGGGAAAGAACTCGACCTTCCCCGACTCAACCATCCGGTCGAGCATCCGCGCGTAGTAGGCGCAGATCTCCGACTGGGTGGCTCGTTCCTGAAGCCCCTTCTCGGGCCCACGCTGCTGGAGCTGACCACCCCCGAGCAGGGTCGACGCGACGCCGTAGAAGGCAGAGGACTGGTGCAGGCGCACGAAGGGGTACGCCTCGAGCCAGTGCCCGCTGACACCGTGGCGACGGTCGATCAGGGCCACGCGGACGTCGGCATGGTCGATGAGCGCGTCCGTGAACGCCATCCCCATGGCACCGGCCCCGACGACGAGATAGTCAGCGTCGATAGTGCGCATCATGAAGCCACGCTGCCACGGACCCGGCCGGCGCGTCTATGGACCGCTTGGGGGGTATGCCGTTCGAGGTGCGCCTTCGCGCCGCCGCGTGCCCCGGGGTGTGCCGGACGCTGAAATGGGATAGTCCTTCTCCATACACGGAAGGCTGATCAATGAGGTCGTGGCGCAAGTCCGAGGCCGGCTCGCTCGCCAGGATCTACGCCTGGCTGGTGGTGCGGCTCCGCTGGTTCGTCGTGCTGGGGTGGGCGGTCGGCGCGATCGCGGCCGCCCTGTGGCTCCCTGCCACCACCCCCAACGCGGACCTGGGCGGGTTCGCGCCGCCCAACAGCCGCGCCATCGCGACGGAAACAGCGTCGGCCAAGGCCTTCGGGTTCCCGGTGCTGTCCCGCACGCTGCTCGTCCAACGCGATGAGCGCGGCCTGTCGCAGGCAGCGCAGCAGCGGGTCGTCCAGCGCGCGGTAGGGGTGGCCAAGAAGACCATCGGTGACGTCGGCCCCATCGTGGCCGTGGTGCCCATCGCCAACAGCCAGGGCGCCTTTCCGTCGTCGTCGGAGCAGGGCACCACGGCCCTGAGCTTCGTCTTCACCAAACCGGGTACGACCTTCGGCGACGAGGTCGCCGCGGCGCGCAGGTTCGGCCAACAGCACGTGAACCAGCCCGACGACCACCTGGTCGGGGTGACGGGCACCGTTCCCGCGCAGCTTGCCCAGTCCAAGATCCTCTACGACCACCTGCTGCTACTCGAGGGCGCAACCCTCGTGGCGGTCATCGGGATCGTCGCCCTCAAGTTCCGCTCGGTCGTCGCCCCGCTCGTGGCGCTGGTGACGGCCGCGGCGTCGTACTTCCTGGCCGTGCGCGTCACCAACTATGCCGGCGGGTTCGTTGAGGGCGGGGCTCCCGAGGAACTCAAACCGCTGGTTCTCGCGCTGGTGCTGGGCATCGTCACGGACTACGCCATCTTCTACCTGTCCAGTATGCGCACCGGTCTCGAAGATGGCTTGGACAAGCTGACGGCGGCCAGGGCTTCGGCCTCGCAGACCGGTCGGATCGTGCTGGTCGCGGGGATCGCGGTGGCGGCTGGCAGTGCGGCGATGCTGGTGGCGAAGTCTGGCTTCTTCCGCGCCTTCGGACCGGTGCTGTCCCTGTCGGTGCTGTCGGCGGTCGTCGTCTCGCTGACCCTGTTGCCGGCCCTCATGGCCATCTTCGGTCGCGCGCTGTTCTGGCCGACGTCGCCGACGCGGCCCAAGCGAAGCATCGGTCCTCCCGTGGCGCGTGCCGCCGCCCGGGTCCTGACCGTCAGGGTGGTGGCGCTGGTCCTCGGAGGAGCCTGTGTGCTGGGGCTGGCGGCGCTCTCCGCCGACGCGGGACGCCTCCACCTCGGCGTGTCCTTCGTCGCGTCGCTCCCCTCTGACAGTGAGCCGCACGCGGCCGCGCAAGCGGCCTCCTCGGGCTTCGCGCCCGGCATCGTCGGGCCGACCGAGCTGCTACTGCAGGGCAACGGCGTCGGCAGTGATCGGGAGAAGCTCACCCGCCTCGGTCAGGAGCTCGGGCACCAGCCGGGGGTCGCCGGTGTCCTGAGCCCCAACGCCCTGCCGGACGAGGTCGTGCGTGGTGCACTGGTGACCAAGAGTGGCGACGCGGCTCGCCTCCTCGTGATCCTCGACCACGACCCCCTTGGGCCCACGGCGATCCGAGACCTGAACCACCTGTCGGCGACCATGCCCGGACTGCTGCAGCGGGCTGGTCTGGAGGGCGCCCGATACGGCCTGGCCGGAGACACCGCCGTGGCCAGCGAGCTGGTGGCAGCGACCAACGCCGATCTTCGCCGCATCGCGGTCGCGGTGCTGCTGGTCAACCTGGTCCTGTTGATGGTGTTCCTGCGTGCCATCGTCGCGCCGGTGCTGTTGCTCGCTTGCAGTGTGCTTGCCCTCGCGGCGTCGCTGGGTTGTCTGACGCTGGTCTTCCAGGACCGGCTGGGCCACGAGGGTGTGGCGTTCTACGTGCCGTTCGCGGCCTCGGTGCTGCTGCTGTCCCTTGGTTCCGACTACAACATCTACGGGGTCGGTCACGTCTGGACCCGGGCCAACCACACGACGCTCCGCAAGGCGATTGCGGAGCGGATCCCCGAGACGTCCGGCGCCATCACCGCAGCCGGCATCACCCTGGCGGCGAGCTTCGGGATGCTCGCGCTGATCCCGCTGCGGCAGTTCCGCGAGCTGGCGTTCGTCATGGGGCTGGGGGTGCTCATCGACGCGCTGGTCGTGCGGACGATCTTGGTGCCGGCGCTGCTCACGCTGCTGGGCGACTTCAGCGCGTGGCCGCGAAAGCTCAAGGGTGCGGCCGTCGCTCAACAGGCCGCGGACCAGGAGGAGCGGGCCACCGAGCCGAGCCGCTAGCCGCGACGGCTCAGTACGCGTCCAACGGGAGCGACCCGCAGCTCGGCCCACGCTGAATGTCTACCGCGGCATAGAGGGGGCTGTGCCGCGGCGCCGCCGACGGCACAGCCCTCCTCGTCTTCACCTCCTAGCTGTTCACTTCCTACCTGCGGGCGAACATGGCGTCCTGCGCGTACCCGTCGTGCGGGAGCCCTGTGTAGGCGTCGATCTGGGGCGAGACGGCCAACCGGTTCAGGCCGGTCCAGACCACGTTGACGCGGTCGTCGGAGCCGACCACGAGACCCGTGTAGTCGCCGTCGAACACGTTGCAGTCCTTGCCGGACGCATCCGTGACCGGCGGGTCGGTGTAGCCGTCCGGGCCGCAGCTGCGGGGCCAGGCGCTCGGTGGCACGTACTGCCCTGCCCAGTGCGTCACCGAGAGGTCGACCTGCTCCGTGGGCTGACGCCCGGCACCGTTGGGCACGAGCACCTCACGGCCGGTGACCACAGCGGGCCCACCGGCGGAGGTCCGCGGCGCGACGGTGAGCAGCACGTGGTTGAACGTGTCGTCGCGGTCAGCGCCGGGGTCGGCGATGTTCTCGTTGGAGTCGTAGGCCACGGCGAGGGAGCCGTCGGAGCGGAAGTCAGCCCAGGGGAACCACTGGTCGCCCGCGGAGCCGTCGAGGGTGATCCGTGGCGTCCACGAGGCCCCGCTGTTCCAGCTCTCGGCCAGGTAGATGTTCGTGTCGGTCACGGCGCCGCACGGGTTGTAGTCCGGCGCCTCACCCGGGATGTCGTTCAGACAGCTGGCCGGGGCGTTGTCGTGCACGCCGGCGGCGTTGTCGTTGTAGACCACGGCCCAGTGCTGCGCGTTCGTCGGGTCGGCGGTGATGGTGCCCGGTGACTGCCACCGGATCTGGTGTCCTGTCACGGTCTGTCGCCCGATGACGCTCCACGGGGTGTCGGCAGCGCCGTCCTCGAGCGGGGCGATGACGACCGGGGCGCTGAAGGTGGCGCCCCCGTTGGTGGACTTCACCGCGAGCAAGGTCTGCTCGTACTCGCCGGCCGTCTCCCACGCCGCGTCGACGTTGCCAGTGGCAAAGTGCACGACGAGGTCACCGTTCGAGGCCACCTCGGGGATCGGGAAGCTGTCCTCGTCGCACTCGCCCGCCGGTCCCGCGCTCTGCGCGCTGCAGAGAGGGTTCGTGCCCGAGATCTCCTTGGGGTCCGACCAGGTCCGACCACCGTCGTCCGAGGAGGCGAAGTAGACCGGCGACTCGTCATACGAGCCCTGGAGCCCGTTGAGGTACCGCGCCGCCACGAGATAGGCGCGCCCGTAGTGCGGCGAGGCCGGGTAGTTGTCGACGGTCAGCCATTCCTTGTCGAAGAACAGCGCGCTGTTGGCTGGACCGATGCCGGTTCCCTTGCCCTTCATGACGGTCACGGGCTCGTTCCACGTGATCCCTCCGTCGGAGGACCAGCTGACTGCGACATCGCCCTGGGACACGTAGGGGCCACCCTGGCCGCCGGTGTTCTCCAGCTGCGCCATCATCGCCCACCCTGTCGCGGCCGTGCTGCCGGACAGCTTGCCGTCGAAGGCCGGCGACGGGTCTCCAGCACCGTTGCCGCTGCGGAGCGGGACCTGGCCGTCCACCCAGGTCGCCCCCGCGTCCATCGACGTGAAGAACCCGGTCGGCACCAGTGCTTGCCGGACACCGGTGGAGTTGTTGAACCGGTAGAAGTAGTCGTTGGACCCCGCGAGGAGGTGCGTCGGCACCTTGGGGTTCACCGCGATCGCGAGTTCGTTGTCCGGGTTGAAGTCCTGCCGGTACGGCTCGGTGTCGTTGCACGAGATGTCCATGGCGCCAGCCGGCGAGCCGTACGCGGCCCCGGCGGCGACGTTGCAGCGATACTGCTCGATGGCGACCTTGCTGAACTGGCCGCTGCCTCCCGTCGTGCTACCACCGTCACCCGGATCGAGCACAGGCCGGACGACCATGCGGAAGGTGGAGAAGGGCCGATCCCGCGCCTCCGCGGGGGCCACGTTGACCAGGGCTACCGTCGCGACGACGGCGACACCGGCCAGGAGAGTTCTGGACGCCATGACGCCTCCCAACGCGCACCCGGTCGGGCCTCCGATGCCGTCGGTGTGCGGATGCGCCCACCCGCCATGGTCTTCCCACTTCCCTGTGAAGACTTCCCCCAAAATGCGCAGCCAGCCTCAAACCGCCCGCGACGCATGCACAGCGAGGCTTCCGTTGGGTACCGCAACGGTCATTCTGCGCGGACGGCAGATGCCACCGCTGCGATGGCGACCTCAGGCGCCGGACCACGGCGGCTCGGCCTGACGGATTCACGGGGCAGTCGGAGGAGCCAGGGGATGACGGCGCGGTGCAGTGCGGCGGCATCTTCGATCATCGGGAAGTGGCTCGCGGCCTCGAGGACGACGAAGTCGGCGCGAGGAATCGTGTCGGCCACGAGCCGACTCCAGTCGACGGGGATGGGGTCCAGCCCCCCATGGACGACCAGCGTGGGGCAGCCTATGTGGGCGAACTGCCGCATCGGGTCGAGGGCGCCCAAGCTTCCGACCATCCGCTCGGCCGCCAGTTGGACGTTCGCGGCCGTGATCGCCGTGAATCCCAAGGAGACCCTGTCGACGGTCGCGCGATCCCTGAAGAAGGGGATGAACGTGTTTAGCTGGTGGTGCTCCAACGCGGCCGGCTCGTGGTTTCGGAACCCGTCGGACTCTTCGATGGCCATCCGAGCGGCATCGTCGGCGGGCGTTCGTCTGGCGGCCATCGACATCCCGAACCGTCGCATCAGGTCCGGCACCAGCGGGGGACCGGCGTTGAGCAGCACCAGACCGGCGACCGCCTCGGGGTACTTGGCTGCGTACAGCGCCGCGAGGTATGCGCCAGCCGAGTGTCCGAGCAGGCTTACGCGGTCCAGACCCAGCGCTCGCCGTAGCCCGTCGAGGTCCTCGACGCCGCCGGCGAAGGTGACCTTCTGCGCATCACCGAGCGGAGTTCCACCGCTGCCACGCTGGTCGTAGTGAACCAGGCGGAGTTCGTCGCCCCAGGTGTCGAGAGTGCGCAGGTAGGCGCTGCCGAGGCCGATCGCGCCGTGGAGGACGACGACGGGGTCGCCGTCCCCGACGATGGTGCAGGCGATCTCGATGTCGTCGACGGGAACGACCTTGCGTGTTTCGTACATCGCTGCCTCCCTGGTGCGTGGACCGTGTCTCGGTCCGTGCGCCGAAGGTAGGCCCTGAACCCGGGTTCAAGGTCAAGGGCTTGACCCTGAACCCGGGTGACGGGTTTACCGTTGAAAGGTGCGGATCTCACAGCTTGCCGAGCAGGTGGGTGTGCCCGTCTCGACGGTCCGTTACTACGAGCGGATCGGCCTCATGGGCGCGCCGGCGCGTACCGGCTCGGGCTACCGGGTCTACGAGGACGAGTCGGCCGTCCGCCTGCTGTTCGTCACCCGAGCCCGCAGGCTCGGGCTCAGCTGTGAGCAGATCAGCGATCTGCTGCCCGTCTGGGGCGGAGCAGACTGCAGCTCCGCCCAGGACCGGGTCGTGCAGCTCATCGACGAGAAGCAGTCCGAGATCGCCGGTCGCATCGAGGAGCTCACCGCCTTTGCGGACCAGCTCCGCGGCGTGCGTGCAGCTCTCGAAGCGTCACCACCACCGGCGGCCTGCCGCGCCGACCTCAGCTGCTGCGTCCCTGTCAACGACGTGGCCTTCGTGCCCTTAGAGCTTGTCCACCGGCAGTCGTCCTGACTACGTCGCTGGCTCCTGATCAGGGGTCGACTCGCGGGGGCGAGCGGGCGGTGGGGGTGGCGGCGGCTGAGCCCATCCGTGGAGCATCACGATGCCGACGGTCGC
This sequence comes from Pedococcus sp. P1_H8, assembly GCF_056405175.1. Classification (NCBI taxonomy): domain Bacteria; kingdom Bacillati; phylum Actinomycetota; class Actinomycetes; order Micrococcales; family Intrasporangiaceae; genus Pedococcus; species Pedococcus sp. P1_H8. The sequence goes on from NZ_JBFUCP010000010.1 coordinate 133,773, forward strand.
GCCAGTGCGTCCTCGCCGTTCCGTTGCACGAGGACGACGACGGTCAGGGCGAACAGGGGGATGACAATCGTCCACAGGGTCGCGAGCACTCCGGCGAGACACCCCACCGTGACGAGGCCGCGGGCCAACCTCGGGCGACCACGCAGACCCAGAGTTCCCAGCAGGATCAGCGCGCCACCACCGACGAGGGATCCAAACCAGAAGGGGATTCCGCCGTCACCGGTGACGACGGCGCGAATTGTCTCCGCGATGCCCGCGACGACGTACAGACCTCCGAGCGACATCGCAAGGATGTCGGTGAGCCTGCGCCGGGTCATGGCCCATTGTCTGACCGGCGGCCACGCGCGACAACATCCCCAGACGTGCGAGCCCTTCGCCCGGTCGCCGGGCGTCAAGCGGTCCACGAGCGCTGTGACACCGGTGTGCGCGAGGCCCCGGTTCCCAAGGAGTAAGCCGACGCTGTTCCCTAGATCGGCTCGGAGAGGACGAACTGCTGGATGGCCACGGAGGCGGCGCCTCTGGCCCAGAGGTCGGAGTCGTAGGGCTGGATGACGAGGTCTACAGGGTCGGCGTTCGGGTCCCTGTCGCGTTGGATGCCGTCCGAGAGCGCCTCGCGCCCGACGATCGCGAGCTCGATTCCCTCTCCGGAGAGGAAGATCCGTTGGCACATCGTCAGGTTGGCCACGGCTGAGACCAGCCGTCCCAGCGCCCTGGCGGAGGCGTTCACGATGGCTGTCGCTGCGGGATCGCCGGCGCGGGCCAGCTGCATCACCTCGTCGTAGGTCACGTCCCGCCGAAGGGCCAGCCCGGCCTGCGCCCTGACGCCGGTCAGGCTGAGCATCGTGTCCGCACAGCCGCGGTGGCCGTCGGCGCACCACGGCCCGTCGGGATCCACGGGGAAGTGACCGACGAGCCCGACTCCGGCATCGGGGCTGGTGACGAGGCGTCGGTGCATGACGAGGCCGTAGCCCACGCCTGCACCGATGGTGATGATGGCGAAACTGTCTACGTCGCGACCGTCGCCGAACCACTGTTCCGCCACGGTGAGCGCGACGAGGTCGTTCTCGATGACTGTGGGGAGGCCGAGGCGCTCGGTGGCGAGATCCGCCAAGGGCACGTCCGTCCAGTGCAGGAAGGGCGCTCGCGTAACCCGCCGGTGGTCGGGCGTGCTCCCGCCGAGGGAGATGCCCAGGCCGCTGATGTCGTGGGTCGCACCAAGTCGTGGGAGCAGGTCGTGGATGATGTCCATGACTTCGGCTGGATCCTGTGACGTCAAAGGTGCGTCGGCGGCGGCCTGGATCTCGGCTCGAAAGTTGGTGCGGACTGCATGGAGGCTGTCGCCGGCCAGCTTCACGCCGATGAAGGAGTGCGCCCCTGCAGCGATGTCGAGAGGTCTCGCCGGCCGGCCGAGGCGTCCGGAGACCGGCTCGTCGGCCGGGACGAGAAGCCCGCGTTCCACGAGGGGTGCGCTGAGCCGCGTCAGGGTCGGTGCTGACACGCCCAACCGGTCGGCCAGCTCCCGCCGTGAGAGGGGGCCGTGGATGAGCACGGTGAGCGCCAGGTCGCGGGCCAGGCCGTCGAGTGCGCCACTGCCGGCCGCGCCCGTCCAGAGCCCGTCGGTGACTGCCATGTCGCTCCCCTCGCTACCGCAGCGTTCATTTCAGGATGATGTTAATGCAGTGAGTCAGGTGCCCCGCAAGTGCCTATTGACACCAACTAAGTTCCGTGGTGAAAATAATCCCGGATGGCGCCCCGCCCTCCGTCCCGCCCCCGCTCATGTCTCAACGAGGAGTCATACGCATGCCTGCATCCCCCGTCTGCGTGGCCGTCGCCGGACTCGCGGTGCTTGGCCTGGCGGCCTGCGCCAACGGTCCTTCGTCCGACGCAGCCACGAACCAGAAGGTCACCATCACCTACTGGCACGCTCTCAGCGCCGACAGCCCTGAGGTGAACACCCTCAACACCGTGGTGATCCCCGGCTTCGAGAAGACGCACCCCAACATCACCATCAAGTCCGTCGCCTTCCCCTACGACCAGCTGCACCAGAAGCTGCTGACCTCCACGGCCGGTGGCACCCTGCCCTGCCTGGTGCGCAGCGACATCATCTGGGTCCCCGAGCTCGCCAAGCTGGGCGGCATCACCGCCCTCGACGGGGTGATGAAGGACTACGACAGCATCGCCGCCAAGACCTACCCCGGCGCTCTGGCCACCAACGTCTGGAAGGGCAAGCACTACGGCCTGCCGCTGGACACCAACACGCGGGTCCTGATGTACAACGAAGCCACCCTGAAGAAGGCCGGGCTGAACGCCGCGCCGAAGACCTTCGACGACCTGCGCGCCCTCGCCGCCAAGCTCAAGGGGACCAAGGACGTCGCCTTCGCGGACAACGGAACCAGCGGGTGGAACCTGTTCCCCTGGATCTGGTCCGCGGGAGGCTCGGTCACGGACAAGGACCTGACCAAGGCGACCGGCTACCTCAACTCGCCCCAGTCCGTGGCGGGTGTGCAGCTGCTCGCCGACCTCCACAAGGAGGGCCAGCTGCCTGACATCATCCTGGGCGCCAAGGGTGGGGTCGAGACCTCTGTCGGGCTGCCCAAGGGCCAGTACGCCAGCATCCTCGACGGGCCCTGGATGTTCCCGATCTTCCAGAAGCAGAACCCCGACTTCGCCCTCAAGACCGCGCTCGTCCCGGCCGGGCCGGGTGGCTCGGTGTCGGTGGTCGGCGGCGAGGACCTCGTCATGACCTCCAGCTGCGACCACCAGCCACAGGCCGCCGAGTTCGCCCGCTACCTGCTGGGCGACGACGCGCAGACCGCGATGGCCAAGGTGGGCCAGATGCCCGTCCTCACCGACCTCGGCAGCAAGCTGACCGACATCCAGCCCTACTACGCCATCTTTGCCGAGCAGCTCAAGACGGCGCAGCCGCGTCTGCCGCACCCGCAGTACCCCAAGATCGAGACGATCATCTCGACGGAGGTGCAGAAGGCGCTCAAGGGCCAGCAGACCGTGCAGCAAGCGCTCGACAACGCTGCCAAGCAGATCGATCCCCTGCTCGCAGGATGACGACTGCCCCCGCCACCCAGGCCCGTCCGCGCCGCTCCCCCCGGGGGCGCGGACGGGACTGGGGCACGGCATACCTCTTCCTGGCCCCCGGCCTGCTGCTCTTCGCGGCCCTCATCGCGTACCCGGTCTTCCTGGCACTGCGGATCAGCTTCTTCGACTGGAAGGTGGTCAAGGGTGCGGTCAGTCCCTTCGTCGGACTCGACCAGTACATCCGGGCGCTGCACGACCCGATCCTCGGCAAGGCGACCGTCAACACCGTCTTCTACCTCGTCGCCACGGTTCCCGCGCAGATGGTGATCGGCATGCTCCTGGCCCTGCTGCTCAACAACGCGATCCGTGGCCGGGTGGTGTTCCGCGCGCTGTACTACCTGCCGGTCATCACCAGCTGGGTCGTCGTGTCCCTCGTGTTCGAGTACCTCTTCAACACCCAGGCCGGCTTCGTCAACCACGTGCTGGTGGACTGGTTGCACGTCACCAGCCAGCCGGTCGACTGGCTCGGCGGACGGTGGTCGGCCATGATCACGCTCAGCCTGCTCGGCATCTGGAAGGGCGTCGGCTGGTCGATGCTCATCTTCCTGGCGGCCCTCCAGGCGGTGCCCCGCGAGCTGCTCGACTCCGCAGCGGTCGACGGTGCCGGGCCGGTGCGCCAGTTCTTCAGCGTCATCCTCCCCCTGCTGCGCTCGGTCGTCGCGTTCGTCACCGTCATGCTCGTGATCGGCGGCTTCAACGTCTTCATCTCGGTCTTCGTCATGACCGGCGGAGGGCCGGCCAACGACACCGAAGTGGTCCTGAGCTACATGTACAAGCAGGCGTTCACGTTCCTCGACTTCGGCTACGGCTCCGCGATCGCCTACCTGCTCGCGCTGGTGATCTTCGCCTTGTCCTTTGCGCAGATGCGCCTGTTCCACTACGACCAGGAGGTGGGTGCGTGACCGCCGCCGTAGTCCCGTCGCTGCGTCGCCGACCCATCCCATGGGCACGGTATGCCGTGCTGTCAGCGGGTGCGCTGGTCACCTGCGTGCCGTTCCTGATGATGGTCTCGACGTCGTTCAAGAAGCAGACCTATGTGCTCGAGGTGCCACCCAAGCTGCTGCCCCGTGACCCCACCCTGGCGAACTACCAGCAGGCCTGGGCCTCAACGGGATTCGCGACCTACTTCCTCAACAGCGTCCTCGTCGCCGTGGCCACGGTCGCGGGTGTGCTGCTGCTCGGCGCGATGATGGCCTACGCGTTCGCGCGCTTCGAGTTCCCGGGCAAGCGTGCGATCTTCCTCGCGCTGATCGCGACCCTGATGATCCCCGGGATGATGCTGATCATCCCGCAGTACCTCGTGGCCAAGGACCTGCACGTGCTGGACTCCCGGCTCGGCCTGGTGCTCTTCTATGTCGCAGGTCAGCTCGCGTTCACGACGTTCCTGCTGCGCGGTTTCATCGTGACCATCCCACGCGACCTCGACGAGGCCATGCTCATCGACGGCGCGGGCCCGTTCCGCATCTTCTGGAGCTTGATCCTCCCGCTGTGCCGGCCGGCCCTGGCAACCGCCGGCATCTTCTCCTTCCTCGGCGCCTGGGACGAGTTCGTGTGGGCCGTCACCGTCATCGACTCGCCCGAGAAGCGCACCCTGCCCATCGCCATCGCCCTCTTCCAGGGACAGCACGCGACGTCATGGGGGCTGGTCTTCGCCGCCTCCGTGATCGCCGTGGTCCCCGTGATCACCGTGTTCGCCATCTTCCAGCGACAGTTCGTCGCTGGCGTCCAGGCAGGAGCCGTCAAAGGATGACCATCACCACCCCCTCGATCCGCACAGGACTGGTGGATCACTCGCTTTCAGTTCTCAGCGGGGGCCAGGCCGCCAGCGGCGCGTTCGTCGCCAGCCCGACCTACGAGACGTACCGGTTCGCCTGGCTGCGCGACGGGAGCTTCTGCGCCGAGGCCCTCGACAGGCTCGGCGACTACCGTGCCGCTGAGCGGTTCCACGGGTGGGTGTGCGGCACGGTCCTCGGCATGCGCGAGCGGGTCGAGGATGCCATCACTGCCGCGACGAACGGCGACATCGCCGCCATGTTGCCGACCCGGTTCGAGCTCGATGGCGCCGAGGAGTCCGGGGAGGAGGAGTGGCCCAACTTCCAGCTAGACGGCTACGGCACCTGGCTGTGGGCCTTCTCTGACCACCTGCGCAGACAGGGACGTGACGCACGGCCCGATGAACGAGAGGCGGTCGAGCTCGTCGCCCGCTATCTCGCTGCCGCCCGCGACCAGCCGTGCTACGACTGCTGGGAGGAGTTCGTCGAGCACCGGCATGCGGCGACTCTTTCCGCCTGCGTTGCTGGACTCGGCGCTGCCGCCCAGGTCCTGGGCGACGACGCCTTCGGGGACGCCGCACGCTCCCTCAAGGAGGTCCTGCTGCACGAGTTCCGGTCCGACGGCACCTTCGTCAAGTACGCCGGAACGAACGCCGTGGACGCCTCGCTGTTGTGGCTGGCTCTGCCGTTCGGTGTGGTGACGTCGGACGACCCCACCTTCGTCCGCACGGTCGAGCGGGTCCAGGCCGAGCTGCAGGTCCCCAGCGGCGGAGTCCGCCGCTACGTCGGCGACACGTTCTATGGCGGCGGTGAATGGGTGCTCCTCACCGCGTGGCTCGGGTGGGCGCTGCTCGAGCTCGGCCGCAGGGAGGAAGCGATCGCGTGCCTCGAGTGGATCGAGTCCACGGCCACCGCCGCGCTGGACCTCCCGGAACAGGTCGACGACCACCCGCAGAGTCCCGGTCACGTGGCCGAGTGGGTCGACCGATGGGGCCCGGTCGCGACCCCCCTCCTGTGGTCGCACGCCATGTACCTCGTCCTCGTCGACGAGCTCGGTCTGCGCGCCGAGCGGGGGCTGCGATGAGCACCGTCCTGGACGTCCGCCCCGAACGCTCGGACGCAGGTCCTGGTGACGAAGTCGCCCTGCTCGTGGACTCCACCCACGCCGACCGGGGGCAGCTCGAGGTGACGCACCTGGGCGATCTCGTCCTGTCACGCCAGGTGGAGCTCGCCGACGGGAGGACCCGGCTGTCCCTCGGCAGCTTCGACGCCGGGTCCTACGCCGTCACGCTGGAGGTGAACGGCGAAGCCGTGCACACGGCATACGACGTGCTCCTCGAACGCTCCGCGCGCCCGCGGTACGGCTTCGTCACGGACTTCCACCCGGGCCGCGACAACGCCGCCGAGGTGGCCGAGTCGCTGCGCACATTCCACATCACCCACGTGCAGTTCTACGACTGGATGTACAGGCACGCCCAGCTCCTGCCACCGCAGGACGTCTTCACCGACACCCTCGGCCGCGAGCTGTCGCTCGCCGTCGTCCGCGACTTCGTCGACGCCGTGCACGGCGCGGGTGCCGAGGCCCTGGCCTATGCCGCGGTGTACGCCGCGGGCAAGGAGTATGCCGCCGAGCACCCCGAGGAGGTCGTCAACCACCCCGACGGGACCCCGTGGATGCTCGGGGACTTCCTGTGGAACACGGACCTCACCCCCGGCTCGTCCTGGTCCCGGCACATCGTCGAGGAGATGGGCCGCGCCGTCGAGTCCGTGGGCTTCGACGGCCTGCACCTCGACCAGTACGGCGACCCCAAGCTCGCCACGACCGCCGGCGGTGAGGTGCTCGACCTCGCGGCCGCCTTCCCCACGTTCATCGACGCCGTCCGTCGTCGCCTGCCCCAGGCGACCCTGATCTTCAACAACGTCAACAACTTCCCGACCCGCACCACCGTCCGAGCCGCGCAGGACGCCACCTACATCGAGGTCTGGTCTCCCCATGACGACCATGCGGATCTCGTCGACCTGGTCCGTGGAGCCCGCTCCCTCGCGCCGGACCGTCCGGTCATCCTCGCCGCCTACCTGGAGCCGTTCGCGGAGGCCTGCGGGCCGGCGGAGGTCGCGGCAGCCAAGCTCGCGCTGGCCACCACGTGGGCGGAGGGCGGCCAGTACCTCCTCTTCGGGGAGCAGGCAGGCGTGCTCGTGCACCCGTACTACCCGAACTACGCGACGCTCGACGAGTCCGCGGTGCGCGAGCTGCGCACCTTCGCCGACTTCTCCGTTGCCATTGGCGACCTGCTCTTCGACCCCGACCTCCTCGAGACGACGACCCATCTCGTCGGTGGGATCAACGGCGACGTCGAAGTCTCCGGAGCGCCTGTCTCCCTGCGCCCCGCGGCCGGCGCGGTCTGGGTGCGTGCGTCGACGCAGGGCCGGCGGCTGGTTCTCCAGTTCGTCGACTTCACCGGTCAGGGCGATAGCAGGTGGAACGTGGCGCGGCAGGAAACTCAGCCCACGACGGGGTTGAGGCTGACCGTTCGCGTGGCGTCCGAGTCCGTTCGCGTGAGGTTCGGGCACCCCGCTGCGGGGCCAGGGCTTCAGGACGTGGCACCGCAGCGAGACGGCGAGCAAGTCATTGTCGACGTCCCGAGCTTCGACACCTGGGGCGTCCTGGTCATCGACCGCTGAAATCGGCGAGCAGGGGCGCGCCGGCCACCGTCACCGAGGTGGGCTCCGCCGGCGGGACGATGACGTTGATTCGGCCCGCCTGGCCCGGCATCACGGCCGACCCTCCACACCCCCTGCGCAGGCTCTTCCTCGAGGGTCACCCTTCTGGGTCCAACTGGATGAAAACCCAACGAAAGGTCGTGAATAGTGCTCTACTCGGCGAGACCTGACTTTGACTGATATTTGACAGAAAGTTTACACATTTCATGAAATCGATGCGCTATCGCCTGCTTGCCGCCGGCGTAACGGTCAGCACGATGACGGCCGCGGCCGTCATCGCGGCCACTCCGTCCTTCGCAGTCACCACTGACACGGCCCAGACCTTCGGCGCCACCGGGACCGTCCAAAACTGGACCGTGCCCGCAGGCGTCACGCAGGTCTACGTCGACATCGCCGGTGCGCAGGGCGGGGCGTCCTACGGCGGGGGTGGTGGTGGGGCCGAACTCACCGGCAACATCTCCGTGACCCCAGGCAGCACGCTCCACATCATCGCCGGCAGCTACGGCACGAATGGCAGCGTGTACAGCCGAGGAGCCGGCGGTGGCGGTGGGTCGTTCGTCTACACGACTCCGGACCAGAGCGGCATCCTCGCTGCGGCGGGCGGCGGCGGAGGCGCGGCATCGAACAACTTCCCCTCCGGAGCGAGCACCGGCACCTCCGGCAACGGTGGTGGCAACGGCGGTGGCGCGGGCGGCACTGGCGGTAACGGCGGCGGCGCCGGCACCGCAGGCGGTGGCGGCGGCCTGCTCACCAACGGTGGTAGCGCCCAGGGTGGTGGCGGCGGGTCCGTCGCGAGCGGCGGCCTCGGCGCCGGCGGCGCGACGACTTCGTACGCAGGAGGCGGCGGTGGTGGCTACAGCGGCGGCGGTGGCGGCCGGTACAACTTCAGCAACAACGGCGGCGGTGGCGGTGGCGGTTCCTACTTCGCCGGCTCGCTGACCGGTGCGGCCGCCGGCATCCATGGCGGCAACGGCATCGTCACGCTGTACTACCCCTCGAAGCTCACCACGATCTCGCCCGCGACCGGGCTGCCCGGTTCCTCGGTGACCATCGATGGCGTCGGCCTCACGGGAGCGACCGTCACCATCGGTGGCTACGCCGCGACGGTGACCTCCTCGACCGACACGGAGGTCGTGGCCACCGTTCCGGCGCCCTCGACGCCTCCCGGCGGACCGCAGCCGGTCAACGTGACCACGACCGGCGGAGTCACGCTCCCCGCCGTCGGCGCATTCACCTACCTGACGACTGCGCCGGTGTTCACCGCGGCCACCGCGCCCGCCACGGGCGCCGTGGGTGACGCGTACTCCTACACCTTCACCGCGTCCGGTTACCCGGCCCCCGCGTATGCCGTGTCCTCCGGCACGCTGCCGGCCGGGCTCTCCCTGACCAGCGCCGGAGTGCTCTCGGGCACCCCGACCAGCGCCGGGGTCTCCACCTTCACGGTCACCGCGAGCAACGGCACCTCCTCCGACGCGATCAGCACCAGCCAGACGATCACCGTCGGCCGGGGCGCCCAGGCCATCACCTTCACCTCGGCGGCCCCCAGCGCTGCCGTGATGGGAGACAGCTACCCGGTCGCGGCCACTGGCGGCGCATCGGCGAACGCTGTGACGTTCTCCATCGATGCCGCTAGCGCCTCCACGTGCTCGATCAGCGGTTCGACCGTCGCCTTCGACCACGCCGGCACCTGCGTCGTGGACGCCGACCAGGCCGGCAACGCCGACTACCTCGACGCTCCGCAGGCTCAGCAGACCATCGCCGTCGGCGTCGTGGCACAGGCCATCACCTTCGCCCCGCTCACCTCCCCGGCGACCGTGGGCGACACGCAGACCCTCACCGCGGTCGGCGGCGCCTCGGGCAACCCGGTGACCTTCGCCGTCGCGCCCAGCACGACCGGCTCGGCCTGCTCGATCACCGGGACCACCCTGTCGTTCGACCACGCCGGCAGCTGTGACGTGGTCGCCGACCAGGCAGGCAACGCCGACTACGCGGGCGCCCCGCAGGTGAGCCAGACCGTGACCGTCGCGCTCGCGCCGACCTCGGTGTCCGCCACCCTCAGCCCGGCCACGTCGGTCTTCGGCCAGCCCGCGACCGCGACCGCAACCGTGGGTGGTGGCCAGGCCGGGACCATCCAGTTCTCCGTCGACGGCGCTGACCTCGGCGCACCCGTCACGGTGAGCAACGGCCAGGCGACCAGCCCCGCGCTGGGCACCTTGGCGCCCGGCGCACACCCGGTCGGGGCGGTCTTCACGCCCCTCGCAGCGACGAAGTACGCACCCTCCAGCGCAACGCCTCAGACCCTGGTCGTCGACCAGGCTGCGACGACGCCGACCATCACCGTGCGAGCTGACAGCATCGCGGCCAGCATCGCCCCGGTGGCACCGGGCTCGGGTATGCCGAGCGGCACCGTCACGTTCTCCGTCGACGGCATCCCGGTCGGGACTGCGACGCTCGTCGCAGGAGTCGCGACGCTGAGCTACTCACTCCCCACCGACAAGGCCGATGAGGTCGCCGTCCAGTACCAGGGCGACTCCAACTTCCTCGCCTCGTCCGCTTCCACGACTCGTCACAACCCGACGATCACGGCGACGCTCATCAGCGCCAACCCCAAGAGCAAGAGTGGTTGGTACCGCAGTGCCGTCACGGTGGGCTTCACCTGCACCCCGAACGGCGCCGCACTGGTGTCCGGCTGCCCGCAGCCGGTCACGCTCAGCGGTAACGGCGCTGCGCAGTCCGTCTCGCGCACCATCACTGCCGTCGACGGTGGCGCAGCGACCGTTTCGGTCACCGGAATCAACCTCGACCAGACCCGGCCGACGGTGGCGATCACTGGCGTCTCGACCAAGACGCCGTACTTCGCGACCGCACCGGTCGGGCGCTGCAGCGCTCGCGATGGACTCTCGGGCATCGCGTCCTGCACCATCAGCCGGCGTCTCAGCGGCAGCAGTGCGATCTACACCGCGACCGCGACGGACAAGGCTGGCAACGTCTCGACGACCCGACTCACCGCGCAGGTGGCCAAGTTCGTCATCCAGGGCGCGACCTACAGCAAGGGCATGTACACGGTGCACGCGGGTCGCACCTACACGATGCTGGCAGCCGCGACGAGTCAGCCGCGATATGTCGACGCGATGCCCTACCCCAAGGCGCCGCGCGGCTTGGACAACAAGTTCGTCAAGACCGGCACCAACCGGTGGGCGCTCGGCGTGACCTTCAAGAGCGCGATGCTTCACCAGCGCTACTGGAACATCGGCATGCGAGTCGGCGGCCAGACCCAGGTGATCAAGGTCCAGGTCGTCCGCTAAGGCGAGGTCGGAACGCTTCGACAGCTGACCCTCGGCTCGCGTCCGGAGTCGAGGGTCAGCTGTCGGCCGTTCCACGAAGTCCGGGGCCGACCGCAACACACCGATGGCTCGTTACACCTGTTGGGGTGGGGTGGGCACGGCATCGCGATCCAAAGAGGTCATCGTCACAGAATGACGACCTAAACCGTCCTCGCCACTAGCGTCGCGGCCGGGGGCCAGAGAGCTGGTTCAACCGTGACGACAGCAAAGGCTGGCAGCACGAATGAGAGCGAGATCGACAATGGGGCAACGGGTGGTCGCGTTCATCCTGGCGCTTCTCGTGGCAGGCGGTGCGTCAGTTGCGCTGGACACGAGGATCGGCGGGTTGTCTGCTCCCGAGGTCGTGGCCATCTTCGTCGTCACCCTGATCGTCGTGACCATCGCGGCTCAACGCATCCAACGCACCCGCGCTGAGGGCCCACGCGAATAGCGCCGTGCGTCACTGGGAGGGCCTTCGTCGTGTCTGAGCCGGTGACGAGAGCCGTCGCGTGCTGGGCTCGCTTCGCTCGCGGGCGGCGCTCCTCCCGATTCCCGGCGAGCTTTCAAACCAAAGAAGAGAAGGGCCCAGACGGTAAAGCGTGTCTGGGCCCTTCTCTTCTTGGAGCCGGTGACGAGAATCGAACTCGCGTGTCCAGCTTGGGAAGCTGGCGCTCTACCATTGAGCTACACCGGCACACGTGGCCCAAGAGCCACGTGAACACCGCCCGCGGGCGGTGCGGCAGGAAGTCTAACCGAAGGCGCGCGCGAGACTGACGGCCGCCGGCATACCCCTCGCGTTAGTCTCTCTCCGTGCTGCTCAGCGACCGTGACATCAAGGCCGAGATCGACAACGGACGCGTAGTCCTCGAGCCCTGGGACCCCGACATGGTCCAGCCGTCGAGCGTCGACGTGCGGCTGGACCGCTACTTCCGGCTGTTCGACAACCACAAGTATCCGTTCATCGACCCGGCCGAGGACCAGCCCGACCTCACCCGCCTCGTCGAGGTCGATCAGGGCGAGCCGTTCATCCTGCACCCGGGCGAGTTCGTCCTCGGCTCCATCTACGAGACGGTCACCCTCCCCAACGACCTCGCCGCCCGCGTCGAGGGCAAGTCCAGCCTCGGCCGGCTCGGGCTGCTGACCCACGCGACGGCCGGGTTCGTCGACCCCGGGTTCACCGGTCACGTCACGCTCGAGCTGAGCAACGTTGCGACCCTCCCGATCAAGCTGTGGCCCGGCATGAAGATCGGACAGCTCTGCTTCTTCCGACTGTCCAGCCCCGTCGAAAACCCTTACGGCTCAGCAAAGTACGGCTCTCACTACCAGGGTCAGCGCGGCCCCACCGCGAGCCGTTCGTTCAAGAACTTCCACGTCACCGACGTCTGAGACCACCCGGGGGTATGCCGCGGGCTCACCACCCAGCCCCACCCCCGCCCCCGGTAGGCGTCCCGCAGGGCGAGGGGCCAGAGTGGTGGCATGACCGCTGACCTGAGAATTGCCCTGGGAGCCATGGAGTTCGGCACCCGCATCGACGAAGCCACCTCGTTCGCGCTGCTCGACCAGTTCGTCGACGGCGGCGGGGTGTGGATCGACACGGCCGACTGCTATGCGTTCTGGCTCAGCGACAACGGCGCCGGTGGGGACAGCGAGGCGCTCATCGGCCGCTGGCTGGCCCAACGCCCCGGCATGCGCGACCGGGTCAAGATCGCCACCAAGGCGGGCTGCGAGCCGGTCGAAGCAGGTGTCTTTCCAGGCCCCACGACTGGACTGTCCAGAGCGGCGATCGACACCCAGTTCGAGGCCTCGCTGCGTCGGCTCGGCCTCGACAGCGTCGACCTCTTCTTCGCCCACCGCGACGACCGCGAGGTCAGCGTCGAGGAAGTGGCCGAGACCCTGGGCCAGCACGCGGCGGAGGGTCGGATCGGGCGCGTCGGCCTGTCGAACTGGCCGGTCTGGCGGGCCGAACGGGCGCGCGCCCACGCCGAGAGCCAGGGATTGCCGGGCGCCGACACCCTCCAGCTGCGCTACTCCTACCTCCAGCCGCGCCCGATGGTCCGCAACCGCATCCACGACCACCGGATGGGCTGGATCACCGACGAGACGATCGACTACCTCGAGGCCAACCCGCAGTGGGAGGCCTGGGCCTACAGCCCGTTGATGCAGGGGTCCTACGACCGCGACGACCGTGAGCCGGAGGAGGCCTTCGACCACCTCGGCAGCGACCGTCGCAAGGCGGCCGTCGCCGAGGTTGCGGGTGACCTCGGGGTGTCCCGCAGCGCGGTGGTGCTGGCGTGGATGGTCGGAGGCGACCCGGCGATCCGCCCCATCGTGGCCACCAGCCGCGCCGCCCAGCTCACCGAGGCGCTCGACGGGGCGCGCCTGACCCTGACCGACGACCAGCGCGGGGCCCTCGACGACGCCTGGTGAGCAAGCGCGGCCACCCGCCTGTGTCGGGCCGCCATCCACCCGGCCCCCGGCTACGAAATACTGCGACCGTCCCACCGTGAGGAGAACCCGTGCGCGCCCCCCGACTGCTCTGGCCCATCGAGGTCGACCAGCCGCGCGCCGTCGTGCTCGTCCTGCACGGTGGCAAGTCGCGCAGCCACCGCCCGGTCCGGCCGTGGCAGGGGGCGGTGCTCCGGATGGCGCCGTTCGCCCGTGCCATCGGCGAAGCCGGCGAGGGCGACATCGCCGTGGCCTCGATCCGGTATGCCGTGCGCGGCTGGAACGGGGACAAGGCCAGTCCGCTCGCGGACACCCGCCTCGCCCTCGAGCAGATCGCCGCGAGGTACCCCGGCGTGCCCATCGGCCTGCTCGGGCACTCGATGGGCGGCCGGGTCGCCCTGCACCTCGCCGACGACGAGCGCGTCACCGCCATCGTGGCCCTGGCTCCGTGGGTCGAAGCCCAGGACCGGGCCCGTTGGCACCGGGGGCTGCACGTGCTGTTCATGCACGGCACGCTCGACCGGATGACGTCGCCCCGCGCCTCCCGCGCGCTGGCGACGGCGATGGGAGCGCTCGGCGCCGACGTCACCTATGACGCGGTCAGGGGAGAGAGCCACGCAATGCTGCGCCAGGCGGCCCGGTGGCACCGCGAGTCCGCGGACTTCCTCGCCACCCACCTGTTGGCACGTGAGGCGGTCGAGGAGAAACAGCACTGCCCGAGCGGGCCCGCCGAGGCCTAGCCGACCCCCCGGGCCGTGCGCCGAAGGTGACTAGCGCTCCTCCGGCGTCGACACGGCATACCGCTCCACGATGTGCTCGGCGGTCGCGAGCTCGGGGGAGAGGTCGCGGTCCTCGATGCCGGCAGGCAGGCTCTCGCACCGCGCGAACGCCTCGCCCAGCTCACCCACCGGCACCACCCCTCGCATCCGCAGCGCCCGCACCGTGCACACGAGCTCGACGGCGAGCATCCGCCGATAGGCAGCGGTGGCCTCGCCCAGCCGCAGTGCCGCCTGCCCCGCGAAGGACGCGTCGTCCTCGATGCCGGCCGACACCCCTGCGGTCTGCACGCTCGACGGCGTCGAGGCCACCCCACGGATCGTCGACAACGCCGACGCCGCAACGTATTCCGCGATCAGCACCCCCGACGACCCCATGGTCGAGTCCGACAGGAACAGTGGCAGCCCGCTGTCGGCGTCGGTGAGCGTGTGGCTGATCCTCGACTGCACGGCCTGCGCCGACCGCGTGAGGGCCAGCAACGTCGTGTCCACCGCCAACACCAGGTATGCCGCGTGGAAGCCGCCGTGGTGCGTCACCTCGGCGACGTCCTCCACGCCGGTGAAGAGGGGGTTCTCCGAGGCAGTGTTCGCGGCGGTTTCGACCACGGTCTTGAGCTCGAGGATGGTGTCGAGGACCGGTCCGTGCACCTGTGGCCAGGTGCGCAGGCCGAAGAAGTCCTGCAGGTGGGCCGGCTCGCCGGGCTGGTCCTCGAGCAGCTCCCGCAGGACGCGGATCACCTCCTGGGCGCCCCGGAAGGGCGTCGCCGCTGCGGCCGTCTCGCTGACTGCCTCCGGATTGCCTTGCAGGGCAACGAAACTCAGCGCGCAAACCGTGTCTGCCGCGCGCGCCAGGGCGTGCAGGGAGGCGGCGTGCAGGCCCGTCTCGGCGATCGCGAACGCGTTGGACGACATCAGCGGCAGGGCGTCGGCCGAGGTGAGCTGCAGGTCGGCGCGGTGCTCGCCGCCGGAGCGCTCGCGCTCGCCGATGAGCGCGAGCCCCACCTCGGCGAGTGCGGTGAGATCACCTGTCCCGAGCGAGCCGTACCGGTGCACCACCGGCAGGTCCTCAGCCGGAGCGCCCACGAGGTCCGCCAACGCCTGCGCCAGCGCGGGGTTGGCTCCGGACCCACCCGCGAGCAGCTGGTTGGCCCGCACGGCCAGCGCCGCCCGCACCACGGTCGACGGCATCACCTCACCCCAGCCGGCTGCGTGCGAGCGCAGCAGCCGCAGCCCGTGGTCGACCTTGGAGTCCGTGCTCTCGTCGCGCGCGGCTCCGACGCCAGTCGTGCGTCCGTAGACCGATCGGCGCGAACTGACCTCTGCCGCATGGCGGTGCGAGCGCTCAGCAGTCTCCATGGCGGCTGGTTCGATCGACGCGGTGGCTCCCTGGGCAGCGCGCTCCAGGGCGTCGAGATCGAGGCTGTGGCCGTCGAGGTGCACGGTTTGCGTCACGCCGCCAAGTATCGCTGGTCGGTGACGGATGCCGGTGTCGGATGTCGGTGTGCTGGGTTAGGTTGATCCGCATGATCGCCTTCGACGGTGTCACGAAGAAGTTCCCCGACGGCACTGTCGCCGTTGACCACCTCAGTTTCGAGGCACCCAGCGGCAAGATCACCGTGCTGGTCGGTCCCTCCGGCTGTGGCAAGACGACGTCCCTGCGCATGATCAACCGGATGATCCAGCCCTCCTCGGGCACGATCACGCTGGACGGCAAGGACACCGGGCGGATGAAGGAGTCCGAGCTGCGCCGCGGCATCGGCTACGTCATCCAGCACGCTGGCCTGTTCCCGCACCGCACCGTGCTCGACAACGTCTCGACCGTCCCGCGCCTGCTGGGCATGGACAAGACCGAGACCAGGAAGCGCTCGATGGAGCTGCTCGAGCGCGTCGGGCTCGACCCGGCGTTCGCCAAGCGCTACCCCGCCCAGCTGTCGGGTGGCCAGCAGCAACGCGTCGGCGTCGCCCGGGCCCTCGCGGCCGACCCGCCCGTCATGCTGATGGACGAGCCGTTCAGCGCCGTCGACCCGGTCGTGCGCGAGCAGCTCCAGGACGAGTTCCTGCGGCTGCAGGGCGACCTCGGCAAGACGATCATCTTCGTCACCCACGACATCGACGAGGCCATCAAGCTCGGTGACCAGGTGGCCGTGCTCAAGGTCGGGGGGCACCTCGCCCAGATCGCCGCACCGGCATACCTCCTCTCGCATCCGGTCGACGACTTCGTGGCCGACTTCGTGGGTCGCGACCGCGGCTACCGCGCGCTGTCCTTCCAGGCGACCCCGCGGTTGCCGCTGGCAGCGGAGCGCACCGTCGGCATGGGTGAGCGCGTCGACAGCATCGACGCCGACTGGGTCCTCGTCGTCGACGACCAGAACCACCCGCTGGGCTGGGTCGAGCCGTCGCGCGTCAAGGGCGAGGTCCGCACCGAGCTGCTGCACCGCGGTGGCACCGTCGCCCGGGCGAGCGGGCCGCTGCGCGCCGCCCTCGACTCCGCGCTGTCCAGCCCGAGCCGCCGTGGCGTGATCGTGGACGAGTCCGGCTCCCTGATCGGCACCGTCCGGGCCCACGAGGTGCTGACCGCCATCGAGCAGACCAGCCGGCCCGAGCTGGCCAACCCCGACAACCCCGGGGCGCCGGCGGCATGACCTGGTTCCTCGACCACATCCCTGAGGTCCTGCGGTTGGCGTGGACGCACGCCTACCTCGCGGGCATCCCGTTGGTGGTCGGGCTCCTCCTCGCGCTGCCCCTCGGCTGGCTCGCGCGCCGCTATTCGTGGCTCTACGCGCCGTTCACCGCCGGGTTCGGGCTGCTCTACACGATCCCCAGCCTGGCGCTGTTCGTGATCCTCCCGCTGTTCACCGGCTACGGCATCCTCAGTCCGGTCAACGTCGTCATCGCGTTGTCCCTCTACACCCTGGCCCTGCTCGTGCGCACCGTCGCCGACGGCCTGGGGGCGGTCCCCGACCACGTCCAGAACGCCGCGACCGCGATGGGTTACACCCGCGGCAAGCGGTTCTTCGCCATCGAGCTCCCGCTCGCGATCCCCGTCATCGCGGCCGGCCTGCGGGTCGCCGCGGTGAGCAACGTCAGCATCGTCAGCGTCGGCACGATCATCGGCGTGCAGCAGCTCGGCCTGCTCTTCAGTGACGGGTTCAACCGCGACTTCTACGACCCGCTCGTGGTGGGCATCATCGGCTGCGTCGTGCTCGCGCTGGTCTTCGACGGCATCATCATCCTGCTCGCCCGGGTGCTCACTCCCTGGCAGCGGGCGACGGGAGGCCGGGCATGAACGGCGTCCTCACCTGGCTCACCGACCCGGCCAACTGGTCCGGGTCCGACGGCATCCCCGGCCAGACCCTCACCCACCTCTGGTACTCCGCGATCTCCCTCTTCATTGCGTGCCTGATCGCCATCCCGCTGGGGCTCGCCATCGGTCACACCGGCCGAGGTCGGTTCTTCGTGGTCAACCTCGCGGGCGCCGCGCGAGCGATCCCGAGTCTGGGCCTGCTCTACCTCATGGTGCTGTGGCTCTTCCCCAAGCTCTCCGGCGACTCGGCGTTCGTCGTGCCCAGCCTCATCGTGCTCATCGTCCTGGCGATCCCACCGTTGATGGCCGGCGCCTACGCCGGGGTCGAGGGTGTCGACCCGGCGGCCCGCGACGCCGCCAAGGGCATGGGTATGACCGGGATGCAGGTCCTCGGCAAGGTCGAGGTGCCCAACGCCCTGCCGCTGATCTTCTCCGGCTTCCGCTCGGCCACCCTCCAGGTGATCGCGACCGCCACCTTGGCGGCGGTGGCCGGCACGGGCGGGCTGGGGCGGTTCCTCATCGACGGCCAGAAGGTCCGCGACTACCCGCAGATGGCGGGTGGCGCGTTGCTGGTGGCCGTCCTCGCCCTCGTGGTCGACCTGCTGCTCGCCGTGGTGCAGCGCTACGTCGTCTCGCCCGGGCTCACCGGCCGGGGGGCCGGACCCGCCCGGGGGTCGCGTCGGCGGTCACCGAACCGTAACCAAGGTAATACCCCCCTTGATGTAGACATTCCGTCGTCGGCACGTACGGTGGATCCCCAGACCCCCTGATCAACAGTAGGAGCGGGACCGTGAAGCTCACCAAGATCACCTTGACCATCGCCACGGCAGCGGCCCTCATGGCCACCGCCGCGTGCGGCAACTCCGGTGGCGACCCGCTCGCCACCACGTCCAGCTCGAGCTCGGGCGGCGCTGCCAGCAGCACCATCAAGGTCGGCTCGGCCGACTTCCCCGAGAGCGCACTGCTCGCCGAGATCTACGCCGGGGCCCTCGAGGCCAAGGGCGTCAAGGTCGAGAAGAAGCTGAACATCGGGGCTCGTGAGGCCTACATCCCGGCGCTCCAGGACGGGTCGATCGACCTCATCCCCGAATACACCGGCGTCCTGCGCGACTACTTCAAGAAGGGCCAGACGGGCACCGACGCCGAGGCCGTCTACACCGAGCTCAAGGCATCGGTTCCGGCCACGCTCACCGTGCTCGACAAGTCGGCGGCCGAGGACAAGGACGCCCTCGTCATGAAGAAGTCGCGCGCCGACGAGCTGGGCGTGAAGTCGATCGCCGACCTCGCCGCCAAGGCCAGCACGCTCACCGTGGGTGGCCCGCCCGAGTGGAAGACCCGCGACACCGGCATCCCCGGGTTCAAGAAGATCTACGGTCTGGAGTTCAAGGCGTTCCGTCCGCTCGACGCCGGTGGCCCGCTCACGCTGGCCGCGCTGAAGAACGGTCAGATCGACGCCGGTGACCTGTTCACCACCGACCCGAGCATCGCGGCCAACGACCTGGTGGCGCTCGACGACCCCAAGAACATGTACGCCGCCCAGAACGTCGTGCCGCTCATCACCAAGAGCAAGAGCAACGCGACCATCGAAGGTGCCCTCAATGCCGTGTCGGCCAAGCTCGACACCGCCACCTTGGCAGCCCTGCTCAAGGAGGTCGTCGTCGACAAGAAGGATCCCGACGTGGTGGCCAAGGAGTTCCTGACCAAGAACAGCCTGAGCTGACCCGCGTCAGCCAGCAGGCCTCAGCACGACCCAGCACGACCCAGCAGGACCCCGGACAGGAAGAAGGCCGGGGGTGGGCTCCCCCCGGAACCCGCACCCGGCCTTTCGGCGTGACCCCCCGGTCCGCCTGTCCCAGATCCGCCGCTTCGGGAGGTGCCCCTCCGCAACTCCCGCAACGTCGGATCCAGGATCTCCGTTGTCCATCAGAGTGCCCGTGGGTCGTGGGGACCGGCATCGGTGAAACCACCGATCTTGGTCAGCGGGTTTTCGATAGCCTGTCCGAATGCTGACTCCGTGCGTGGGTCGCGACGACGATCTCGATCGCCTCCGGCTCCTGCTCGGCAGCAACCGATGGGTGACGCTGACGGGCGCTCCCGGGTGCGGAAAGACCCTCGTGGCCCGGCACACCGCCAGCACCGCACCGGCCGTGGCCTGGGTCCCCGCCCACCGGCACACGACGACCGAGTCGCTCGTCACCGCGTGTCTTGATGCCCTCGATGCCGAGGTCGCCCCCGGTGACTCGCCGACGTTGGCACTCAAGCGAGCCCTGGATGGTCGCGACACCCTGTTGGTGCTCGACGGAGTGGACGCGATCGAGGGTCTCGGCGGGGTGCTCAACGACCTCGTCGAGGATGCCGAGGACTGGAAGCTCCTGTGCACCGCGACCACGGTGGCGGGACGCCCCCATGAGCAGGCGATGAAGCTGCCACCGCTGCCCGTTCCGTCGACTCGCGGGGCGTTGGAGGGTCCGGCCCTCGAGCTGTTGCTGGCCCGAGTGGCCGCGGCCGGCGGGCACTCGGTCGACCTCGACAGGCACGACGCCATCCTGCGGCGGTTGTTGCGAGCCAGCGGGGGCCTGCCCTCGCTGGTCGAGCAGCTGGCCGTCCAGATCGCGCTCATCGGGGTCAGCGACGTCTCGCCGGCCGGCACCCTCGCCGAGGCCATCCGGCGGTCCTACGACCTGCTCGATGCAGAGCAGCAGCAGTGCTTCCGGCGGCTCGCTGTGATCGGTCGCCCGCTCGGGCTCGATGTCCTCGCGGATGTGTGCGGCGTCAGTCGGCCCCAGGCCGTCCAGCTCGCGTCGGCCCTCGCCCGGCGCAGCCTCGTCGAGGTGCACCCTGACGGCAGCTTCGACCTGTTGCCCCCGATGAGGGAGGTCGGTCGAGCCTTCGCCAAGGCCACGGACGATGCCCAGGAGTCACTGGCCGGCCTGCTGGCCTGGGCCGACCGCGTCATTCCGCAGGCCGTCAACGAAGGGTCCGCCGATGCGCCCTTCCTCAGCCAGCTGGCCCTCGTCGACACCGCCGTCCGCCAGGCGTGTGCCGTCGAAGCCACCCGCCCGCGCGGCTACGCCATCGCCAACCGGGCCTTCCCCTCCCTCTCGGCCGCCATGCGGGCCCGCGAAGCCCTGGACATGATGGACGCCGCCCTCTCCAGCGGCGACGGGCCGCCCATCATCGGCTCGCAGCTGGCCCGCCGAGCCGGCATCTGCGCGTCGGAGGTGCGCGGCACCTACGAGGGACTTCGTCTGCTCGACCGGTCCGAGGAGCACGCGAGCGCCCTGGACGGACCGATGCGCGACGTCGAGCTGGCCCGGACCGCGGCCATCCGTGCCGAGATGCACCTGGACGCCGGGGACCTGGTCGCGGCGCGCGCCGATGCCGAGCGAACCCTCGCCCTCGGCGGCGACGACCCCTACGTCATCCGGCAGGTCCGACGCACCCTGATGGACGTCCGCGTCTCAGCCGGTGACTTCGCCGAGGCCGAGAAGCTGGCAGCCGTCATCGTGGACTCGCCCCCTCCCGACGAAGTCTGGATCGCGCTGTCCGCGCGCACGATGCAGGCCAAGATCGCCTGGGAGCAGGGGCGCCTGGTCGAGGCGGCCTCGTTGGCGCTCTTCGCCCGCACCCAGGCCGAGGAGATCCGCGAGGACCGCATCGCCCTGCTCGCCGACACGGTGCACCGCATGGTCTCGGGTGAGCCGGGCCTGGCCGTCGATGCCGAGACCCTGCCCTGGGCCGTCCGCCTGGTCGTCCAGCTCCAGGATGCCCGCGACCTGTTGGCGGTCGGCGATGTCAGCCGCGCTGCAGGACGGGCCGCCGACATCGTCGTGCTGGCCGACAGCAGCAAGCTGGGTCGGGACGCGGTCGAGGCGAGACTCCTCGTGGCCGACGCCCTGATGTCACTGGGCGAACCCGCACAGGCGCAGGCCTCCTACCTGTCCGTGCTGCGGCGGGCGGCCGAGGTCCCGATGCCGTTGCGGGCCGCCGACGCGCTCGACGGCTTGGCGGCCATCGCCGCCGAGTCGGGCACGGCGGCATACCGGCCGGTGGCGGGGGCCGCGGCAGCGCTGCGTGTCAGCCGCCGCGCCGTGGGCCGCGATCGTCCCGGCGTCGCGTATGCCGCGGGAGCCATTCGTGACTGTCCCGCCGGCTGGCTGGAGCGCGGTCAGTTCACCACGCAGGGTGTCGCCGCGGTGGCGGCCCTGTTTGCCGGTCAGGTCGCGCCCGAGGCGTCCTCGTCACCGCTGCACGTGTTGACCAAAGCCGAACGCGGCGTCGCCGAGCTCGTGGCTGAGGGCCTCACCAGCCGGCAGATCGCGGAGCAGCTGTTCGTGTCGCCGCGCACGGTCGATGCCCACCTGTCGCACATCTTCCGCAAGCTCGAGATCGCCTCGCGGGCCAAGCTCGCGGCCCTGATGGTCGAGGTCGCCTGAGCAGGCGACTGCGGCCGCGGCTCCGAATGCCTCCCGTGCCGGACCTCACCTATCGCCTCGTCATCGGGCTCTGCCGCGGGTTGTTCCGCGCGTTCGGCCTGCGGATCACCGTGTCTGGTGCCGATCGACTGCCGACCGAGGGGCCGGTCGTCGTCGCCGCGAACCACAGCAGCTTCCTCGACTTCATGTTCGTCGGCCTCGCCGGTGTGCAGCGGGGCAGGCTCGTGCGGTTCATGGCCAAGGAGTCGGTGTTCCGGTCGCGGTTGTCCGGTCCGCTAATGCGCGGGATGCGGCACCTCCCGGTCGACCGTGCCCACGGTGAGCTCGCTGCCCGACAGGCACTGCGGGCGTTGCAGGCCGGCGAGGTCGTGGGGGTCTATCCCGAGGCGACGATCGGGCGGGCGTTCGTCGTCAAGGATCGCGCGGACTTCAGGCGGGGTGCGGCCTACCTCGCCCTCGCGACCGGAGCGCCACTGGTCCCGGTGGCGCACTGGGGTGTCCACCGCATCTTCACCGTCGACGGCCGCTACTCGCTGCGTCGCGGCAAAGCGGTCGACGTGGTCGTCGGGGAGCCGCTCGTGCCGCTGGCGGGGGAGACCGCCGAAGCCCTCACCGCTCGGTTGCACGACAGCCTGGACGCCATGGTCGACAAGCTGGTGGCGCGCTATCCCCAGCCGCCGGGCGATCCGGCCGCCGCCTGGTGGTGGCCCGCCTCCCGTGGTGGCGCCGCGCCGACCGTCGACGTCGCCAGAGGTCTCGACGAAGCCGCGGTCCTCCGGGTCGACACCCGCCACTGACCCGGCCTCGCGCCTTACCCCCCAGCCATTTCCCTAACTTCTGCTAGCAGAGGTTGGCTCGCTCAGCAGACGTTGCAACCTCTGCTGAGCGAGCCAAGGTCTGCTAGCAGAAGTTAGCGACATGGCGCGGGGGACGGTCAGGGAGAGGGGACTGGCAGCGGCTCGTCGTCGCGGCGCTTGACGGCGGCGAGGAGCATCTGGGCGACGTCGACGACTTCGACGTCTTCGCCCTTGCCCTCGGACTGGGCGGCGGTGAGGCCGTCGGACATCATCACCCGGCAGAACGGGCAGCCGATCGCGATTCGCTCCGCGCCGGTGCCGATGGCCTCCTCGGTGCGGTTGGTGTTGATCCGCGTGCCGAGCTTCTCCTCCATCCACATGCGGGCGCCACCGGCGCCGCAGCAGAACG
This sequence comes from Pedococcus sp. P1_H8, assembly GCF_056405175.1. Taxonomy (NCBI): domain Bacteria; kingdom Bacillati; phylum Actinomycetota; class Actinomycetes; order Micrococcales; family Intrasporangiaceae; genus Pedococcus; species Pedococcus sp. P1_H8. The sequence goes on from NZ_JBFUCP010000010.1 coordinate 156,849, forward strand.
ACTTCTCCTTGGTGCGCTCCATCTCGCGCAGCTCGACACCGGGCAGGGCGCCGATCAACTCGCGCGGCGGGGCGTAGACGCCGTTGTGGCGGCCGAGGTAGCACGGGTCGTGGTAGGTCACCGTCGCGGCGGTGGAGGCGACGTCCTTGGTGGAGGACTTGCCCGGCACGTCGGCGGGGCGGGCGACCGGGACGAGCTTCTTCTCGCGGACGAGCCGGTTGAGCAGCTGGGTGTGGTGGACGACCTCGTACTTGCCGCCGAGCTGGGGGTACTCGTTCTTGATGGTGTTGAAGCAGTGCGCGCAGGTGACGACGATCTTGGTGGCGCCGGCCTCGTTGAGGGTCTCGACGTTCTGGGCGGCGAGCATCTGGAAAAGGAACTCGTTGCCGGCCCGTCGCGCCGAGTCGCCGGTGCAGGACTCGCCGTCGCCGAGGATCGCGAAGGTGACCCCGGCCTGGTCGAGCAGCTCGGCCACGGCGCGGGTGGTCTTCTTGGCGCGGTCCTCGTAGGCGCCGGCGCAGCCGACCCAGAACAGGTAGTCCACGTCGTCGGCGGACTCGACGTCCTGGCCGAGGATCTTGACCTCGAAGGGCAGGTCCTTGGCCCAGTCGAGGCGGGCGCGGGCGGCCATGCCCCAGGGGTTGCCCTTGTTCTCGAGGTTCTTGAACAGGCCGTTCAGCTCGTTGGGGAACGCCGACTCGATGAGCACCTGGTAGCGGCGCATGTCGACGATCGCGTCGACGTGCTCGATGTCGACGGGGCACTGCTCGACGCAGGCGCCACAGGTGGTGCAGGACCACAGCACGTCCTGGTCGATGACCGCGTCGGGGCCGTGCGGGTTGTAGGCCGCGAGCGGGTTGGTGATGTCGTAGCCGGTGTCGCCGACCAGCGGCACCGTTGACACGGCAGTCAGCGTGTCGTCCTTGGCTTCCAGGCCCTCGCGCTCGGACTCGGTGGCCAGCAGCCACGGGGCCTTGGCGTGGGCGTGGTCGCGCATCGCCATGACGAGCATCTTGGGCGACAGCGGCTTGTCGGTGTTCCAGGCCGGGCACTGGGACTGGCAGCGGCCGCACTCGGTGCAGGTGGTGAAGTCGAGCAGGCCCTTCCAGGTGAAGTCCTCGACCTTGCCGACTCCGAGGGCGGCGTCCTCGTCGAGGTCCTCGATGTTCTCGAAGTCGACCGGCTCACCCTTGACCATCAGCGGCTGCAGCTCACCCAGGGACGTGCGGCCGTCGGCGTGCCGCTTGAGGAAGATGTTGAAGAACGCCAGGAACCGGTGCCACGCGACACCCATGGTGGGCTGCAACGAGATGGTGATCATCCACGCGAACGAGATCAGGATCTTCACCGCCGCAACCACGACGACGACCTTCTCCAGCGTGCTCACAGAGGCGCCGTCGAACGCACCCCCGAGCCAGCCGGTCAGCGGGTAGTGCAGCGCGTTCGCGTGACCCACCGCGGTCGTACCGGTCGTCCCGCCGAGCTTCTCCAGCGCGTACTCCAGCGCCCGCAGGGTGATGATGCAGATCGTGACGCCGAGGATGGTCAGCTCGACGTAGTAGGCCTGCCACCAGGTCGATCCGAAGAACCGCGAGCGACGCCCGCCCTCACCGGCGGCCGAGCGCGGGTGGTTCTTCTGCCGGATCACCATGAGCGTGACGATGCCGACCAGCCCGGTCCAGGCGAAGAACTCGGTGACCCACTCGTACAGGAAGAAGTGCCCGATGACCGGCAGTGCGAAGTCGGCCTTGACCAGCTGCCCGAACGCGTTGACCAGCGTGAAGAACAGCACCCCGAAGCTGATCATCGTGAACCAGTGCGCCACCGCGACGACTGGCAGCCGCGACATGCGGGTGTGCCCCAGGAACTCGCGCAGCAGCGTCACCGTCCTCGCGCCCTTGTCACCCGTGCGGGTGCCGTCGGGCTGACCCAGCCGGAAGACGGACAAGAACTGCCGGATGACCCGTGCGAACAGGGCGATCCCCACGAGGGCAACCACTCCGCAGACGACGAGCGCGACGATCTCGAGCGCAGACATGGCCGTCACTCTACTGGCTGGTAAGCGCCTGCTTAGCAGGATTGTGAGCAGGCTCAAAGCACGGATGAGCAGACCCAAGAGCGCGACGTATGCCGTGCGAGGAGCTTGCGTTGCCCGCCACGTGGGCGAGCGTTGCCAGAATGCATAACGATCTGTTGGAATACGCATAACGTCTGGTTCGCTGAACAGGACGAACGTCCACGTCCGCGCGCACGGCAGGCGCGCGGCATACGAACGCAAGGAAGCGCGCATGCCCATCTATGACGACGTCACCCAGCTCATCGGCAACACGCCCCTCGTGCGGATCAACCGGTTGATCGACAGCGAGGCCACCGTCGCGGCGAAGCTGGAGTTCTACAACCCGGCCTCGTCGGTCAAGGACCGCATCGGTGTCTCGATCATCGACGCGGCCGAAGCCGCCGGTGAGCTCAAGCCGGGCGGCACCATCGTCGAAGCCACCTCGGGCAACACGGGGATCGCGCTGGCCATGGTGGGTGCGGCCCGCGGCTACAACGTGGTGCTCACGATGCCCGAGACGATGAGCAAGGAGCGCCGGGCGCTGCTGCGCGCCTATGGCGCCGAGCTCGTCCTCACCGAGGGCGCGCTGGGCATGAAGGGCGCTGTGGCCAAGTCCGAGGAGATCGCGGCGGAGCGTGGCGGGATCCTCGCCCGGCAGTTCGCCAACGAGGCCAACCCCGAGATCCACCGCAAGACGACGGCCGAGGAGATCTGGAAGGACACCGACGGCCAGGTCGACATCGTCGTCGCGGGCATCGGGACGGGCGGCACCATCACGGGCGTCGGACAGGTTCTCAAGGCTCGCAAGCCCGGTGTGCAGATCGTCGCCGTCGAGCCGGCCGAGTCGCCGATCCTCAACGGTGGCGAGCCCGGCCCCCACAAGATCCAGGGCATCGGCGCCAACTTCGTGCCCGAGATCCTCGACCGCACTGTGTACGACGAGGTCATCGACATCAACGCCGAGACGGCGGTCGAGTGGGCCAAGCGCGCGGCCAAGGAGGAGGGCCTGCTCGTCGGGATCTCCTCGGGCGCGGCGCTCGCGGCGGCCGACCAAGTCGCCCGGCGTCCCGAGAACGCCGGCAAGACGATCGTCGTCATCATCCCGTCGTTCGGTGAGCGCTACCTGTCGACGATCCTCTTCTCCGACCTGCTCGACTGACCCACTGACCGACCCGACCCGACCCAAGGTGGCGCTTCTTCCGTGACCCTCGCCCTGTATGCCCGGCGCGCGCGCAGCCGCATCGTCGACGACCTCGACGCCGCGATCGCCCGCGACCCAGCCGCGACGTCGCGGGTTGACGTCGCGCTGAACTCGCCTGGGCTGCACGCCATCTGGACCTACCGGTTCGCCCACCGCCTCTGGTTGCGCGGCGGCTGGGCGAAGCCGGTGGCCCGCGTCGTCATGACGATGGCGCGTTCGGTGACGGGGGTCGAGATCCACCCCGGTGCGGTGATCGGACACCGGTTCTTCATCGACCACGGGATGGGTGTCGTGATCGGCGAGACGGCCGAGGTCGGAGACGACGTGATGCTCTATCACGGCGTCACGCTGGGTGGTCGCTCGTTGCAGCGCGTCAAGCGGCATCCCACTGTTGGATCGCGGGTCACGATCGGCGCCGGTGCCCGCATCCTCGGTCCCGTCTACATCGGTGACGACGTGCAGATCGGCGCGAACTCCGTCGTGGTCAAAGACGTTCCGGCTGGCGCGATTGCCACGGGGATTCCGGCCGTGATCCGCTTCCCGCAGGGGCATGAAGACCCCTACGAGGCCATGTTCAAGGACCCTGCCCTCTGGATCTGAGCCCTTTCCGGTCGCCAGTCGGTGCCGTAGAGGCAGAAGGCGCCGGCGCCCGGGTGTTCGGTCAGCGTCGCGGCCAGGGCTTCCGACGCGGAGTCGCCGTCAGCCAGGTGCCGGTGGTAGGTCCCCATCGCCACGGCCGCTGCGGCGTCTGACACGGGGGCCACCGGCGCGACGACGCTGCGAACGCCCAGGGCCATCAGCGCGGCCGTGAGCCCGAGGGGCTCGTCGCCCGGGCGGGGGTCGAGCCGTCCCACGTCGCACGCCGACAGCACGACGTGGTGCGCCGTCGCCTGTCGCGGGAGCTCGTGCGCGAAGACGGGGCCGTCGGCCATCCGCAACGAGGAGAACCACGGGCTCTGGCGCTCGTGGGTGCCGTGCGCCGCCACGTGGACCAGGCCGGCACCGGACAAGGCCTCCCGGACAGTCTGTGCCGTCGCGCCCTCGTGGCGGGTCGCCAGGGCGCCGACGCGCTCCCAGGCCGTGGTCACCGCGGCCGCCTCTGCGGCGGCGCGGTCGAGCCTCGGCCCCGTCAGCGTCGTGACCCTGAGCCGCTCCACCGGAGCGGCCTCGGACGACAGCAGCGGGGTCGACCAGCGGGTCAGGGACGGGGCGATCGTGACCGGTCGGCCCGAGAGGCTGGGCAGCATCCCCCAGGGCGCCGCCATGAGGGTCCGCCCCGGCACCACGACGACGGGTCCCTCGTCCAGCTGCACGTCGGCGAAGAGCCGCTGGTCGAGGGCGGCCAGGGAGCCGGCCACGGCTCGGCCGACCGCCGCCTCCAGGGCTGGGTTGGTGCCGGCGAACGCGTGCGCGTGGAGGTCCCGTGTGAGCCGGTCTGCCAGACCCGCGACCTCGGCGGCGGCACCTACGTGGTGCAGGCGGGTGCCCGTGGCAGTCACGACCAGGACGTACTCCTCCCCCTCCTGCGCGACCCAGACCAGGGCCTGTTCGCCCCGCGACCCGAGCAGCTCGCGGGTGGCGGCATGGCCGACCGGGGCCACCGCGGCCGCGACCCCGTCGTCCTCGGCGCGCGACCAGTCCAGGCGGCTGACCTCCCACTCGAGCTCGGCGGCGCGAGCGCGCTGGCGAGCCCCCTCCTCTCCGGGTGCGGCTCCCTCACGACGGGCCTGGCGCAGCTCGGCGACCAGCTCGGCCGAACGCCCGTCCTCCGGTGTCGACAGCAGCGGCAGGCGGTGGGACACCGCGCGCCAGCGCTCCACGGCGTCGAAGATCCGCACGGGCGATCCGCTGGCCAGGGCGTCGTTGACGTCGAAGTCGGCGATCCGGCGGCCGTGCAGGGCCAGGGCCGAACGGATCTCGACGCTCTGGCTCGGCGCCTGGCGCTCGGTCAGCCTGTGCATCGCCGAGCGCACCGCCCGGCGGGACCTGGTGCTGTCGCCCTGCGCCGCAGCGACCTTGGCGACCAGGAGGCGGTCGTGCATGTCGGCAGCGAAACCCTGGCGCACCCGTCCCCGCAGCCGCTGCGCGGCATACCCGGCCTCGGCGACCTGGCCCCGGAGCAGGAGCGCCTCGACGTGCACCCGCGCCGCGAGGCGCTCGTCGGGCGTGACCGGTCGATCAACGCCCAACCAGGGCGCGAGGGTCCGGTCGAGGGCGCGGGGCACGACCCCGTCCGTCACGGCGACCCAGGCACGCAGCAGGGCGGCGCTCCGCTGGCGCTCGCCCGCCCCTCTGGCGCGGAAGGCGGCCACGGCGGCGTCGAGGTGGTCACGCGCGGTCGCCAGGTCGTCGCGCAGCAGCGCGGTCGTCGCGAGGTCGAGCCGCAGGTCGGCCTCCTCGAGGCGGTGGCCGTCGCGCTTGGCCTCGTCGAGTGCGCGGGTCAGGGTCTCGCGCGCCTGGTCGAGCAGCCCGACCTCGAGCAGGACCAGCGCCAGGTCGTGCTGGGCCCTGACCCGGCCGACCTGCACGTCCATCTCGTCGGCCTCCCGCATCAGGCGGATGGCCTCCGGGAGGCGGCCCGCGTAGTACTCGAGGCATCCGAGGTTGTGGCGGACCTTGAACTCCTGCTCCACGAGCCCGTGCTCCACGCTGATCTCGAGCGCGGTCCTGAGTTCGGTGCGGGCCGGTCCGAGCTCGAGCAGTGAGAGGTGGGCCAGCCCCGCGTTGATCCGCGCCGCGACCTCCTCGCCCGGCACGAGCAACCCGTCGGTGTCGCCGAGCCTGTCCAGGGCCGCGAGGGCCGACCGCCAGTCCTGGCAGGAGACGTGGACGACTGCCTCCTGGATCCAGCTCAGCGCGCGCAGCCGGGCGGAGTCGCTCTGCTCACGGGACTCGGCCAGCATCGCCAGCGCCTGGTCCAGCCCGTGCAGTGCCAGGGTCGGCCAGGCCAGGGTGATGAGCAGCCGCGCCCGCGTCGACACCCGCTCCTCGCCGTCCAGGCGCTCAGCCAGCACGAGGGCGCGACGGAGCGAGCGCTCGGCGTCACGGAACCGGCCGATCTCGTTGAGGTTCCGCGCTCGGGCCAAGAGCTCGGCGACCTGGTGGTCAGCAACCTCGATGTCGTACCTCAGATCTCGATGGCGGGAGTGATGACCGGGCGGCTCTGCGGGTCGTCGAGCCGCCGCATGACGAGGTGGACGAGGCCGCGCTCGACGGACGCGAAGGTGAAGCGGCCGGCGTCGTCGGTCGTGGTCTCCTGGGTTCGCGAGCGTTCGCGCAGCTCGACGTGCGTGGGTCCGGTGGTGACCCAGCCGCTCAGCCGGGCGCCACCGCCGTCCACCAATTCGATCGTGATCATCGCGCTGAGCTGGTCGCTGGAGAACGTGATGGTGCCGGCGCGGTCGTACTGCGTGGAGCGAACGCCTGCGAGCTCGGCGGTCGTCGTGGTGATCTCGGCAACCTCCGCCTCGAGCGCGGCCACCGACATCGCGAACTTGGCCCGCTCGGCCAGGCCACTCGGCACCGGGTCGCTCGCCTGCAGGACGGTCCGCAGCGTCGCGAGCGCCCTGAGGTCCTGGTCGTCGATCTCGCCGAGTGCCTCCGCTTCCCAGTCGCCGCCGCTCCAGTCATCGCCGCCCCAGTCGCCGCTCACGCCGCCGCTCATGATGTCGCCCACCCGGGGTCGCCGAGCAGGGCAGTTCGGAGCTTCGCCAGGCACCGCCCACGCGTGGGACCGATGCTGCCGACCGGCATGCCGAGCGCGTCGGCGACCTGCGCGTAGTCGGGCCGGTCGGCGAGGGCGATCACCCGGAGCAGCTGCTGGCAGCGCTCGGGCAGGTCCTTGAAGTGCCGCCAGAGCAACCCCTGCTCCTGGCTGCGCACGACGACTTCGGCAGGTTCGTCACTGGTCGTGGCAACGTCAGGCATCGCGTCTCCCATGTCCTCGCGGACGTCCTCGCGCCGGGCCCGCTTGGACACCGCCCAGGCCTCGCGTCGGGTGGTCGTGAGCAGCCACTTCAGCACGCCCTGGGGGTCGGTGATCCCCGACGCGTGCTGGACCAGCGACAGCCACGTGTTTTGCACGACGTCCTCGGCCTGGGGGCCGCTGAGGCCCTGCGCCCGGGCGGTGTGCCAGAGCAGCGTGGTGGTGCTGTCCACCAGCTGCGACATCGCCTCCGGGCGGCCGTCCCGGTAGTCCGCGAAGGCGCGTGCCGCTAGCTCGGCGAGGCTGCGGGTGCCGCCCTCCGCGTGCATCACCGCTGGCCCCCCTCGGGAGCATCGAGCGTCGCGATGGCCTTGGACAGCCCTTCGACCCGTGCCTTGGCGACTTCCTCGGCCCGGGTCCGGGGATCGGTGGACTCGCCCTGCGCCGTCGAGAAGGTGACCCCCCACCAGCCCTCGCGGACGAGGCAGGCAGCGAGGTCACCGGCATACGCAGGCGCTGCGAACGAGGTGCCGCTCCAGAGGGCGAACCCGCTCGAGTAGTCGTCGGGGTCGCACGACCCGCGCAGCGGGCGGGCTGCCGCCGGGTCAGGTGCGCCCGGCTGGAGCAGGACCGACTGCAGGCTGCCGTTGAACGTGGTCGGCATGGTGCTCACCACCGCGGTCCCACACCGATAGGTGCGTACCCATGGACCGGTGTTGGAGTAGACCGACACCGTGCGGCCGTCGGGGTTGTGCGAGCCGACGCTCATCACGGGCAGGTCGAAACCACCCGCGACCGCGAAGGCTGCGGGGTAGAACTCGTGGTTGGTGCCGCCGTTCCCGGCCGCGGCCACCACCGCGACGCCGGTGCTGGCCAGCGCCCTCAGGATGCCGCAGAACGCCGGCTCGTCGTCGAACTCCCCAGGTGTCTCGTGGTAGTACCCGAGCGAGAGCGACAGGACGTCGATCGCCGGCCCCTTGTCGCCATCTCGGTACGCCAGCAGCTGGCGGACGTAGAGGAGTCCGAGCGTCTCGACGAGGAAGGCCTCGTCGGTGACACCGTCGCCGTGCATGACGGGCACGATCATCAGCGTGGCGTCGGGGCAGCGCTGCCGCACCACGCCCGCGATGAAGGTGCCGTGCCCGGCCAGTGGGTCGAGCAGCCCGTTGACCCGGTCGAGGGTGCAACCGGACCCCTCCGGGTCGTCGTCGGGGCTGAAGCGCTCACCGATGGGTATGCCGTCGACGGTCACGTTCCGGAGGACGCCGTAGCCGAACCAGGGGTGCTGCCCGAGTCCGGTATCGAGCAGCGCGACGACCGGTCCCTTCGGGTCGCCCGCGTCCTCGCACTCTGCTCCATCGACGGAGGTTTCCGCGGTGTAGCCCAGTGGCGCTGGTGCAGGACCGGCCCAGACCACCGGGCATCGGGGCGAGGGTCCGCCGCCGGGCATCTGCACGTCGCCGTCGCCCACGCCCGAGCCGTACCCGACCCCTGACCCGTAGCCGACGCCGGACCCGTAGCCCACCCCCGAGCCGTACCCGACCCCCGAGCCGTAGCCGACGCCGGACCCGTAGCCCACGCCGGACCCGTAGCCAGCGGCGGTCATGATGTGGCTGAGGCTCACCGACTTGGCGGACTGGGGGTCCTCCGCGCGCAGCGTCTGCAGGATCAGCCAGGCGTCCGGAGCCACGACGGGACGGTCCGGCAACGGCGTGAACAGCACCGTCGTGGAGAGGGCGCCGTCGACCTGGGCCTCGAGCTCGTTCCGCTGGAGCAGCGCCTCGAACTGTGGGTTCCGCTGGGCGTCGGCCGAGTAGCCCAACCGCTGGGCGATCCCCTTCAGCGCGGTGATCGGACCTTCCGCCGACTGGGTGGCGAGCCCGCGCACGAGCAGGCGGTTGCCGACATACAAGGTGGGGGCGAGGGCGTCATCCCCATCGAGCCGCACCGCCTTGGCGGGGTCGAGCACCCGCACGTCCAGGCGCCGGGCCGCCGAGCGCGGGATCGCGACCCAGGGTGTGGGTCCCGGTCCAGGGGGCGGCGGGGGGACTGATGCGGCCATCGGATCTCCTGAGGGTCGTGTCGACCACGCGTGCGTTGTTCAGCGTAGTGAGGGAATGCTCATCTGACAGGAGAACCAGACGGGCTGGTTGATACCGGACAACCGCCGAAAACTCCGCCGAAAAGATTTCTCGCCGGCGATGTATCAGGACCCCGGGTGCGGACTCTTGTCCAGTGTCAGACCTGGTCGGGGGACCGAGGAGGACACAACGGAGAGGACGCCTCATGTCGTGCAGGACCTGTCGCAGGGGGCGACGGGTCCGGGCGATGAAGGACCGCTGGTCACAGGGGTGCCAGCGGGCTGGACGGCAGGTCGTGGGGGCGTGCTGCCGTCCCGCCCTTCGGGGCGCGTCGCCGGGTAGGTCAGGGTGTGGAAGGTGCTGGTCAGGGGTTTCCAGCACGCGCCCAGCCGGACCTCCTCGGCGACGCCGTTGAGTCCAGCAACACAGAAGCGGCACGGCATACCGGACTCCG